>NZ_JBCPXY010000004.1:0-418077 GCF_039581425.1 Flavobacterium movens
AGAAAGCATTTCCGAATCCCGCAAGCTTTTCCGAATCTTTTTTTTCTGAAAATTTCTTTTCTTCAGATCCTTCCTTCATGCCGGTATTTCGATGAACGCCTTCGCTGTTGCGGGTGCAAAAGTAGAACCTTTTTCCGCTTTTCCAAGCTTTTTTACCGGGTTTTTTTGATCTTTTTTCGCCTTTTTTCTTAACGCGCTGATAACAGACGCTTTACAGTCCGAAGTTTTTTGCCTCTCCGTAGCTTTTTTCTGAACTGCGCCGCGGTTTTCATGATTTTGGGACGTTTTCATCTGCAGATTTTATCGGGTTTTTAGGCTTTACCCACTCTTTTCCGGAAAAAAGACAGGGTTCAAGGCTTCCTTAAAATGCATTTTCTGATCCCGCAAAGGCGCAAAGGCGCCAAGTTTTCCCTTTTTGGGCTCTATTCTGCTTAGGATTCATCTCCATCCCGCATCATTTCTTCTGAAAACCGATGCCCCTAGCCCCGATAGGAGCGGAAATCCTTTTGCTTTTTTCTTTAAAAAGCAAAAGATTGAAGCGCATAGCGGGAAATAGCTCCTTATTAAGGCACATTACAATTCAAAAACGCTACAGCTGTGCTTAGCAGAACAATCGAGTTTTTCTCCTTATATATATCTATAAAAAATAAACCCGACAGATTTTAAAAAACTATCGGGTTCGAAATAAGAATTATTCTTATATATAATAGAGAGAAAAAACTATACTATATATAATACTTATTTATTCATTCAAAGCATCTATTACCTCTTTGGTAATTTGAATGCTTTTTAACTTGGCCTGATGATCGAAGATTGGACTTGTCACCATTAGTTCGTCAATTCGGGCATAGTCAATAAACTTTCTCAAATCGGCTACTAGCTGTTCTTTGTTCCCTGTAAAAGTTCCTGCTGTCATTTGATTCACATGAAAACGTTCTGCTTCGTTCATAATATCATCTAATGACGAAACAGGAGGCTGCAAACCTTTGCGATCATTTCTAATTAGGTTTAGGAACATTTGATACAAACTTGTAGATAGTAATTCTGCTTCCTCATTTGTATCTGCTGCGATGATATTTACACACGCCATTGTTTTGGGTTTGTCTAAATACTCCGATGGTTGGAAATTTTCTCTGTAAAATTCAAATGCCTGGATCATTAGTTTTGGCGCAAAGTGTCCTGCAAAAGCATAAGGCAATCCATAAGCCGCCGCTAAAGCAGCACTGTCCATACTTGACCCTAAAATCCAGATTGGCACATTTAATCCTTCGGCTGGAAATGCACGAACTTTTCCTGTAGCATTTTCAGATGAAAAGTATTCTTGAAGCTTGCTTACATTTTGCGGAAATCGCTGTGCTTGTTCGAAAAAGTCTTTTCGAATCGCTTCAGCAGTTGGCTGATCTGTTCCTGGAGCTCTTCCTAAACCTAAATCAATTCGGTTGGGGTAAAGAGTTTCTAGTGTTCCAAATTGTTCTGCTACTACCAAAGGTGAATGATTTGGAAGCATGATTCCGCCAGAACCTACACGAATATTCTGGGTTTGACTTGCTACATATCCAATTAAAACAACCGTCGCTGTACTTGCAACGTGTGCCATATTGTGATGTTCTGCCAGCCAAATTCTTTTGTATCCTAATTTATCGGCTAATTGCGCAATGTCTTTTGTTTTTTGGAATGTTTCTGTTGCATTACTATCTTCAGTGATAATCGCAAGCTCTAATATTGAGACTGAAATTGGGTTTTTCATATAAATTAAGGCTAAAATGCAAAATTAACTCATTTATGCGAATGCCTTTTGTTTTCTAATGTTAATAGAATTATAATATTTGTAGCTACAAATGTTTATTGTTTCAATTTCAGATGAATTAGTTTATGGTTTGTTTTACCATCATCTTTAATAATTAAATCTTTGCCAGATTCTATTTCAAATTTTGAAGAAGCATCAATCAGTAGTGAAATTTCACGATATCTAAATACTTCAGGAATTTCAGGAATTACAATTTTCACTTCTACATCTTTTCCTTTTTGCTTGTAATCTATTTTTATTCGGTCTCTTAACCAAATATATTCGTAAACTTCTTGCCATGACGCCATCCAAATAGAATCGTTTCCTTTTTCTCCGTATTTGTTGGCAAGCGTTGTCATATAATATTTGAAATCTGGAAAACGCATGCTTAAATTCCACAAGTTTGTATTTCCCGTTCCGTGCGTGAATTCGTTAAACCAAATTGGATTTGGCTGTTTTACAATCGAATCTAAAGTTTTTAGATAACGATCCATGGTTTTAAAAGTGATTGTATCATTTGAACTCTGAACAAAAGTTCGAGCAGAAATCATTTTATCTAAATCTATTTTTGAATCCACTTTAAAAACGGGTCCTACACCGTAATAAGAAGCAACAGATAAATTTCCATTGGCCAAAGCCTCTTTTTCATATTCCAAATAATATTTCTCATCACCTTCTCCACCTGGAACTACAAAATGCGACATTGCAAAATCAAGATTCTGTTTTATTGAGGTTGTATTTTCGGTTACCTCAGCCAAATAATTTGTTCCGTGTTTTGTTGCATGATGAAAACCATGGTTTAAAATATCCCAACCGGCGTTATACATTTCTTTGATTTCAGGCCAGGAAAGATGCCCACGATTTTCTGGCAAATCTCGAATTGCGCCACCATTAATAGCCAATGCCAATTTAAACGGAATTTTATTTCCAAATCCGTCCGAATAATAAAGACCACTTGAAGTTGTTCCGTCTCCGCCTTGATCAATTTTCCATTCGTTTTTATCTGGATTACTGATTTTTCCGCCATTCAATAACGGAAATGCAGTTAAGTATGCTGACCGATATCCATCATCGAGCGTAAAACTATAAGCGAAATGTTTGTTGTATTTTAAAGGAGTAACTTTAATTTTGACTTTTTCTTCCGATTTTAATTTTATTTTGAATGAAATCGTTTTTGATTTTGAAGAATCTTTTTGAATAATTCCGTTTGAAAAACCATTAAAGCTTCCAAAGATCACGGCAGCGATAATAAGTAGAATTCGTTTTGACATAAATTTTAGTGGTTCTTTTACGATCTAAAAGTACATTTCTTTTTGAAAAAATATTTTAAAACTGATCCTGTCCTTAAAAATAATTTGTTCTGAATCAAAAAAGAGAACAGATTTTAAGCCTAAATTTGTACATCAAAACACCAATTCGGTTTTAGCTTATCTGCAAAATGACACACAAAATTTTAATTATAGACGACGAAGAAAAACTGAGAAGTCTGCTAGCGAGAATTATAAAATCAGAAGGATTTGAAGTTTTTGAAACCAAAGATTTAAAATCGGGTTTTAAGAAATTGGAACAAACCGAAATTGACGTCGTTTTGTGTGATGTAAAACTGCCGGATGGAAATGGTGTTGATTTTCTTCAGAATATAAAAGGAAGTTTTCCTTTGACAGAAGTTATTCTGCTGACTGCTTTTGGAAATATTCCAGACGGCGTTCAAGCAATGAAAAATGGTGCTTTCGATTATATTGTAAAAGGCGACGATAACGATAAAATTATTCCGCTTCTTTATAAAGCCGTAGAAAAAGTACAATTGCAGAAAAAAGTTCAACAGCTTGAAAAACGAATCAATGATAAATATTCTTTCAATACCATTATTGGAAAATCAAAAGGAATTGAACAAGTTATTGATTTGGCTCAAAAAGTAGCCAAAACCGATTCGACTGTTTTACTTATGGGAGAAACTGGAACGGGAAAAGAAGTTTTTGCACAAGCAATTCATGAAAACAGTAATCGTGCAGGGAAATCTTTTGTGGCATTAAACTGCAGTACTTTCACAAAAGAAATTTTAGAAAGCGAACTTTTTGGTCATAAACAAGGCGCTTTTACGGGAGCTGTAAAAGATAAAAAAGGTTTTATTGAAGAAGCAAACGGCGGAACTTTATTTCTGGATGAAATTGGTGAAATGCCAATTGATCTTCAAGCCAAATTATTGCGGGTTTTAGAAACAAGCGAATATATTCCAGTTGGAGATACGACTCCTAAAAAATCAAATTTCAGATTAATTGCAGCTACAAACCGAGATTTAAAAACAGAAAGCGACGAACATCGTTTCCGTTCTGATTTGTATTTCCGTTTGAATATCTTCGAAATTAAACTGCCTTCTTTAAGAGAAAGAATTAAAGATATTCCGCTATTGGCCAATTATTACGTGAAGCAATTTTCTGAAAAAACGAATAAAAAGGCATTACAGATTGCAGATGACTTTTTACAAAAACTGGAAAACTATTCTTGGCCAGGAAATATTCGTGAACTTAAAAATGTAATCGAAAGATCGGTTATTTTGAGCAATGGAGATATTTTGACTTCGGATGTTCTGCCGTATGAAATGCAACATCAGACTGAAAATAATTCAAAACCCATGTCGGCTTTCTCGATGCAGAGTGTTGAGAAATTGCATATTCAGAAAGTTTTAAATTATACAAAAGGAAATAAAGCTGAAACGGCACGATTATTAGAAATTGGGATTGCTACCTTATATAGAAAGCTAGAGGAATATGGGATTCAATAACAATTACAAAAAATCAATTTTCAAAGCTTCAGAGAAGCGACATATTTATAACATAATTTAACCGCATTTATTAAAAGCTCCAGCGGAGTGGCACCCACACAATCTAAAAAAATATGTCACCCCGCTGGGGTTCTGATAAACATGGTTTCATTATTTTCTATAAACATGTCGCTTCTCCGAAGCTTAAATAACATATCAAAACGAGAAAAGCTTATCAAAATGATAGGCTTTTTTTATGCCTAATTTTTGGCACAAAGCTACATTCCTTTTATTCACAACACTTTACACATAACCTGATTATTTCGGAACATATTTTGGCATAAGGAGAGAGAACATTAAAAATTCATTCCAAATGAAAAATCAAGTAACCTCAATCTACAAACAAGCCGAACGGTTTGCTGAGATAACCAAAAAATCTATTATTTCTGGAAATATCGTCAGAGCGAAAAAATGTCTAGCTCTTGCCGAACGTTTGTTTATAACTGGAAGCATCGAAACTAAAAATGCAATTTCTAACGTATACGTTTTTTCGGTTTCGTCTTTTATGGAAATGCGTAACTGCAATATTTCACATCTTTTCCCTCAAACTCTTAAAGCGGAATATATTAAGCAGGTTAATGCTTCGGGAGTTTAATGTGAAATGTTGTTTGTGAGATGTGAGATGTACTGATCACTTTTCACAAATTACAATTTACAAATCTAAAATCTAAAATCTAAAATAATTATCCTATGATCACTTTTCTTTTACTCGCATTAGCTGTTGTGCTGTTTGCCATTTGTTTTCTGTCAATTGAATTCTTTGAAAAAATCTAAATCATGACTACACTATTTATCATTTCAATCGCCGTTTTCGTGTATTTGATTTATGTACTAATCAAACCCGAAAAATTTTAAATCATGTAAAAAGTGAAATGCTTTAAGTGAAATGTAAACGCAAATTTTATTCATCAACTCATTTTACAAATCACCTCTCATTTTTCACTAAAAAATATAAAAATTATGAACACAGAATTATTAGGCGTCATTGGTATTTTTATCGTAACTATTGTTTTAGCGATTCCTTTAGGAAAATATATTGCTAAAGTTTATTTAGGAGATAAAACTCTTTTTGACCCGATTTTCAATCCAATTGAAAAATTTATTTTTAAAATCAGCGGTATTAATTCGGCTGAAGAAATGAACTGGAAGCAACACTTAAAAGCACTTTTGAGTATCAATATGGTTTGGTTCTTTCTTTGCTTTTTTGTCTTATTGTTTCAGGGTTCTTTACCTCTTAATCCAGATAACAACCCTTCAATGACGCCAGATCTGGCATTTAACACTGCTATTTCATTTTTAGTCAATTGTAACTTACAACATTATTCAGGCGAAAGTGGGGTTTCTTACCTTTCGCAAATCGTCTTGATGTTCCTTCAATTTGTTTCTGCCGGTATCGGAATGGCTGCGGCCGCCATGATTTTTACAGCAATGAAAGAAAGAACAACAGAAAAACTGGGTAATTTTTATAATTATTTCATCAAAAGCTGTACTCGTATTTTATTGCCGCTTTCAGTAATTGTGGCTATCGCACTAGTATTTAGCGGAACTCCGATGACTTTTGAAGGTAAAGATGCCATTACAACACTACAAGGTGATCACGTAGAAGTTTCTCGCGGACCAGCAGCAGCGTTTATTGCGATTAAACATATTGGTACAAATGGTGGTGGTTTTTTTGGAGCCAACTCCTCACATCCATTAGAAAACCCAACTTATTTTACTAACGGAGTTGAACTTTGGGCCCAAATGATTATTCCGTTTGCGATGATTTTTGCTCTTGGATTTTACCTCAACAAAAGAAAATTATCCAATATTATTTTTGGTGTAATGACAGTTGGATTTTTACTCTTGGTTGTTCCAACCGTTATGAGTGAAATCAACGGAAATCCTGCCATCGAAAAAATGGGTATCGCACAAGCAACCGGAGCGATGGAAGGAAAAGAAGTTCGGTTTGGCCCAGCAATTTCAGGATTCTGGAGTATTGCTACAACGGTAATTTCTACAGGTTCTGTAAATAGTATGCACGATAGTTCTATGCCTATTTCTGGTGCTATGCAATTATTATCGATGATGGTAAATGCCTTTTATGGCGGATGCGGTGTTGGTATTTTGAACTACTACATTTTCATTATTCTGGCTGTATTTATCTCGGGATTAATGGTTGGTCGAACTCCCGAATTTTTAGGCAAGAAAATCGAAGCGCGGGAAGTTAAAATTGCGGCTTTTATCGCCATTCTTCATCCTTTATTGATTTTAGCAGGAACTGCTTTAGCGTCATATTTTGCTGCGCATGATACTGCAATGGGTTATTGGTTTAACGGAAATGCAACTGGCTGGTTAAATAATCCTGGTAATCACGGATTTTCTGAAATGTTATACGAATATACTTCGAGCGCCGCTAACAATGGTTCTGGTTTTGAAGGTTTGGGAGATAATAATCCGTTTTGGAATATTACAACTGGAATTGTATTGTTGCTAAGTCGTTTTATTCCAATCATTGGTCCATTGGCAATTGCAGGTTTATTGGCAGGTAAAAAATACATTCCAGAGAGTGCAGGAACTTTAAAAACGGATACCTCAATTTTCGGAATCATGACTTTTGCCGTAATCGCAATTATTGCTGCTTTATCATTCTTCCCAGCGCTGGCACTTGGGCCTTTAGCAGAGTATTTTGGTATGTAAAATGTGATTTGTGAAAAGTGAGATGTAAAAAAAGAAATCAAATTAACTCTCATAATAACAGCTTACATCTCACTTTTAACATCTCACAAAAAACAAATCATAAACGTGCTTCAAGATTCTTGATTAATCCATAAATAAGTTTCCCTATGATATCTAATTTTTCAATCAATTGTTCACATTCTTTTTCATTGAAAAAATCTAACTCCTTGCTCAATAAAATTAAAGTATCGAGTTCTGATAAAGAACCTAGAGAAATATGCAAAAAATGGATAAACTCTTTTGTTCCTTTTCTTGCTGCTCCTTCGGCAATATTAACAGGTACAGAAACAGAAGCTCTGCGGATTTGTGAAGTAATTCCAAACTTTTCCTCCGAAGGGAATTGTCTTGTAGCTAAATAAATTTCTTTAACGAATTCAAAACTTTTAATCCAAGAATTCAATTTTTTGTGTGGTTTCATATTTAAAATAATTATTTACAAAAGTAGGAAATTTCACATTTTACATTTAACATTTTACACAAAGAAAAATGACAACTAATAAATCCACATCATTGTTTGAAAGTAAACAGGTAAAAGAAGCCTTAGTGCAGTCTTTTGTCAAACTGAATCCCAAAATGATGATCAAAAATCCGGTAATGTTTACCGTAGAAATTGGAACCGCAATTATGTTTGCTGTCTGCGTTTCGATCTTAATGGGCGCAAATGACCAAGGAAGTTTTACTTATAACTTAATTGTATTTTTAATTTTACTGGCTACACTTTTATTTGCCAATTTTGCCGAAGCTATTGCCGAAGCGAGAGGAAAAGCACAAGCCGACAGTTTAAGAAAAACAAGAGAAGAAACTCCTGCAAGACAAATTATGCCTAACGGAGAAATTAAAAACATAAGTTCTTCAGCATTAAAAAAAGATGATATTTTCGTTTGTGAAGCTGGCGATTTAATTGCTGCCGATGGTGAAATTATCGAAGGTCTGGCTACAATCGACGAAAGTGCCATTACCGGAGAAAGTGCTCCTGTAATTCGGGAAGCTGGCGGAGATAAATCATCTGTAACTGGAGGGACAAAAGTATTATCTGATAAAATTAAAGTAAAAGTAACTTCTGAACCTGGCGAAAGTTTTTTAGATAAAATGATTGCTTTGGTTGAAGGTGCGAGCCGTCAGAAAACACCAAACGAAATCGCCTTAACCATTTTATTAGCCGCATTTACTTTAATTTTCGTGATTGTGTGCGTTACGCTAAAACCGTTTGCCGACTATGCCAACGCACCCATCACGATTGCGGCTTTCATTGCTTTGTTCGTTTGTTTGATTCCAACTACAATTGGAGGATTGCTTTCTGCGATTGGGATTGCGGGAATGGACAGAGCTTTACGAGCTAATGTGATTACAAAATCGGGTAAAGCGGTTGAAACAGCTGGGGATATTGATGTTTTGCTTTTGGATAAAACTGGAACTATTACAATTGGAAACAGAAAAGCAACCAATTTTTATCCAACAAAAGGAATCTCTTTTGATGATTTCGTTAAATCGGCTGTGTTGAGTTCGCTTGCAGATGATACTCCGGAAGGGAAAAGTATTCTCGAACTTGGTAAAACGTTAGATGTAAATAGTAAAATGCAGTCAGACATTTCACTTCTTACAGAAAACATCTCACACAGTATAAAATTTACTGCAGAAACCAGAACTTCTGGTGTCGTATTAAAAGACGGAACAAACATTAGAAAAGGTGCTCAGGATGCTGCGAAGAATATTGCACAGCAAGCCGGAAATTCTTTCCCTGAAGATACTGCGCAACAAGTAATCACTATTTCATCGAACGGAGGAACTCCATTAGTAGTAATTAAAAACAATGAAGTTCAAGGTGTTATTGAACTTCAGGATATTATCAAAACCGGAATGAAAGAGCGTTTTGAGCGTTTACGCAGAATGGGTATTAAAACGGTAATGGTTACGGGTGATAATCCGCTTACGGCCAAATTTATTGCCGAAGCTGCTGGTGTTGATGATTTTATTGCCGAGGCTAAACCTGAAGATAAAATGAACTACATCAGAAAAGAACAAGCTGAAGGAAGATTGGTTGCCATGATGGGTGACGGAACAAATGATGCTCCTGCCCTTGCCCAAGCGAATGTTGGTGTTGCGATGAACAGCGGAACTCAAGCGGCAAAAGAAGCCGGAAACATGGTCGATCTTGACAATGATCCAACGAAACTAATTGAGATTGTTGAAATTGGAAAACAGCTTTTAATGACTCGAGGAACTTTAACTACTTTTTCTATTGCAAATGACGTTGCGAAATATTTTGCTATTGTTCCGGCACTTTTTATTACTGCGATTCCTGCGCTTCAAGGTTTGAATATCATGCATTTGCATAGTCCAGAAAGCGCGATTTTATCGGCTGTAATTTTCAACGCGATTATCATTCCGATATTGATTCCGCTTGCACTGAAAGGCGTTGATTATCGTCCAATTGGAGCAAGTGCAATCTTAAAAAGAAACCTTTTGATTTATGGTCTTGGTGGATTGATTGTTCCTTTTATCGGAATCAAACTGATTGACGTGATTGTTGCACTCTTCATGTAAAAAATTAAACCCGACAGGTTTTTAAAACCTGTCGGGTTTACAGAACTCAAATAAAAACATTGGTTCTGAATTGCTAAATTCTAAGAAAAAAAAACTTAGAACCTTAGCAACTTAGTCCCTTAGAATCTTCAAAAAAATGAAAAATCTATTTTCTATAATAAAACTTACTGTGGCTACTTTAATCTTGTTCGCAGTTATTTATCCTTTAGCGATTTACGGAATCGCACAAATGGCTCCAAATCAAGGAAAAGGAGAAACTATTTCGGTTAACGGAAAAGTCGTTGGATATCAAAAAATTGGTCAGAAATTCGATAAGTCGAATTATTTCTGGGGAAGACCTTCGGCTGTTGATTATAACGCGTCGGGAAGTGCGGGAAGCAACAAAGGTCCAAGCAATCCTGATTATTTGGCTCTGGTTCAAAAAAGAATTGATACACTTTTATTGGTTCATCCGTACTTGAAAAAATCTGATATTTCGTCGGATATGGTTACGGCTTCTGGAAGTGGTTTAGATCCGAATATTTCTCCGCAAGGGGCTTTGATTCAGGTGAAACGAATTGCTAAAGAAAGAAATTTAGCTGAAGCTAAAGTAAAAGCTTTGGTGGAATCTAAAATTAATACGGCTGTCGTTGGTCCGGAAACAGTTAATGTTTTGGAATTGAATGTGGCTTTGGATGCGCTTCGCTAGAAAAGGTTCTGAGGTTCTGAGTCGCTAAGGTTCTAAGGTTTTCTATGCGCATTCTTGTCATTTTGACGAAGGAGAAATCTTCGCAAGAAGCTCCGTAAAGAATGTCAATCTGTGTCGATCTAGCAACGAAGATTTCTCCTTACGTCGAAATGACAAAACGAGACGTTGAATCAAAACTTAAAAAATTAAATACCTACAAGGTTTTGGAAACCTTGCAGGAAACGAAAACGCCTTTTTACCCCAAATGCCCTAGCCCCGATAGTAGTGGAAATCCTTTTTCTGGTCTCGTTTAAAAAAACGAGACCAGGAAAAGATTGAAACGGATAGCGGGATTAGCTCCTAAAAAATCTACTAATAAATAATTGAATACCACAAAAATGAAAAAAATAATACTTACTGCTTTAATCGCTTTTGGTTTTAGCAATTTACAAGCACAAGAAGAATCTAAAAGTCCATTGACATTTTCGGGATATGTTGACGCTTATTACAGTTATGATTTCGGAAAACCAGAAAATCATACTCGGCCAAACTTTTTTTACAGTTATAATAAAAGCAACGAGGTAAACCTGAATTTAGGCATGGCGAAAGTGAATTATTCGAAAGAAAATATTCGAGGAAATTTTGCATTGATGGCGGGAACTTATGCCGAGTATAATATGTCTGCCGAACAAGGTTTATTGAAAAATGTTTACGAAGCGAATGTTGGTGTAAAGATTTCGAAAAACCATAATTTATGGATTGATGCGGGAATTATGCCTTCGCATATTGGTTTTGAGAGTGCGATTGGAAAAGACTGTCAGACTTTAACTCGAAGTATTCTGGCTGAGAATTCTCCTTATTACGAAACGGGAGTTAAAATTGGTTACACTTCTGAATATGGAGAATGGTATTTAGCCGGAATGTACTTAAACGGCTGGCAGAGAATTGAAAAAGTAGAAGGGAATCAAACGCCTGCTTTTGGAACTCAGGTTACGTACAAACCGTCTGATCGGGTTGCTTTGAACTGGAGTACTTATGTTGGAAATGAACAGCCGGATATTGATAAAAAATGGCGTTATTTCAACAACTTTTACGGACAATTTAAAGTAACGGAAAAGACAAATATTACAGCTGGTTTTGATATTGGATCTCAGCAATCGGCTAAATATAGTAACAAATACGATACTTGGTTTTCGCCCGTTTTGATTCTGCAATACAAACCAGTTGATAAGATTCAGCTTGCCGTGCGAGGTGAATATTATAGTGACGAAAAAGGTGTGATCGTAGCAACGGAAACGCCAAATGGTTTTAAAACTTACGGATTTTCAGCTAACTTTGATTACTTAGTTACTGATAATGTTATGTTTAGAATTGAAGCAAGAAATCTTTCAAGTAAAGACGAAATCTTCGCCAATAAAGACAATCTCCCAACGGATACGAATACGTTTGTAACGACTTCGCTGGCGATTTCATTTTAGCTTTAGGCTATAGGCTTTAAGCAGTAAGCTTTTTAAAGTTATACTGCCTAAAGCCTAAAGCTTATCGCTTAAAGCAAAAAATATGGAAAACGAAAATAATAACGCACAACACTTTCTCGATTTAATTCAGAAATCACGAAAAGGGAAGTTTAAAATCTACATTGGTATGAGCGCCGGTGTGGGCAAAACTTTTCGTATGCTTCAGGAAGCGCATTCGTTATTGAAAAACGGAATCGATGTGAAAATTGGCTACATCGAAACGCACATGCGAAAGGAAACGCATGAATTATTAGCAGGTTTGCCGATTATTCCAAGACGGACTATTTTTTATAAAGGAAAAGAATTGGAAGAACTCGATGTTCAGGCAATTATCAACCTTCGGCCGGAAGTGGTTATTGTAGATGAACTGGCACACACGAATGTTGAAGGAAGCAAAAATGAAAAACGCTGGCAGGATGTTCTAGAAATTCTGGAAGCTGGAATTAATGTGATTTCGGCTGTGAATATTCAACATATTGAGAGTTTAAATGAAGACGTAAAACGTATTACAAACATTGATGTTCAAGAACGTATTCCGGATAATGTTTTGCGATTGGCAGATGAAGTCGTCAATATTGATTTAACTTCAGAAGATTTGATTGCACGTCTGAAAGAAGGAAAAATTTATACTCCGGATAAAATTCAGACGGCTTTGACGAACTTTTTTAAATCGGAACAGATTTTACAGCTTCGAGAATTGGCTTTGAAAGAAGTAGCAAGTCAGGTGGTTCGAAAAGTTGAAAATGAAGTTCCTAATCTTCATGCTTTAAGACATGAAAAATTATTGGCTTGCATTAGCAGTAATGAAAAAACAGCCAAAATTATAATTAGAAAAGCAGCAAGATTAGCAAGCTATTATAATGGTTCTTGGTATGTTTTATATGTTGAAACTCCCAAAGAAAGTAGTAATAAAATTGCACTAGACAAACAAAGACATTTAATTAATAACTTTAAACTCGCCGTGCAATTAGGCGCGGAGGTTATTAAATTGGAAGATTCAAATATTACAGATGCTATTTTGAAAACAGTAGAAGAAAAACAAATTACAACTGTGTGCATCGGAAAACCACATTTTAATTTGTTTAAAGTAATTTTGTCTACAACAATTTTTAGGCGTTTGCTAAACAAACTGTCTTTATCTAATGTTGATCTTGTGATATTATCGTAAAATGTTTTATGTGAGATGTAAGATGTTGTTTTTCATTTCACCTTTTACAAACAACATTTCACACAAAAAATAAAATATGAGAATTAAAACCAAATTGAATCTGGGTGTTGGATTATTATTTTTAATGATCATCATTCTTTCGTTAGTGAGTGCTTATTCTGTTTTTCTGATTAAGCAGGACACCGAGAATATTCTGAAATCCAATTACAATACTTTGGAATATTCTAGAAATATGATTTTTGCTTTGGATGGAATGAAATCGGGTTCAACAGAAACGATTCAGAGTTTTGAGGAAAATCTCGAAAAACAGACTCAAAATATTACTGAACCAGGCGAAAAACAAGCTACTGAAAAACTTAAAACGAGTTTTGCTCTTCTGTCCAAAAACAATTCTAACGAAACTATAAAAATACAGATTCGTCAGGATATTTTTGCGATTATGAAACTAAATCTGGATGCCATAAAACAGAAAAGCGATATTGCCAAACATTCGGCTGAAACAGCCAATTTGTCGATTGCCATTGTAGGAACTTTATGCTTTCTGATTGCTTTTAATTTATTGGTCAATCTGCCTAATAATATTGCCAACCCGATTAGAGAATTAACGCTGAGTATTAAAGAAATTGCGAATAAAAATTATTCTGAAAGAGTTCATTTTACGAGCCATAGCGAATTTGGTGATCTTGCAAAATCATTCAATACGATGGCGCAAAAACTTGAAGAATATCATGATAGCAATGTTTATAAACTTCTTTTTGAGAAAAAAAGACTGGAAACCCTAATCAATAATATGAATGATCCCATTATTGGTTTGGATAACGAAGGAATTGTTTTGTTTGTGAATGATGAAGCGCTGAAAATTATTGGTCTAAAATCCGAAGATATTATTGGAAAACCCGCTGCTGAATTGGCGGTTTCTAATGATTTAATTCGTTCTTTAATTCTAAAAGAAAGTGAAACTCCGAAAAAACAGCCTCTCAAAATTTTCGCTCACGGAAAAGAGAGTTATTTCGAAAAAGAGATTCACAACATAACCATAACGCCAACTGGCGAAGAAAAAGAAATTAATATTGGTGACGTAATTATTTTACGAAATATTACGCTTTTTAAAGAATTGGATTTTGCTAAAACGAATTTCATTGCCACCGTTTCACACGAATTAAAAACGCCGATTGCTTCTATAAAATTAAGTCTCCAATTGCTTGAAAATGGAAAAACGGGCGATATGAATGACGATCAGAAACAACTGGTTGAAAGCATAAAAGATGACAGTCAGCGCTTATTGAAAATTACAGGCGAATTACTGAATTTATCGCAATTGGAAACTGGAAATATTCAGTTGAATATTGGAAAAAGCAATCCTCACGAAATTGTGAAATATGCTGTTGAAGCAGTAAAGGTTCAGGCAGATCAAAAAAAGATTCAGTTAGTTGTTGATGCCGATGAAAACCTCAAAAATGTAAAAGCCGATGCCGAAAAAACAGGCTGGGTTTTAATTAATTATTTATCTAATGCCATCAGATATTCGTCTGAAAAAAGTACGGTTCTCATTAAATTAAAAGAAGAAAATAGTCAAATGGTTTTTCAAGTTATCGACACCGGAAAAGGAATTGACACAAGATATAAAGACAAGGTTTTCGATAAATATTTTCAAGTTCCAGGAAGTCAGAAATCTGGAACAGGATTAGGTTTAGCAATCAGCAAAGAATTTATTGAAGCACAAAATGGAAGTGTTGGTGTTGAGAGTAATTTGGGATTGGGAAGTACGTTTTGGTTTTCGTTGAAAGTATAAATTATTTAACAGTATTTTGAAAATAAATCTTTAATTTTGAGTATTAAAAAGAATTTGATATGGACATGACAGCGCAAATAAAAGAAAATTTGATCTCCAGAATTAGAGATTCTAAAGACATGAATTTTTTGAAAGCACTTCAAACTATTTTTGATTCTTCAGAACAGTCATTATATGAATTAAATGCTGAACAACAATCTTCTATCGAAACAAGCCGAAATCAGATAAAAAATGGCGAATTTCATAAAAATGAAGATGTAATTTCAGAGATGAGAGAATGGCTAAAAAAGAAATAATCTGGTCTGATCTTGCTAAACTTGAATTTTCAAATGTTCTTGAGTTTTATGTTTTCAGGAATGGAAATTCTGATTACAGCTTAAAAATTCTTGAAGAAGTTGAAGATTTATTAGAAACTCTTTCTAATAATGAGTTTATTGGAAGACTTACTTCTAATAAAATCACTCGTGTTATTCCAATGAAAATTTATTTGATTTTTTATGAAATTAATAACAATCAAATAGAAATATTATCTTTTTGGGACAATCGTCAAAATCCTGAAAAAAGGAAAATAAAATAAGGCTCTTATTTAGCCAATCTTAATCCAATTACCTTATTTAAACCCAACAAATTAAAGTTCGCTTAAGGTTCAATTAAGCACAAAATACTAGGTTCAAAACATTCGTTAATTTGTAAAATATAACAGCCACAAAAATGTTCTACAAAGCGATTTTCCTTCTATTTTTTTTCGGATTCTTTTCTGCCATTGCGCAGCAAAATGATTCTATTGCAAAAATTGACAGTACGTCAAATCATTTGAAATTCAATTACAAACAGCTAATTATTCCATCGGTTTTAATTGGTTATGGCATAATTGGAATTGGAAATGATCAGCTCCTAAGTTTTAATCATCAAATCCAAAATGAGGTTACTGAGGATATTGACAACAAAATTACTATTGATGACTTCTCTCAATATGCACCTGCTGCCTCTGTTTATGCTTTGAATGCTTTTGGAGTAGAAGGAAAAAATAACATGCGTGATCGTTCGGTCATATTTGCAACTTCGTATATCATTATGGCAACAACGGTTTTAAGCTTAAAATCGATTGTGCATGAAGAAAGACCAGATGGAAGTTCTAATAATTCTTTTCCTTCTGGGCATACTGCAACTGCTTTTGCCGGAGCCGAATTTTTATATCAAGAATACAAAGACAAATCGATTTGGTACGGAATTGCAGGTTACGCCGTTGCAACTGGAACAGGACTTTTTAGAATCTACAACAATCGCCATTGGCTAACCGATGTCGCTGCCGGAGCGGGAATCGGAATTTTGAGTACCAAAATTGCTTATTGGATTAATCCGTATATCACAAAAAAACTATTCAAATCATCAGCCGAAAATAAATCGACTTCTATGATAATGCCTTTCTATAATGGACAGCAATATGGTTTGGGATTTGCTAAAGTTTTTTAGATTTTTTTTGCCACAAAGACACTAAGTAGCAAAGTTTTTTAAAGCTACGGATTGCACAGTTTAAAAGGATTTTTGAATGGCTTTATGTAAATTTATTAGCCACGAATTTTAATTTAAAATAATTCGTGAATTCGTGGCGGATTTTTTCTTCAAAATTATAGCTTCATTTCCATAATCGGCATGAATCTATTTTTTATTGAAGTTTCAAATTCTCCGATTTTTCTAAATCCAATTTTCTGGTAAAATTGTTCGGCATTTGGTTCTGAATCTAAAATGATTTTTTGATATTTTTCATTTCGCATTCTTTCCAAAAAATCATTCATTAAGAAAGAACCAAATCCTTTTCCTATATATTCAGGCAAAATAAATAAGTTGTCTAGTTTTACCTGATTGTTTTCCAATCTTAAATAAGAATAATAGCCTATAATCTGATTTTCATCAATCAAATTAAAAACAGAATTTGTTTCTATATAATCTATTTTGATTGTTAGATTATTATTCCATTTCTCCATTTGCTCATCCGAATATCCCCAATACGCTTTTGACTTTTTGGTAATTTCTGTTAAACGGATATGATCTTCTATTTTAGCTTTTTGGATGTTCATTAAAATATCGGTTTAAAGTAATTTTCTATTTTCGGCAATTGCTTTTTTATATTCGATTGAATCCATTTTTTGCAAATTATCAATCAAATAATCTATTTGTGCCAAACCTATTTCTTTATATCTTTTGACGTGTTCTTCGCTTAATTTAATTTCTCTTTGGACATCTGCTATTCCGCCTAAAAAACACCAAAGAAAATATTCTTCATTAAATATTCGAAATACAAAATTCCAATCTTCAAAATATAAAATCTGTCCTTTTATAGCCGTAAAATCTAAATAATTTTCAGCATATCGAAAGCCTTCAAAAGCTTTGTTTGTAATTCTAATACTGACAAAACTCTTTTTACTGATTATTTCATTAATATCCTTAACAGTCTTTTCATCAACACGATATGAAAATCGTAGCTCATCAAGAAATTCTTCATCACTAATAAAACCAATTACTCTTAAAAACCTATGAAATCGTTTATCCCACTCTGCAAGTGTTAATTCTGTTCTTGTTATAAAACTTACTGTGCCTGTATAAACAATAAATATCATTATTTTTAATTTCTATAGTTAATGAACCTTAAGTATTCGAAGTATTATTCTTAATCTCTCGAACTTCCCTTTTCAATTCTAAAAGTAAATCTTTCATCTCTCCAGTTTCCGTTGTTTCTTGTTTTTTATCCGAGCGGCCGATATTACATTCGTATTCCCAAATCTCGAGAATATCAGAAGCCTTCACTTCATAATTCGGATAAAAGCTGTTATCAGACTCTAAGACCAAACTGTTTTTTTTGTTTTTATTGAGACGTTTATACACCATTCCTTCACTTTTAGTAATCAGAATATAGGTTTTGCCGTCCATCACCTCTCCTAGCTTTTCTACGTAACGGCCAATAATAATCGAACCATCTTCGTGCGGAGGCATTGAATCGCCTTCAACGGGAAATCCGCGGTGTTTTCCAGGGCCTAAAAACGGAAGTGTAATTTGCTGTAAACTTTCAATATATTCTGGGTCGGCATATCCGTTTAGGTAACCTGCTTTTGCTTTTTGAGATACAATTTCAATAAAATTTTCTCCAAAACTATCCACTTGAATGGGTAAAATAAGTCGGTTGCCTTCTAGTTTTATCAAATTTTGCACATCAATTTTACGGATATCGACAGATAATATCAAGTCGATACTCATATGAAAATATAATGCAATCTTCTTTAAAATGTCATACGGTGCTTCCGAAGTTCCGTCTTCGTATTTCACGTATCTTCCTCTTGTAATACTTAGGTTTTCAGCTAATTTTTCTTGTGATATTTTATGCTTAACCCTTAGTGCTCTGATGTTGTCTGAAAATAAGGACATAATTAATTTGTTATAATTTGGAACAGCAAATATACAAAAAATTGTTACCACCTGTACTAATTTTGTTTCATACAAAAACAAAAGGAAAAAATGGCACGGGCAATTGTACATATGGATTTGGATACCTTTTTTGTATCCTGTGAAAGACGCACCAACTCTGAACTTAACGGTATTCCGCTTATTATAGGTGGCGGAGACCGTGGCGTTGTGGCCTCTTGTTCGTATGAAGCCCGTAAATATGGAGTCCGTTCTGCGATGCCGATTCGTATGGCGTTAAAACTTTGTCCCGACGCAAAAGTGATGAAAGGCGACATGGAATTATATTCGCAACTTTCTCATGATGTTACCGAAATTCTTCAGGAAAAAGCACCTGTTTTAGAAAAAGCCAGCATCGATGAATTTTATATGGACATTACCGGAATGGATAAATTTCACGGCAGTTATAAATGGACGAATGAACTGGCTCAAAAAGTCATTAAAGAAACCGGACTGCCTATTAGTTTTTCATTATCCATCAATAAAACGGTTTCTAAAATTGCAACCGGTGAAGGCAAACCTATCGGGAATCTCGAAATTCCGGAACAAGAAGTACAAGATTTTTTAAATCCGCTTTCGATTCAGAAAATTCCAATGGTTGGAGCAGTTACTTTTCAGCTTTTGTCCCGAATTGGCGTTCGCAAAATTCAAACTTTGGCCGAAATGCCAGCTGAAGTTTTACAACAAATGATTGGCAAAAATGGTTTGGAACTTTGGAAAAAAGCGCACGGAATTGACCACACGCCTGTCGAACCTTATACCGAAAGAAAATCAATTTCGACCGAAACGACTTTCT
This sequence comes from Flavobacterium movens, assembly GCF_039581425.1. NCBI lineage: Bacteria > Pseudomonadati > Bacteroidota > Flavobacteriia > Flavobacteriales > Flavobacteriaceae > Flavobacterium > Flavobacterium movens. The sequence continues at coordinate 19,266 of NZ_JBCPXY010000004.1, forward strand.
CACAAGATACTATCGATCTTGCAAAACTGCGAAGAATATTATTAGGAATGGTCGAAAAACTGGCTTTCCAGCTTCGTGCTGAACAATGGCTAACCTCAACGGTTACGGTTAAAATACGTTATGCCAATTTTGATACCGAAACCAAACAATGTAGAGTAGCTTATACCTCTGCCGATCATATTCTGACTAAAAATGTAATAGAACTTTTTGAAAAAGTCTATCAGCGTCGTATGCGTCTGCGCTTGATTGGTGTTCGCTTCAGCGGATTGGTACGCGGAACGTATCAAATTGATCTTTTTGAAGATACTCAGGAAATGCTTTCACTTTATGAAGCGATGGACAAAATGAAAAGCCGTTATGGTTTTGATGCCGTAATGCGTTGTGCCGGAGCTCATTTTAAACCAAACACTAAAGATGAAATTTTAAAACGAAAAAAATAATGTACCTTAATTGTCATTCTTATCATTCGTTACGTTACGGCACAATTCCGCTTAAGGAATTGATTGCTGAAGCCGTTTTGCATGATATTAAAGCAATGGCATTGACTGACATTAATACCGTTACCGGAATTTACGATTTCATAAAAGCGTGTCAGGAAAAAGGAATCAAACCTTTGGTTGGAATGGAATTTCGATGCAATCATGAATTCCGATATATTGGTCTGGCGCAAAATGCGGAAGGTTTAGCTGAAATGAACAGATTCTTGACGGAATATAATTTCAGCGGAGAAACTTTGCCTTTACGTGCTCCAAAATTCGAGTCGGTTTTTGTGATTTATACTTTAGAAAATGCTCCTGAAACACTTTTTGAAAATGAATTTATCGGAGTTCGCCCTGAAGAAGTTTCGAGTCTTTTGACTTCAAAACATAAAAACAAAATCTCCAAAATGGTGATTTTACAGCCTGTAACCTTTAGAAATAAGAAAGAATACAATCTGCATAAAGTGCTTCGTGCTATTGATACGAATATTATTTTATCGAAACTTACAGAAGCAGATTATTGCAAAGTTTCTGATGTGATGAAACCTGTAGAATCGATTCTTCCATTCTATGAAAAATATCCTGAAATTATTTTAAATACAAAACGTATCATTGACGATTGTAATTTTCAATATGATTTTTCGGCTAAAAGAAATAAAAAGTTCTATACTGAAAATCGTCAGCAAGATTTAGAAAAACTGACCGAATTGGCTTGGGAAGGATTTGAAAAACGTTACGGAAACGAAAATATTGAAGCAAAAGCCCGAGTAAAAAAAGAATTAAAAGTTATTGACGAATTAGAATTCAGCGGTTATTTTTTAATTACTTGGGATATTATTCAATATAGCAATAGCCAAGGTTTTATGCATATTGGTCGCGGAAGCGGTGCCAACAGCATCATTGCCTATTGTCTCGGAATTACCGATATCTGCCCTATTGAACTCGATCTCTATTTTGAACGTTTTTTAAACCTCAACCGCAAAACGCCACCTGATTTTGATATTGATTGGAGCTGGCAAGAACGCAACACAATTCTGGAATATATCTTCAAAAAATACGGCAGAGATCATGTGGCATTTTGCGGTACCAATGTCGAATTTAAATACCGTTCTATTTTTAGAGAAGTCGGAAAGGTTTTTGGTCTTCCGAAAGAAGAATTAGATCTTTTGGCAAAAAATCCAGAAGAACTTCATCCAACCAATAAAATTGTAAAATTGGTTCAGGAATACGGACAAATGATGGGAAAATATCCCAATCAACGAAGCATGCATGCGTGTGGAATTTTGATTTCTGAAGAACCAATTACCAATTATACGCCTCTGGAAATACCTCCAAAAGGTTTTCCAATCGTACTTTTTGACATGCATATTGCCGAAGAAATTGGTTTTGATAAATTCGATATTCTAAGTCAGCGCGGTATTGGCCATATTGATGACAGCGTAAAACTGATTGCCAAAAATCGAGGCATAAAAGTTAATATTCGTGATACTTCTATTTCTAAAGACGAGGCTGTTTGCAATTCTTATTTAGCAAAAGGACATACTATTGGTTGTTTTTATATCGAAAGTCCTGCTATGCGTGGTTTACTGCGCCGTTTAAATTGTGATAACTATAAAATTCTTGTTGCCGCGTCGTCTATTATTCGTCCTGGAGTAGCACAATCGGGAATGATGAAAGAATATATTTTCCGTCATAATAATCCAACTCAGTTTGAATATTTTCATGAAGTTTTCAAGGAACATCTTGGCGAAACTTACGGGATTATGGTTTATCAGGAAGATGTGATTAAAATCGCCCAGCATTACGGCGGACTTCCCGCTCCTGACGGTGATATTCTTCGTCGTGCCATGTCGGGAAAAGGAAGATCTTTGGAAGCGTTGCAGAAAGTAAAAGACAATTTCTTTGCGAGCTGTGCTCAAAAAGGACATCCCGAAACTTTGAGTCAGGAAATTTATCGTCAGATCGAATCTTTTGCGGGATATTCTTTCTGCAAAGCACACTCAGCTTCTTATGCGGTTGAAAGTTATCAAAGTTTGTACTTGAAAGTTAATTATCCTGTTGAATTCATGACAGCGGTAATCAACAATCAGGGCGGATTTTACAGAACTGAAGTTTATGTACACGAAGCAAGAATGTCTGGCGGAACGATTCATAATCCGTGTGTAAACAAAAGCGAATATCAAACGACTTTGTATGGTACCGATATTTATTTAGGTTTCATGCACATTCAAAGTTTGGAATCTAAAATTGCTCATTTGATTGAAGAAGATCGAAATAAAAAAGGTGATTTTAATTCTCTGGAAGATTTTATCAACCGAATTCCAATTGGAATTGAAGGCGTTAAAACCCTGATTTTTATTGACGCATTTCGTTTTACAGGCAAAACAAAAAATCAGCTTTTGGTCACTGCCAGTCTACTGTTGAATAATTTTAAACCTAAAAATAGAGATTTAAAATTACTGCAGGAACCTGTTAAAGAATACAAACTTCCAAAATTAGAACGTTCCGTTTTTGAAGATGCTTTTGATGAAATCGAATTATTGAGTTTCCCCGTTTCATGTACTGTTTTTGATCTTTTACAAACCAAACACCGCGGTGATGTGATGGCGAAAGATTTGGTTCAATATCATAAAAAACAGGTTCGAATGCTGGCCTATTTGATTTCCAGAAAACACGTCCCTACAAAAAAAGGCACCATGTATTTTGGAACTTGGATCGATCATGAAGGCACTTATTTTGATACGGCACATTTTCCTGATAGTCTGGAAAAATATCCTTTTCAGGGCGGAGGCTGTTATCTTTTGTTAGGAAATGTCGAAGTCGATTATCATTTTCCGACTATCACAATAACCAAAATGGCAAAAATGCCTTTTATTCCAGATCCGCGTTATATGGATTCTAAAGATCAATACAGAACACAAAATCAGATAAAAGAAGATGTGAGTTTGACGCATCGTGCGCCTTATCCACAAGGACATGAAATTAATCTGCCGAGACACCGAATGAAATTTTAAATGAGTACAATGATTTAACACATAGAAAAATAGTTTATTAGCTTGTAGAGATTGCCAATTTTAATTTTAAATCTATGTGTTAAATTTTAAATAACTAAAGAACAACTTACGTTATATAAAGATGAAAAATACGGAATATGCTATAGTCGATATTGAAACCACAGGTGGAAATGCCAGTGGCAGCCGCATTACAGAAATTGCGATCATTATTCATGATGGTAAAAATGTGCTGGATCGTTATGAAACACTTGTAAATCCTCAACAGGACATTCCTCCTTCTATTTTTGGATTAACAGGAATTAATAATGAAATGGTAGCCAATGCGCCAATCTTTGATGATATTTCAGAAAAAGTTTTGGAAATGCTTACTGATCGTATTTTCGTTGCACATAATGTCAATTTCGATTATTCATTTGTTCATCATCAATTGGAACAGTCAGGTTTTAAATGGTCTGCTAAAAAACTTTGCACCGTTCGAGCAGCTAGAAAAATCAAACCGGGATTGGGTTCTTATAGTTTAGGGAATCTTTGCAATTCTTTAAATATCAATTTAGAAAACAGACACCGCGCCGGCGGAGATGCCGATGCTACTGCTTTGCTTTTTTCGCTTTTATTAGAATGGGATGACGCCGGAGAAATCGAGAAAATGATCAAAAAAACAGCACAAGATCAGCGTTTACCTCCTAATCTTCCACCAGATGACTTTAATAATTTACCCGAAAAACCAGGTGTCTATTACTTTTATAATCAGCAAAAAAAAGTGATTTATGTTGGAAAAGCCATCAATGTAAAGAAACGTGTAGCATCTCATTTTAGTGGTAACAATATAAATCCGCAGAGGCAGCACTTTTTAAGAGATATTCACGGAATTTCTTTTGAAATCTGCGCTACCGAATTAATGGCGCTTCTTTTAGAATGTACCGAAATCAAAAAACTTTGGCCAACTTATAATAGAGCTTTAAAACGTTTTGAAGCCAAATTTGGAATTTACCAATACGAAGCTAGAAATGGCTATAAATATCTTGCCATTGGCAAAGTAAGTAAGTTTCAGGTTTGTATTCACGAATTCAGCAGTTTGCATGAAGGTATCAATTTACTTCGAAACCTTGCCGAACGTTTTGAAATCGATCATCGTTTCTGTAAATATTCAAAATCTGAGGATGGCGAATTTTTCTACAATAATAATGTGCAAAGTCTGCCCGATGCTATAATGCATAATGCACAAGTCGATAATGCTATTGATTATCTATTGAATAATAGACCTTCTTTTGCCATTATTGACAAAGGAAAATCAAAAGAAGAACGCAGTTGCATTTGGATTGAAAATGGGCATTTTTACGGGATGGGGTATCTTCCTTCAGATGTTTCGATTCATGAGCCTTCAGACGTAAAAAATTATGTTACGCCTTATAAAAGCAATCAATACATTGAGCAACTGATTTTTTCTTATGCAGAAAAGCATCCTAGAAAAGTATTCTTTAAAAAACATTTCTTAGTCTAAAATCAAATTAGAGAAAAATAGAGCTGTAAAAATCAAAATTATGACACTATTTACCGACACCGAATTATTTACCACTGGACACGGAGGTAAAAAAATATTTGATCTTCCGGATTGCGAACTAATTCTGATTGAAAATTTCTTCAGCAAAGAAGAATCAGATTCTTTTTATGAAAGAATACTGCGCAAAACGAAATGGAGAGAATATGAAATGGAAATTTATGATAAAACCTATACTGTTCCCAGAATGATTGCATGGTATGAAGATAAAGACAACGAAGGAGCAGATCCAAACGGACCTGACTGGACGTATGAATTGTTAAAAATCAGAGGCCGCGTGGAGAAAGAAACTCAGCTTGATTTTAACAGTCTTCTGTTAAATTTATACCGAAACGGGAAAGATGGTGTAGGCTGGCATAGCGATCGGGAAGACAAATCTGGTAAAGATCCGATTATAGCTTCTGTGACTTTTGGGGAAACTCGAATGTTTAAACTTCGCCATAAATTTAGAAAGGATATTCCGTTAGTTGAAATTCCGCTTCATCATGGTTCTTTTCTACTAATGGCGGGAACTACGAATAGTTTCTGGCAGCACCATGTTCCGAAAACGGCACGTAAAGTTTTGCCCAGAATAAATTTAACATTCAGACAAACGCAACGTAATACGTAATACATTCAGAACTAAAAACTAGCTGATTTATTAGCTCAATCCCTATGAGGAAAATTCTGTCGAAAAAAGTTAAAATACTGATTGTATGAACGTTTTATTAGGCTGAACCTTCCTTTTTTACTATTTTTGCAACCTTTTAAAAAAATATAATACCGTAATGGCTTATTCAAACAACGATTTAGCGCGCTTCTTAGATGCGCAAAACAAACTTTATCTTACTGCTCTTTCTGAAATCGGAAAGGGGAAAAAAGAGACGCATTGGATGTGGTTTATTTTTCCTCAAATTAAAGGATTGGGTAAAAGTGATACTGCAAATCTTTATGCCATTAATGATTTAAAAGAAGCTACAGATTATTTGGAGCATCCTATTTTAGGAAAACATTTGATTGAAATTTCAGAGTTATTATTAACCTTTAAGATGAAATCGGCTGATGGAATTTTTGGTGACTTAGATGCACGAAAATTACGTTCTTGCATGACTTTATTTTCATTGGTAGAAAATGCAAATCCGATATTTCAGGAAATTTTGGAGGCTTTCTTCTCTGGAGAAACCGATCCGCTTACTTTGTCTATTATTAATTCAACTATAAAATCTGTTGATGAGCCGGTTGAAATATAACTAGAGTTTACAACGATTATTTACATTTAAAAGACACTACTTATAGTGTCTTTTTTTTGTTTATGGCTATACTATTCACTAAAACCAATATCATAAACTGTTTATTTAAAAGTAATTAATCTTAACTTGCATAAAGTTAACCTCAAATCTAAACCAAATCATGACCGAAAAAATCAAAGCTTTACAAATTATCCATCTCGCCATTTGTGCAGGAACCATCATCGCTTATTACATTATTGGAGATCTTTCACTTGAAACGCTACATGTACCTGTTATTGATACAGCTTCAATAATATATCTTGCTATTCCGATTCTAGCAATTGTTTTAAGCAGTATATTATTTAAAACACAATTAAAGCAGATTGATCCAAAGTTAAAACTCGAAGATAAAATGCCTATATATCAAGCTGCCTCTATTATGCGATGGGCGGTTCTTGAAGGCGCCGCTTTTTTGATTTTAATTTTAAAACCCGATTTTATATTATTTGGAATTCTGATATTAGTTTATCTGATATTTCTCAGACCTACCACAGAGAGAATTGACAATGATTTATCGAATACAAACAATTAAAAAAACAAAAAGTGCCTTGCAATAAAAGGCACTTTTTTATAGATAAAATTTGAAATTTTTGAATCTATTCTTCTTTCGGTTTCGTTAAGTAATAAACTGGAATTCCAGTTAACATAATCAACACTCCCCAGCCGCAGGTTGAGAATTTTGTAATTAGTAACGCAATACAAATTGCCGACGCTACAACAATATATAGCATTGGTAAAAATGGATATCCAAATGCTTTATAAGGTCTTTCTGCATCTGGCATCTTTTTTCTTAGAATAAAAATTCCGTAGATGGTCAGAATATAAAAAATCAATACGATGATAATTACAAAATCAAGCAAATCACCATATTTGCCTGTCAAGCACAAAGCCGAAGCCCAAATACACTGCGCCCAAAGTGCCCAAGCAGGAACGCTCGAACTATTTAAAACAGCAGCTTTTTTGAAAAACAAACCATCTTTTGCCATCGTATAATACACTCTCGCACCCGCCATAATTAATCCGTTGTTGCAAGCAAAAGTCGAAATCATAATCATAATTGCAATAATCAAGGCTCCGACATTTCCAAAAATATAATCTGAAGCCACAACTGCAACACGATCAAACTTTGCTGTTGCTATTTCATCAAACGGAACTACGGCCAAATACATAAGATTTGTTACAACATATAGAGAGGTTACAATAAAAGTTCCTAGAAAAAGACTAAGACCTACATTTCGTTTAGGATTTTTAATTTCACCAGCGATAAAAGTCACACCGTTCCAAGCATCACTAGAGAATAAAGATCCAACCATTGCAGCCGAAATTCCAGAAATTAAAGCTGTTCCACTAATTGGCAGCCATGATCCGCTTTCTTTGTCAAACGTTCTTGTGCTCCATCCGTCTGCCCAGTTTGCATCCCAAACAGAAGCTTTCGCAGCAAGGGTTAATCCGAAAACGACTAATCCAAGAAGCGATAAAATTTTAATTATCGTTAAAACGGTTTGCAGAATTTTTCCATTTTTGACTCCTCGGCTATTGATAAAAGTTAGAATGATAATAGTTAAAATCGAAACTAGCTGAGCTGCATTCAGTTTAAAAGCTCCCAGTTCGTAAAGAATATTCTCATCACTCAAAGGTTCATACAAATAAGCTGCAAATTTAGAAAAAGCCACTCCTACTGCCGCAATAGTTCCAGTCTGAATAACTGCGAAAAAACTCCAACCGTACAAAAAGGCAATTAGTTTATTATAGGCTTCTTTTAAGTAAACGTATTGCCCGCCAGCTTTTGGAAACATCGCACTCAATTCGCCATAGCTCACCGCCGCGACAACGGTAATAAATCCAGACAAAAGCCAGATTAATGTAAGCCATCCTGCCGAGCCTACTTGTCGGGCAATATCGGCACTTACAATAAATATTCCGGATCCAATCATAGAGCCAACCACAAGCATGGTTCCGTCTAAGAGTCCGAGTTCTCTTTTAAAATGTTCTTGGTCGTTTTCTTGCATTTTTATTGGTTTAGGTTGGCTAAAGATATACTTTTTTCTGAAATCTTAATCTTTAAATTATAAATTCCATAAATTCTTAAAAAAGACCATATTTATCAAGATTTAACCCTAATCTTTATTAAAATCTTTTGAGCGTATACTTTTGGGTCGGACTATTCACTTTATCTTTTATGGTTCCTGATAGTTATCGGGATTGCTACAAAAGGATGCTGTTGTCATCCCTAAAGCAAACAAAAAGTGCATTCAAAAACGATATATAAATCAACATTAGTAATTTCAACTTTTATATATTTGATTTCTACGAATTGCCTAATGAAAATAAAGAATTTGGAAAGAATGGAAGAAATAATCAATAAAATTGCTCAAGACAAAATGGATTTCAATATTGGTTTAGAACTATTATTGGATAAGAATAGTTTTGACAAGATTTTTGAAACACTTCAAGTTTACATTTTAAATTCTATTCCAAATAAAACTGATTATAATTCAGAAACTTATCAAAGAGCAATAAATAGTATTCCCCTAAAACCAACTTGCACGCCAATTATAATTTTAAAAAATTTCTCGACCAAAATTGCTTTCAATAAATTGGCTTCCTTGCCCGAAAATGAAAATAAAAAAGTAATAACCTCTTTACTTTGGATTTTTAAAATTACAGATACAGAAAGAAGAAATACAGAATGCAAAAACGGCTGCGGTCATTTTTGGCATGAATTAGAATAACTTTAAATGAGTTTTTCAATTTTAATTGTAAAACAACAGAATAATCTTTTTCCTTGGTTTTGAAGCATTAGAAATTTTCCTTATTTTTAAAAGAAAAAGAAAATCATGACTTGGGATCCAAAAAAATATAATGAGTTTAAAGAAGAACGTTCTAAACCTTTTGACGATCTAACAAGTCATATTATTGATAAACCCAATTTGAAAGTTATAGATCTCGGATGCGGAACGGGTGAACTTACTCAAAAATTGCATCAAAAACTAACCAATCCAACTGTTCTTGGTATTGATAATTCTGTCGAAATGCTGGCAAAAGCTCCAGTGCAAGAAAATCTTGAATTTAAAGAAAAAACGATTTTAGAACAAATCAACGACGAAACCAAATGGGATTTGATCTTTTCAAATGCGGCCTTACAATGGATTGATAATCATAATGAACTTTTTCCTCAAATTATCTCCCGAATAAATCCAGGCGGACAATTGGCAGTTCAGATGCCACAGCAAAATGAAAACATCTTGAATAAAATACTTTTACAGCTTGTTCAAGAAGAACCTTTTGCTACGTATCTCAAACATTGGACACGCCCTTCTCCAATATTGGCTTTAGATGATTACGCTAAAATTCTATTCGAAAATGGCGGTACCGATTTGGTTCTCTACGAGAAAGTTTATCCCTTAATTTCTAGTCAAAAGGACGATTTTTTTGACTTTATTTCCGGTTCGGCATTAACTGTTTATCAAGAAAGATTAAAGGAGCAGGAATTTGCAGCATTAACAGCTGAATTCAAAAAAAGAATAGATGCCTATTTTCCTGTCGTTCCATCTATTTACGCATTTAAAAGACTGATTATTTACGCTAAATTTTAATCATACAATCTAAACAAATTCATTACCAATCTTTAAACAAAAACGAGATTTACTGTTTTTTGCATAACGCCTGTTTTTATTGCTTTTTTATCTTCAAAATTGAAGTTAAAACTCTCTTCTTTTAGTTCAAAAACTGCTAAAATCTTGTCTTAAAAAGCAAAACATACTAATAACCAAATAATTAAACAAAACTAAATAAAATAGAAATATTTTTGTCTCAGGATGGCTTTTTACATAAAAATCATAAGATAAATTTTATTATATTTGAGATAATCATTTTAAAAGCATCAACAAACAGGAAAATACATTAACAAGTGTTTAATATTTAAAAAATAAATAATTGTCCCATTTTTTTATTTTTTTTGACAAAAACATGCAAAAGGCACTTTATTATCAACCTACTAATTTTAAGATTATGTCTAAACTGCAAGCTTTAAAAAACTTTCGTTTTCCAAATGTTTTTATCCTTATTTTAATCGTTTTTATTTCCTGTGCATTATTAATCTGCATCAACTTTTTTACCATTAAAATTTTATCTGCTAATAGAGCTTATGTCAACGGAGAATCGCATTATTCAAAAGGACAAAAAGATGCATCAAGACATTTAATCACTTATTTATTTACTAAAAATCATGCGCAATGGAAATTGTATCTTGAAGAATTAAAAGTGCCTCAAGGAGATGGCATTGCAAGAATTACACTTTTGAAAGCTGGAGATAATAAGATTGCAAGAAAGGGATTTCTGATTGGGAGAAATAACGAAGATGATCTTGATGACATTATCTGGTTATTTGACAACTTTAAAGATGTAAGTTTTTTATCTAAAGCGATCAAAGAATGGGGAAAAGGAGATAAATTAATTTTTGACTTATTTGTTATCGGACAGCAGATCAATGCCAAAATAGAGCGCAATTTATTAAGCCCAGAAGATGAAAAAAAATACTTAAACGAAATTAGTACAATAAGTGACCAATTAACCATTAATCAGCGTAATTTCTCAAATACACTTGGCGAAGGAACTCGAAAAATAAAAGATCTACTCATTATTACAAACATCTTTTTCATTCTAATTATAATCTGCAGTGTTTGTTTGTATTATTCGATAATGGTCAAAAGGTTATTGATTTCAAAAAAAGAAACAGAAGTAAAAAATGAAAATCTTATTATAGTAAATCGCGAATTAGACCGATTTGTTTACAGTGCTTCGCACGACTTGAGATCTCCCATTACTTCATTAAAAGGCCTTATTGAAATAACTGCACTAGAAGACGATGTAGAACAAGTTCGAGATTATTTACAAATGATGCATCAAAGTCTTGCCAGACAAGATCAATTTATTAGCGACATTATTGATTATTCTAAAAACAAAAGAAAAGAAATAATAATGGAACCGGTAAGTCTTAAAGAGTTATGCAATGAAGCTATCCTGCAATTAATGCATATTGAAAATGCTAACAGGATTAAATTCACACAAGAACACTTAGTAGACCAAATTGAAAGCGATGGCCTTCGTTTAAAAATCATTATTAACAACCTCCTTTCAAATGCTATAAAATATGCAGATTGCAGCAAGCAAGAAATGTTTATTACCATAAGAACTTATTTTAGCGAAGGCTTAAATAAAATTGAAGTATCCGATAATGGAATCGGAATTCATGACGATCATAAAGCTAATATTTTTGACATGTATTTTGGAACTAACAAAAATAAAGGTTCCGGATTAGGCTTGTATATCGTAAAAGAAGCAGTTGAAAATATTAAAGGAGACATTTCCGTTTTTTCTGAAAGCAGAGTTGGAAGTAAATTTATAGTAACAATACCAAATTCATATGCCGTATAGATCTCAATTTGTAATTATAGAAGACAATCTGATTGATCAATTTGTCACTAAAAAACTGCTTAAAAAAGGGCTAGACATTAATCCTGTTTATATAGCCAATAATGGAAAAGAAGGAATGAACTGGTTACTAAAAAATCAGAATCAAAATCCATTAATTATCCTTTTAGACATTCAGATGCCTATTATGGACGGATTTGAATTTTTGAAAGAATTTGACCGGCTGCCAGAAGATATAAAACAAAATATTGAAATTTTTGTGCTTTCTTCGACCTTAGATAGTGATGAAATCAAGAAAGTAAAAGAAAATAAGTACGTCACTGATTTCTGGAATAAACCTTTTAGATTAGAAATATTGAAAAGTGTATTTCTAGAAGCTTAATTCAAAACGCGGTTTACTTGAGAAAATGTTCTTGTGTAATATGGTTCTTTTGTTGAAGAAATCATCACACCGCCGTGAGTAGATGAATGCACAAATTTAATTTCACCATCAACATTTTCAACAACCATACCTACGTGATTTATATGACGTCTACCATTGGTTCTAAAGAAAATTAAATCGCCTTTTTGCGCTTCGTCTGAAGTTACTTTTGTTCCTATTCTAGATTGCTCTATTGAACTTCTAGGAAGTTTAATATCAAAATTACCGAAAGTACAAAACATTAATCCTGAACAGTCAAACCCCGCTTTTGTTGTTCCGCCTGATCTATATCTCGTGCCTATATTTTCTGTTGCACTTGCGATAAGCTGATCAATTAACACCGAATAATTTCCTGTTCTCACAAGAGTTGAATCTCTTTTTATTTCCTGATTTGCAGTTGTTTCTGCTATTTGACTAGAAGAAACGTCAGTTTGCACGTTGGTCTCTTGCACTGTTTTTGCGGCTTGAATTGCATCTGCTTTTTCTTTTGGAATGCGAATTTTCAACAAATATCCAACAGGGACTTTACCTTTAATTGAAGGATTCTGGCGTTCTAACTCTGCAACTGTAATACCATATTCTTTAGAAATGCCATATTTCGTTTCTTTTGACTTCACTTCCCTAATAAGCTCTACATCTGTCGATACTACTTCAGCATTAGTTTCGATTGGTTTTTCATTTACTAAAGCTACATCCGAAGGAATAATAATCTGCTGTCCAATTTTCAGTCCTTCTGTTTCCAAAAGTGGATTTGCTTTCTTTAAATCATCAACAGAGACATTATATTTTTTAGAAATTCCCCAAAGCGTTTCTTTGGAAGCTACTTCATGAGTGCCAGAAGTATTAGAAGTATTATCATTTACTGCAACTTCAACATTTTTAGTCTTTACTTTTGTAGTGGTTTTATTTTTATTCGGGATTAAAAGGATTGAATTTAGTTTTAATATTTTAGGAGCATTTGGGTTTGCGTCTGCGATATCTTTTACTTTTACTCCATATTTTTTAGCAATAACAGAAAGGTTATCTCCTTGTGAAATTTTGTGCTTAATAAAATTATCCTGCGCCAAAGCTCCTACACTGAAAAAAAACAATACTATTATTAACCTATAAACCATATTCCCTATTTAAAAGTTTTTACCCTTTTTTTAATGTTATACCATAATCTGAACTCAAAAAAGACAAATATATTGCCTAAAAAGCGAATTTAACTTTTTAATGTAAAAAAACCTGTGTTTTTAACAATTATTTTACCTCGAATTAACAGTCTCTGCATAAAAATTAATCCAACTTTTTGAAAGGCAGTTTTTTACAAAACATATATTTTTTTATTAAATTTAACCTAATAAAAAACCTAGATATTTTGAAAAATCTATTCTATCTCATCATTTTCTTTCCTTTTATTACAAATGCGCAAATTATAAAGGGAATGGTACTCTCTAAAAAAAACAAAACAGCTTTAGAAGACACTAACATTACCAGCATATCAGGAAGTTTTGGAACTTTAACGAATAGCAATGGCGAATTTACCTTAAAATTGCCCTCTAATTTCAAAGATCAAGATAGTTTACAATTTTCGCATATTGGATTTATTACCACAAAAATTGCTTTAAGTGATTTAAAAAAAGTAGACTTCAAAATTTTTCTTCAAGAAACTATAGAAAATTTAAAAGGCTTAGTTATTACTAAAAATCGCAAATTAAGATTAAAATCTAAACTGAACACAACCAAATTAGCTCCTTTACAATATAGAATTACCTCTTTTGGATCAATTTTACAAGACAGCAAAATCTATATTATAGGCGGAGATGCAAGCTATAAAACAGATCCTTGGGAAAAAGTCAAACGAGAACGGCCGGATTTTACTTTAAAAGATTACCTCAGAGAAATTCGCAATAATCCAAATTATTTCTCTTATAAAGAAAAATTACTGGTATACGACATACAAAATAATTCTTGGGAAGAATCAAATCTAAAATTCAAAAAAAGAGCTTATCACAACCTCAATTATTACGACGGTAAAATCTATATTTTAGGCGGAAAAAAAATTTCTGATAATGGAATTTTTGAATACCTACAAAATGAGATTGAGGTATTTGACACTAAAAAGCAAAGTATTACAATTGATAAAACAAATCCGCATCAAGCATCTAATGCTGCGGCATTTACCTACAATGACAATATAATTGTAATTGGAGGCTCAATAAAAATGAATGATAAAGACAAAAAGACATTTACAAATAAAGTACACCAATACAATATCACTTCTGGCTATTGGTATGAGCTTGCAAGTATGCCAGTAGCTAAAGAAACTTCGGGCGTTCTAATAGCTGATAAAATTTATTTAATTGGAGGAAACAATGACACCCCTTTATCTCAAATTGAAACCTTTGATCTAAAAACTGAAAAATGGCAGACTGAAGGAGAATTATTTACAGGATTAGAAAGACCAGCTGTAACCTTTCATGAAAATATAATTTATTTCTTTGAAAACAATCAGGTATATCTTTATGATATTAAAACAAAACAATTAAAGGAATATCTGGTTGATATTCAATTAAAAGGTTCTAGCATGCATTATTACAACAACAAATTATACATACTTGGCGGAACTCTTCAAGATGACTTCTCAAACACTCCTTCTCAAAATATTTACAGCATTGACATAGAAGAATTTGACAAAACGCAACTCAATCACATCAAAGTTTTATCATCTGGCTTGAATTTATCTACCGCAAACTAGTAAACCAAATTAATCATAATAAAAAATGCCCTGTAAAAACAGGGCATTTTACAATATATAAATCTAAAAATTAAGCTTTTCCAGCTGCAATTAAGTTTAATGCAGAACCTGCAACAAACCACCCAATTTGTCCTTCATTATACGTATGGTTAGCCAAAATAATATCTTTGGTGCCATCTGCGTGAACAAATTCTAATGTCAATGGTTTTCCTGGAGCAAATTCTGTTAAATCTAAGAAGTTAATAGTATCATCCTCTTGGATTTTATCATAATCAGCTTCGTTTGCAAATGTCAATCCTAAAAGACCTTGCTTTTTAAGGTTTGTTTCGTGGATACGCGCAAAAGATTTTACCAATACTGCTTTAACTCCTAAGAAACGAGGTTCCATAGCGGCGTGTTCACGAGATGAACCTTCGCCATAATTATGATCTCCCACAACAATCGAAGGCACTCCAGCCGCTTTGTACGCACGAGCAACTGCAGGAACTGCATCATATTGTCCTGTTAATTGATTTTTAACCGAATTTGTTTTTTGGTTATATGCGTTTACAGCACCAATCAACATATTATTTGAAATATTATCTAAATGTCCACGGAAACGTAACCATGGTCCTGCCATAGAAATATGATCTGTTGTACATTTTCCAAAAGCTTTGATTAACAATTTTGCACCTGTGATATTTTTCCCATCCCAAGCATCAAATGGAGCCAATAATTGTAAACGTTCTGATGTTGGATTTACAACAACCTGAACTCCTGAGCCGTCTGCTGCCGGAGCTTGAAATCCTGGATCTTCGGCATAGAATCCTTTAGCAGGAAGTTCATCCCCAGTTGGAGCATCAAGCATCACTTCTTCCCCATCTTCGTTAATCAACTTATCTGTTAATGGGTTAAAACTTAAATCACCCGCGATTGCCATTGCGGTTACCAATTCCGGAGAACCAACAAAAGCCAATGTATTAGGATTACCGTCTGCACGTTTTGAGAAGTTACGGTTGAAAGAGTGAACAATGGTATTTCTTTCTTCTTTTTCAGCTCCTTCTCTGTCCCACATACCAATACATGGTCCGCAGGCATTGGCAAAAACAGTTGCACCAATTTTATGGAATGTTTCAATAAATCCGTCTCTTTCGATCGTTGAACGAACTGTTTCAGAACCCGGAGTAATGGTAAACTCTGCTTTTGTTTTTAAGTTTTTAGCGGCAACTTGTCTTGCTAAAGAAGCAGCACGAGAAATATCTTCGTAAGAAGAGTTGGTACAAGAACCAATTAAACCAACCTGAATTTGTAATGGCCAGTTATTTTTAATTGCTTCTTCTTTCATTTTAGAAATTGGAGTCGCTAAATCTGGTGTAAATGGTCCATTTAAATGTGGCTCTAATGTAGATAAATTGATTTCGATAACTTGATCGAAATATTGTTCTGGATTTGCATAAACTTCCGGATCTCCTGTTAAGTAAGATGCTACTTTATCAGCTGCATCAGCAACATCAGCTCTATTTGTTGAACGCAAGTAACGACTCATAGACGCATCATATCCAAAAGTTGAAGTTGTTGCTCCAATTTCGGCACCCATATTACAGATCGTTCCTTTACCCGTACAAGACATCGCTGTTGCACCTTCGCCAAAATATTCAACAATGGCTCCCGTTCCTCCTTTTACAGTTAGAATACCAGCCACTTTCAAAATAACGTCTTTAGGAGCTGTCCATCCTGATAATTTACCAGTTAACTTAACTCCAATCAATTTAGGAAATTTAAGTTCCCAAGCCATTCCAGACATTACATCAACAGCGTCGGCTCCACCAACACCAATTGCTACCATTCCTAATCCTCCTGCGTTTACAGTGTGAGAATCGGTACCAATCATCATTCCACCTGGGAAAGCGTAGTTTTCAAGTACTACTTGGTGAATAATTCCGGCTCCTGGTTTCCAAAAGCCAATTCCGTATTTATTAGAAACAGACGATAAAAAATCAAAAACCTCATTACTTTGTGTTTTTGCTCGGGCCAAATCGGTTGCAGCATCTACTTTTGCCTGAATCAAGTGATCACAGTGAACCGTTGTTGGTACTGCTACTTTAGATTTTCCTGCATGCATAAACTGCAATAATGCCATTTGTGCCGTTGCATCTTGACACGCAACACGATCTGGTGCGAAATCAACATAATCAACTCCTCTGCCAAACGCCTGAGTCGGATTTCCATCCCAAAGGTGATTGTATAAAATTTTCTCTGTCAATGTAAGTGGACGTCCAACAATCTCTCGTGCTTTATCAACACGATTTGGCATGTTTTCGTACACTTTTTTAATCATTTCGATATCAAAAGCCATAAGTCCTATATTATTTTTTGTTTTTTTATTTTATTTTGAACATGACAAGTTACAAAAAATAGAAGAGCTATAAAAGAAAAAGCCCGAGTTTATCACTCGGGCTTTTGATATATTAATAATCGTAAGATTACATTACTAATGATTTATTAGAAGGAGCAAACTTAGTCAAGTTGATACCTTCTACTGCAGTTGTATATTCTGCTAATGTTGGAGTTCTTCCTAAAATTGTAGATAAAACTACAACTGGTGTTGAAGAAAGCAATGATTCTCCTTTTTTACCTTCTTTATCTTCCACAACTCTACCTTGGAAAAGACGCGTTGAAGTTGCCATTACAGTATCTCCTTTTGCTGCTTTTTCTTGGTTACCCATACAAAGGTTACATCCTGGACGCTCTAAATACAACATGTTTTCGTATTCTGTACGCGCAGCACCTTTTGGAGCATTATCGTCAAATTCGAAACCAGAATATTTTTGTAAAACTTCCCAGTCACCTTCAGCTTTTAATTCATCTACAATGTTATAAGTTGGAGGAGCAACAACAAGAGGCGCGTTGAATTCAACTTTTCCTGTTTGTGCTTCTACATTTTTCAACATTTGAGCAAGGATTTTCATATCTCCTTTGTGAACCATACAAGATCCGATAAATCCAAGATCTACTTTTTTCTCACCTCCGTAGAAAGATAACGGTCTGATAGTATCATGAGTATATCTTTTCGAAACATCAGCATTATTTACGTCTGGATCGGCGATCATTGGCTCAGCAATTTGATCAAGATCAACTACTACTTCAGCATAATATTTAGCATTTGCATCTGGAGTTAAAGCTGGTTTTTCAGCCGATTTAATCTCAGCAATTCTCTTATCAGCTTTGTTGATCAATCCTTGAAGAACGTGTTTATCGTTGTCCATACCTTTGTCGATCATGATTTGGATTCTGCCTTTAGCAATCTCCAATGATTCGATCAAAGTATCATCTTCAGAAATACAGATAGAAGCTTTTGCTTTCATCTCTGCAGTCCAGTCAGTGAATGTAAACGCTTGGTCAGCAGTAAGTGTTCCAATGTGAACCTCGATAATTCTACCTTGGAAAACATTTTCTCCTCCAAATTGGTGAAGCATTTGAGCTTGAGTAGCATGAACCACATCACGGAAGTCCATATACCCTTTCATATCTCCTTTGAAAGTAACTTTTACAGATTCTGGAATTGGCATTGAAGCTTCTCCAGTAGCCAATGCAAGAGCAACAGTTCCTGAGTCAGCACCAAAAGCAACACCTTTTGACATTCTTGTATGAGAGTCACCACCAATAATGATAGCCCACTCATCAATAGTAATATCGTTAAGTACTTTGTGGATTACGTCAGTCATTGCATGATAAACGCCTTTTGGGTCACGAGCTGTGATCAAACCAAAATCATTCATAAATTTCATCAATTTAGGAATATTAGCTTGCGCTTTTTTATCCCAAACAGAAGCAGTGTGACAACCTGATTGATAAGCACCATCAACAATTGGTGAAATTACTGTTGCAGCCATAGATTCTAATTCCTGCGCAGTCATAAGACCTGTAGTATCTTGAGAACCCACAATGTTTACTTCTACACGAACGTCAGAACCAGCGTGTAAAACTTTACCTGGAGCGATACCAACAGCATTTTTATTGAAGATTTTCTCAACAGCTGTAAGACCTTGTCCTTCGTGAGAAACCTCTTTTGAAGGCGCATACACTAAAGGAGCTTCAACATCTAAAACTTTCGCCGCTAATGTTTGAAGTTTTTTACCAAATACGATAGCGTAAGAACCACCTGCTTTGATAAATTCCATTTTTTGAGGAGTAAATGCTTTAGAAATGTCGATCAATTCCTGATCTCCATTATAAAGTTTTTTCTCTTTAATATTGATAGTCAAAACTGTTCCTGTTGCAACAGAGTATGTTTGCTCAAGAATTGGTTCGTCATTTTCATTACGAATAACATTTCCTTCTGTATCTACTTTTTTAACCCAGTTTTTAAGGTCTAGACCAATACCACCAGTCACATCAACAGTTGTTAGGAAAATTGGAGAAATTCCGTTTGTTCCACCAACAATTGGAGCAATATTTACGAATGGAATATAAGGACTTGCTTGTTTTCCAGTCCAAAGCGCCACGTTGTTTACACCTGACATTCTAGAAGAACCAACTCCCATTGTTCCTTTTTCAGCGATTAACATTACGCTTTTATCTGGATGCTGTGCTTGTAACGCTTTAATTTCTTGTTGCGCTTGAGGCGTAATCATACATTGTCCGTGAAGTTCACGATCTGAACGAGAGTGAGCTTGATTTCCTGGAGAAAGTAAATCTGTTGAAATATCACCTTCACCAGCAATAAAAGTAACCACTTTAATTTCGTCTGCTACTTCTGGAAGTTTTGTAAAAAACTCAGCTTGAGCATAACTTTCAAGGATTTCTTTTGCAATTGCATTATCATTTTTGAATGCCTCTACTAAACGATCTGTATCTGCTTCGTAAAGGAAAACTTGTGTTTTAAGAACATCTGCAGCTTGTTTTGCGATTGCTGCGTCATTTCCTAAAGCTAAATCTAACAATACCTCAATAGAAGGTCCACCCTTCATGTGCGATAATAATTCAAAAGCAAAAGTTGGAGTAATTTCTTTTACTATTGATTGACCTAAAATAATTTCTTTTAAAAACTTAGCTTTTTCACCTGCTGCACTTGTCGTACCTGGTAAAGTATTGTAAATAAAAAACTTAAGAGAGTCTTCGCGATATGCGTTATCAACATCTTTAATTTGAGAAATGATTTCGCTTAATAATTCAGCTCCGTCAATTGGTTTTGGGTGCAACCCTTGATTTTTTCTTTCTTCAATTTCTTGAAGGTAATCCTGATAAATATTCATAATAAAAGCGGATTTATTTTTTTGATGCAAATTTAAGCATTAAAGACGATAATTAAAAAAAATTTAATAGAACTAGCCTTTTGAAAAATTATTATTGCTAAAAAACGATTTTCACTGCTTGTTTTTACCAAAAACTCAATTTTATATTAAAATAATGAATTATTAACATTTAAAAATCCTTTCTTTAACAAAGTCGAAATTTGATGTTATAAAGGAAGTGAGATTTTACCTCCATTTTCACAAAGAATCTTTCTAAATAAGCAATTATAACGTTATAGTTGGGATTTAAAACGTCATCTTGAAAAGCTTTTTCGAGTTTCTAAAAACAAAAAATCCTGACAATAAATTGTCAGGATTACTATAAATGCAAATTTTAGATTTTACATTAGTTTTTTAATAATCACCTCTTCTGTTATACCTTCAGCATCTGCTTTATAATTCTTTATAATTCTATGACGAAGAATTCCTGTTGCTACTGCCTGTACATCTTCAATATCTGGCGAGAACTTACCATTAAAAGCTGCATGCGCTTTTGCTGCTAGGATTAAATTCTGTGAAGCTCTTGGCCCTGCTCCCCAATCTAAATAATTTTTCACAAAGTCATTAGTCAAACTATTATCTGGACGAGTTTTACTCACCAAAGTCACTGCATATTCAATAACGTTATCTGCAACTGGGATTCTACGAATCAGGTGCTGAAAATCGATAATTTCCTGAGCATTAAATAACGGATTAATTTCTGTTTTAACATCAGAAGTTGTTCGTTTCACAACCTGAACTTCTTCTTCAAAAGTTGGATATTCTAATTTGATAGCAAACATAAAGCGGTCCAATTGCGCTTCCGGCAATGGATAAGTTCCTTCCTGTTCAATAGGGTTTTGAGTTGCCAAAACAAAATAAGGCAAATCTAATTTATGATGTTGTCCTGCAATCGTAACCGATCTTTCCTGCATAGCTTCTAACAAAGCCGCTTGTGTTTTTGGAGGTGTTCTGTTTATCTCGTCAGCCAAAATAATATTAGAGAAAATTGGACCTTTAATGAACTTGAAATTCCTATTCTCATCCAAAATTTCGCTTCCTAAAATATCCGAAGGCATTAAATCTGGCGTAAACTGAATTCTCTTAAAATCTAGACCTAAAGCCTGAGACAGAGTATTTATCATTAAGGTTTTTGCCAAACCAGGGACCCCAATTAAAAGCGCGTGTCCCCCAGAAAATATACAAAGTAAAATTTGATCTACAACGGCATCTTGCCCTACAATGATTTTCGCTATTTCTTTTTTTAATTCGTTTCTTTTTTGAACTAAATTGTGAATTGCTGCTACGTCAGACATTTATGAATGTATTTAAAATTAAAAAGAGTTAATTCTATGAAATCATAAAACTAACTCTTTTTATTTATTTATTAAAACTTATTTTTTCAGCCAGTTGTTCGCAAAAGAACAATCTTTATATTCTCCAATGATCTTGATGTAAGTATCTTTAATTTTAGTATCAAACCATTTTGCAATTGCATTAATCTGTTTTTCTTTTAATGCCAATTCTTTAATCTTAGTATAATCCTTTGCATAATCAGCTGTATGCTCATCAATTCTGTTTGTAACCGTAATTAACTTATACGTTTTTTTACCTTTATCATCTGTATTTAAAAGTGGCTGAGAAACTTCATCTCCTTTTAAATTTGAAACTTGGCTATATAAAGTCGGATCCATTTTAGTCAACTCAAAACGAGCATCTTGTGTTGTTGGATTCACCAATGTTCCACCGTTTGTTCTAGTTTCCTTTTCGTCAGATTCTGTTCTTGCAGCTTCAGCAAAAGTCAATTCTTTATTAACAATTTTATTTCTAATATTGGTAATTCTTTCTTTTGCTTCTTTTAGAGCCGCTTCTGACACGGTTGGAGAAATCAAGATATGACGAAGCTCAACTTCCTGTCCTTTAATTTTTTCCACCATGATAATATGATATCCATAGATTGTTTCAAAAGGCTCTGAAATTTCTCCAGCCTGCAAACTAAAAGCGACATCTTTAAATTCTTTGACAAAAGGAGTTCTTCTTGTCATTTTGTAGTATCCCCCATTTGGAGAAGATCCTGGATCTTGAGAATATAAAACTGCCTTTGTAGCAAAACTAGATCCCTCAAGAACATCTTTTCTTATCGCATTTAATCTATCGATAACTTTCTGTTTGTCTTCTTTAGAAATTTTAGGCTCTACCACAATTTGTGCTACCTCCATTTCGGCACCAAAAGTTGGCAATTCATCTTTTGGAATTTTCTTGAAGAAATTTCTAACTTCCTCTGGAGTGATCTCAACATCTTTAATAATCTTATCTCTCATCTCTGAAGCTAGCTTTTGCTCCTTCAAGATATCTGCAAAATAAGTTTTAAATTCTTCTACAGAACTTTTTTTATAGTATTCAACTACTTTATTGATATCGCCAACTTGCTGTGTCATGTAGTTTAGACGCTCGTCCATCATACTTCTAACTTCAGCATCACTCACAATAATACTATCTTGAATAGCTTGGTGAGCATATAATTTGTCTTCTAAAAGTTTACCAAGCATTTGGCATCTTGTAATATCTTTTATAGATCCACCTTGAGCAGTAATTTCTAAAAATCCTTTATCGATATCAGAATCTAAAACAATATAATCTCCTACTGTCGCAATAATTCCATCGATTTTCAATTTTCCGCCAGAAGGAGCTTCAACTGGTTTTTGAGCTACAACATCAGGAATAATTTCTTGCGCTGTGATAATTGGAGTAAAAAAAAGAAAAAAACAAATTGTTAGTGCAAACTTGAAATCAATTGTTTTTAGCTGTAATTTTTTTAATAACATTATTTTAATTTTTATTTGAATGTAAGCCTGTTTTAGATAATCACTCTCAAATTATGTATGCTCAACTTAAACATAAATAATTAAAGTATAGTTCTTTCGTAACTTATAACGAACAAAAATAACAATTCAATTACATAATCCAACTATCCGATATACTATTAACAAAAAATTATAGGATAGTTTGTTACACTCAAACAAAATGAGCCATTTTCATTTTCTTAATTTAATGAAAGACAAATTTTTAAGTTGGTTTCAAATTTTAAATTTAAGAACTAAATAAACTCTTAATTATTAGCACTCTAAAAAAAGTTCTCAACACTACAACGCTTTTGCAACGAGCATTCTTCTCGCAAAATAAAGTTATATCAAAAAAAAAAAAACACTTTAGATAGATAATTAATAATTTACAGTACAAAAAAACAACAACATCCATCTTTTTAGACCTAAATTTCATCAATTACAAAACTTACTATTTAACTAAACTAATTAATAGGATTCGAATATAAACGTTCTAAAATGATTGGGTTAACAAAGTCAACAGTTCGGTATTTGACTTTGCTTGTTACTACAAAATGAATAATCCTTTTATCAGAAATAATTTAAAAATTAAGACGTTTGGCAAGAAAGATGGACTCAAACCAACTTGGCAAATACTCAAATTAAAGATTTTACAGGAAACTCAACTTGGTACTCGACAACTCAAGCCGATAAATGGGTAAAAATACAATGTCCCTCAAAAGGATGTTCAATTTGGTCAATTAATCAGTAATTTTAAAAATGACTATTTATGGCTGTTGAAAAACAGCCATATTTTTTTCTAAAAAGCTACCTAATAATAAAGACTTCCCAAATTTAAGAAGTGAATATTTTTATAAAGCCGTATTTAATAGTACTTTTGCAACCTATTTATACGAAATATGAGCTTTTTAAAAGAAATACAACGCAGAAGAACATTTGGAATTATCTCGCATCCCGATGCTGGTAAAACTACATTAACGGAAAAATTACTGTTATTTGGAGGGGCTATTCAGGAAGCTGGAGCGGTAAAAAATAATAAAATTAAAAAAGGAGCAACGAGTGACTTTATGGAAATCGAACGCCAAAGAGGTATCTCGGTTTCTACTTCTGTACTTGCTTTTAATTATAAAGATAAAAAAATCAATATCTTGGATACTCCTGGACACAAGGATTTTGCCGAAGATACTTTTAGAACTTTAACTGCTGTTGATAGTGTAATTGTCGTAATTGACGTTGCAAAAGGGGTTGAGGAACAAACTGAAAAGTTGGTTGCTGTTTGTAGAATGCGTAACATTCCGATGATTGTTTTCATCAATAAATTAGATCGTGAAGGTAAGGATGCTTTCGATCTAATGGATGAAGTAGAACAAAAATTAGGTTTAAAAGTTACGCCTTTAAGTTTCCCAATCGGAATGGGCTATGATTTCCAAGGAATTTACAATCTTTGGGAAGAAAACATTAACCTTTTTAGCGGAGACAGCCGTAAAAACATTGAAGAAACAATTGCGTTTTCTGATGTTCAGAACAATCCGGAATTAGATAAAATTGTTGGTGAAAAAGCAGCTAATAAACTTCGTGAAGAATTAGAATTGATTGACGAAGTATATCCAAAATTTGAACGTCAAGATTATTTGGATGGAAAAATCCAGCCCGTATTCTTTGGTTCTGCTTTGAATAATTTCGGGGTTCGTGAGTTGTTAGATTGTTTCATTACAATTGCGCCCTCTCCAAGACCAAAAGATTCTGAAACTCGTACAGTTGAACCTACTGAAGAGAAGATGACTGGATTTGTTTTCAAAATCCACGCAAACATGGATCCTAAACACCGTGACCGTTTAGCCTTCATCAAAATCGTTTCTGGAACTTTCGAAAGAAACAAACCATATTACCACGTTCGTCAAAAGAAAAATTTAAAATTCTCAAGTCCAAATGCCTTTTTCGCTGAGAAAAAAGAAATCGTTGATATTTCTTACCCAGGTGATATTGTAGGTTTGCACGATACAGGAAACTTTAAAATTGGAGATACTTTAACTGAAGGCGAAATCATGAGCTTTAAAGGTATTCCAAGTTTCTCTCCAGAGCACTTTAGATACATCAATAATGCTGATCCAATGAAAGCGAAACAATTGGAAAAAGGAGTTGACCAGTTAATGGATGAAGGAGTTGCTCAGTTGTTTACTTTAGAAATGAACAACCGTAAAGTTATCGGAACTGTTGGTGCACTTCAGTACGAGGTAATTCAATACCGTTTAGAGCACGAATATGGAGCAAAATGTACATACGAAAACTTTCCTGTACATAAAGCTTGCTGGGTAAAACCTGATGATGCTAAAAATGAAGAATTCAAAGAATTTAAACGTATTAAGCAAAAATTCTTGGCTCATGATAAATACGGGCAATTGGTTTTCTTAGCTGATTCTGATTTTACTATTCAGATGACACAAAGCAAATATCCAACTGTCAAATTGTATTTTACATCTGAGTTTGATTAAATAAACTTTCTTTAGATAAAAAAAGAAAAAGGCTGTCAAATTTTATTTAGACAGCCTTTTTTATTTACATCCCCCAATGTAAATTTAATATTACTCCGTATAATTAATTCCCAATCCGCCGGCAATATATATTCTGTTAAGTTCTTCTGAACCAACGATTATATTTTTCATTAAAACATTATTTTTAATTGATTTCACATCAAAGGATATCTCTTTTGAAAGGTAATAATCATTAGCCGTGATTGTAACCATTAACGTTTTACTATTCTTTAGAACCTTCGATTCTATAGAAAACTCTCCTGTTTTATAATTTACTTTTACAGGATTTTGCGAGCCACTAAAAGCAATCATTAAATTAGAATAAGTCTTTCTGTCAAAAGATTTATTGGTTTTTGCTTCTAATAATTTTCCTTTAATTATTATTGAAACTTCTTCATTTTGAATTTGATTGTAAGCCACCTTACCTACTTTATATACATCTGGTTTAGGGCAGCTTATTTCTGTTTTAATAGGTTCTTTTTCTTGTGCAACAAGATTTGATGCCAACAAAACAGACGCAGCAACAGTCGCATATTTTAAACTATTTATTTTAGAAGTTTCATTATAAACAAATTCCTCTTCCAACTGCTTCGTTTTTAATCGTGCGCAGATATTTTTATCCTTATTTTCATTAATAAACTTAGCTACTTCTGAATTTGTCTTTTTACTCAAATCGATAACATTCTTCATACATGAATTACAGAATGAACCCTGTGAGTTTGGAATCATTTTATCAAAATTTTCAGAACAAGGAGTTGCAATTTCTAAGGTGAATTTCTTTTTCATACTCTATTATATATAAGTTAAAAACTTTCGAGAAGCTTCTTATTTATATAGAGTATTGATTTAATAAAAAGGTTGGGAGAACAAAAAAATATTTTTAATGCTCATTATAAAGATCTCATTTTTAAACATAAAAAAAGCGCTAATATTTAAATTAGCGCTTTTTTATAATTTGAATTAATCAACCTTACTAAGTCATTATATTTCAAAATTTAATCTTTTTTAGGCTATAGCAAGTTAAATAAATACTTTCTTGAAAAGAAAATTACCCGACTAAAGTAAATTAAATCCGATAAAATGCTTTTTTTCATAATCCATAAAAAAAGCCCCTTAAAAAAGGGGCTTTTAAAAATTTATGCTTGTCCAGTTGGACCAAAATTAAGCGGAATTGGTGCTTGTTCCGTTTCTTTGATTTCGCCATGAGCTGCCTCAAATCTATGGATATTTTCACCTATTGCTTTTAATAATCTTTTAGCATGTTGTGGTGTCAAGACAATTCTTGACTTTACCTTGGCTTTAGGAATACCTGGCATAATGCTTACAAAATCTAAAACAAACTCTGATGATGAGTGATTGATAATTGCAAGATTAGAATAAATTCCTTCTGCAATAGTTTCGTCCAACTCAATATTAATTTGCTCTTGTTGTTGTTTCGGATTACTCATAGTTTCCTAATTAATAAATGTATTCTTCTTTATTAGCCATCATTTCGTTGTAATCATCTTTAGATCCTACGATAGTGTTATCGTACTCTCTCATACCAGTTCCCGCAGGAATTCTGTGTCCAACAATTACATTTTCTTTTAATCCTTCTAGATCATCTACTTTACCAGCTACTGCAGCTTCGTTAAGTACTTTCGTTGTCTCCTGGAATGAAGCCGCAGAAATAAATGATTTAGTTTGTAACGAAGCTCTTGTAATACCTTGTAAAACTGGCGTTGCAGTTGCAGTAATTACGTCTCTTGCTACAACAAGATTTTTATCTGTACGTTTCAATAATGAATTTTCATCACGTAACTCACGAGGTGTAATGATCTGACCAGGTTTTAATACTGAAGAATCTCCAGCATCTTCTACCACTTTCATACCATATAATTTATCGTTTTGAACAATAAAGTCTTTAGTATGAATTAATTGATCTTCTAAGAATAAAGTATCTCCTGGATCCTCAACTCTTACTTTACGCATCATTTGACGAATTACAACCTCAAAGTGCTTATCATTAATTTTTACCCCTTGCAAACGGTAAACCTCTTGAATTTCATTTACCAAATACTGTTGAACAGCAGCTGGACCTTGAATTCTTAAGATATCATCTGGTGTAATAGCACCATCAGACAATGGAACTCCCGCTCTTACGAAGTCATTTTCTTGTACTAAGATTTGGCTAGAAAGTTTAACTAAATACTTTTTAATCTCACCAAATTTAGACTCGATAACGATCTCACGGTTACCTCTTTTGATTTTACCGAAAGATACAACTCCATCAATTTCAGATACAACTGCTGGGTTTGAAGGGTTACGAGCCTCAAGAAGCTCAGTAATTCTTGGTAAACCTCCCGTGATATCGCCTGCTTTAGAAGAACGACGTGGGATTTTTACTAATACTTTACCTGCTTTAATTTTCTCGCCATTTTCAACCATTAAGTGTGCACCTACTGGTAAGTTGTAAGAACGAATCAATTCACCTTCTTTACCATAAACTAATAAAGTTGGGATTAATTTTTTGTTTCTAGCCTCAGAAATTACTTTTTCCTGGAAACCAGTCTGCTCATCGATCTCAACCATGAACGATTGTCCTTGCTCTAAATCCTCGTAAGCAATCTTACCTGTAAACTCAGAAACAATTACACCGTTATATGGATCCCATTTACAGATTACAGTTCCTTTTGCTACAGTTTCTCCATCTCCAACGAAGATACTAGAACCGTAAGGAATATTATGTGTATTTAAAACAATTCCAGTTTTCTCGTCAACTAATTTCAGTTCAGTTGAACGTGAAACTACGATATCAACAGAGTTTCCTTCTCCATCTTCACCTTTAACTGTTTTTAAATCTTCAATTTCAAGTCTACCTGCGAATCTTGTAACAATACTAGACTCTTCAGAAATACCTCCAGCAACCCCTCCAACGTGGAACGTACGAAGTGTCAACTGTGTACCTGGCTCTCCAATAGACTGAGCTGCAATAACTCCGACAGCTTCACCTCTTTGTGTCATCTTACCTGTAGCTAAGTTTCTACCGTAACATTTAGCACAAATACCTTTTAAAGCTTCACAAGTTAATGGAGATCTAACTTCTACTTTTTCAATTGGAGAAGCTTCGATAGTTCTCATAATTGCTTCAGTAATTTGCTCTCCAGATTTAACCATTACTTCGTTAGTAAGAGGATTGATAACGTCTTGTAATGCAACACGTCCTAAAATTCTCTCTCCTAAAGATTCAACGATTTCCTCATTTTTCTTCAATGCCGCAACTTCAACACCTCTTAAAGTTCCACAATCTTCGATGTTAACAATAACATCTTGAGAAACGTCATGAAGCCTTCTTGTTAAGTAACCAGCATCGGCCGTTTTAAGAGCCGTATCCGCAAGACCTTTACGAGCACCGTGAGTAGAAATGAAGTACTCAAGGATCGAAAGACCTTCCTTAAAGTTAGAAAGAATCGGGTTTTCAATAATCTCACCACCGCCAGCAGTAGATTTTTTAGGCTTAGCCATCAAACCACGCATACCAGTTAACTGACGAATCTGTTCCTTAGAACCCCTCGCCCCAGAGTCAAGCATCATATATACAGAGTTGAAACCTTGTTGGTCTTCTCTAATATTTTTCATTGCTAATTCTGTTAACTGAGCATTTGCTGAAGTCCATACGTCAATAACTTGGTTGTAACGCTCGTTATTTGTGATAAGACCCATGTTATAGTTAGTTGAGATACCTTCAACTTGCTCTCTAGCATCTGCAATTAACTTCGTTTTTTGTTCTGGGATTCTAATATCACCTAAAGAGAATGATAAACCTCCTCTAAATGCGAATTTATAACCCATATCTTTCATATTATCCAAGAAAGCTGCCGTTGTAGGTACATCAGTCACACTTAAAATGTGTCCGATAATATCTCTAAGGTTTTTCTTTGTTAATACGTCATTGATATATCCAGCTGCTTCAGGTACTACTTCGTTAAATAATACACGTCCTGCAGTTGTTTGAATAATTTTGTACACTAATTCTCCAGCGTCATTAAAATCTTTTGCTCTAATTTTCACACGAGCATTCAATTCTAATCTTCCTTCGTTTAATGCAATGTTTACTTCTTCAGCAGAATAGAAAGTCAAATCTTGACCTAAAATTTTGTGATCTTCTGTAGAAATACGCTCTTTGGTCATATAATATAGACCCAAGACCATGTCCTGAGAAGGTACAGTAATTGGAGCACCATTTGCAGGGTTCAAGATATTGTGAGAAGCCAACATTAATAATTGTGCCTCTAAAATAGCTTCTGGTCCTAATGGTAAGTGAACCGCCATCTGGTCACCATCGAAATCGGCGTTGAAAGCCGTACATACTAATGGGTGTAACTGGATCGCTTTTCCTTCAATTAATTTTGGCTGGAAAGCCTGAATACCAAGTCTGTGCAAAGTAGGAGCACGGTTCAGTAATACTGGGTGTCCTTTAATTACATTTTCTAAAATATCCCAAACTACCGGCTCTTTTTTGTCAATGATTTTCTTAGCAGATTTTACTGTTTTTACAATACCTCTTTCAATCAATTTACGGATAACGAAAGGTTTGTATAATTCAGAAGCCATATCTTTTGGCAATCCGCACTCGTATAATTTTAACTCTGGACCAACGACAATTACCGAACGAGCAGAATAATCCACACGTTTTCCAAGTAAGTTTTGACGGAAACGTCCTTGCTTACCTTTTAATGAGTCAGATAATGATTTTAATGGTCTGTTAGATTCTGTTTTAACAGCAGAAGCTTTACGTGTGTTATCGAATAATGAATCTACAGATTCTTGTAACATACGTTTCTCGTTTCTTAAGATAACTTCTGGAGCTTTAATCTCCATTAATCTTTTCAAACGGTTATTACGGATGATTACACGACGATATAAGTCGTTCAAATCTGAAGTTGCAAAACGACCTCCATCAAGCGGCACAAGCGGACGTAATTCTGGTGGAATAACTGGAACCACTTTCATGATCATCCACTCAGGACGATTTTCGCGGTTTTCGTTAGACTCACGGAAAGACTCAACAACTTGTAATCTTTTTAAAGCTTCAGTTTTTCTTTGTTTAGAAGTCTCGTTGTTAGCGCTGTGTCTTAATTCATAAGATAAAGCATCTAGGTCAATACGAGCTAATAAATCCATAATACACTCTGCTCCCATTTTGGCAACAAATTTGTTTGGATCTAAATCATCTAAATATTGGTTTTCTTGCGGAAGAGTATCTAAAATGTTTAAGTATTCTTCTTCAGTTAAGAAATCTAATCTTTGTAAAGATTCTCCATCTGCATTTTTAGCAATACCAGCTTGGATTACTACGTATCTTTCGTAGTAAATGATCATGTCTAATTTCTTAGATGGAAGACCAAGGATATAACCAATTTTGTTTGGAAGAGAACGGAAGTACCAGATATGAGCAATTGGCACAACAAGGTTGATGTGTCCTACTCTATCACGACGTACTTTTTTCTCAGTAACTTCAACACCACAACGGTCACAGATGATACCTTTGTAACGAATTCTTTTATACTTACCACAAGCACATTCGAAATCTTTTACTGGTCCAAAGATTCTTTCGCAGAAAAGTCCGTCACGCTCTGGTTTGTGAGTTCTATAGTTAATAGTTTCTGGCTTTAAAACCTCTCCTCTTGATTCTTTCAAGATAGATTCTGGTGAAGCCAATCCAATAGAAATTTTGTTAAATCTTTTTACTGGATTCTTATCTTTATTGTTTCTGTTATTCATCATAGTTTTTACTATTGATTTATTTGCAATTAAAAAATTGAATTTAGATTTATAATCTACTCTTAAAAAATTAAGAGTTAATCATTCAGCTACTACCTCGGGTTACTTCTCTAAACCTCAAATTCTTGTTTGAAGTGCTAGTTATAAAATGCCTTGCATTGTTATAAAAAATCGGAACGGGTTACGGGTATAAATCTTTAAAAACTTATTATAAATGAGTAATCAGTCCCATTAAAAAATGAGACTGATTCCAAAACTTTTATTATTCTTCCAAACGAAGATCTAAACCTAGACCTTTCAATTCGTGCATTAATACATTGAATGATTCTGGTAAACCTGGTTCTGGCATAGTTTCACCCTTAACGATAGCCTCGTAAGTTTTAGCTCTACCAATAACGTCATCAGACTTAACAGTTAAGATTTCACGTAGTGTACTAGAAGCTCCATAAGCCTCAAGTGCCCAAACCTCCATCTCTCCAAAACGCTGACCTCCAAATTGAGCTTTACCTCCAAGTGGCTGTTGCGTAATCAATGAGTATGGTCCGATAGAACGTGCGTGCATCTTATCATCAACCATGTGTCCTAATTTAAGCATGTAAATTACACCCACAGTCGCTTTTTGTGCAAAACGCTCACCAGTTCCACCATCATAAAGATAGGTATGTCCAAAACGTGGTACGTTAGCCTCATCAGTCAAAGCGTTGATCTCGTCAAGAGAAGCACCGTCGAAAATTGGAGTAGCAAATTTTCTACCCAAGTTCATACCAGCCCATCCAAGAACAGTCTCATAAATCTGACCAATGTTCATACGTGAAGGTACCCCAAGTGGGTTCAATACAATATCTACCGGTGTTCCATCTTCTAAGAAAGGCATATCTTCATGACGAACGATTCTAGCAACAATACCTTTGTTACCGTGACGACCCGCCATTTTATCACCAACTTTTAACTTACGTTTTTTAGCGATATAGATTTTAGCCAATTTCAAGATTCCAGATGGTAATTCATCTCCAACTGTAATAGTGAATTTCTCTCTTCTTAAAGCTCCTTGTAAGTCGTTCAGCTTAATTTTATAGTTATGAATTAAATCATTAACCATTTTATTTGTAGCGTCATCAGCAACCCATTGACCTTTGCTTAAGTGAGCAAAATCTTCTACTGCGTAAAGCATTTTTTGAGTATATTTTTTACCTTTTGGTAAAACTTCTTCACCCAAATCATTCATTACACCTTGAGATGTTTTTCCGTTAACGATCAAGAATAACTTCTCAACTAATCTGTCTTTTAATTCAACAAATTTAGTTTCGAATTCCATTTCTAACGCGCCTAAAGCATCTTTATCCTGAGTACGTTTACGTTTATCTTTTACGGCTCTTGCAAATAATTTTTTATCAAGAACTACACCATGTAAAGATGGAGAAGCTTTTAATGAAGCATCTTTTACATCACCTGCTTTATCCCCGAAGATTGCACGAAGCAATTTCTCCTCTGGAGTAGGATCTGATTCCCCTTTTGGTGTAATTTTTCCGATCAAAATGTCGCCAGGTTTAACCTCGGCTCCAATTCTAATCATACCGTTTTCATCTAAATCTTTAGTAGCTTCTTCAGAAACGTTAGGAATATCGTTTGTTAACTCTTCGTTTCCTAACTTAGTATCTCTAACCTCTAATGAATAATCATCAACGTGGATAGAAGTAAAAATATCATCGCGAACTACTTTTTCAGAAATTACAATCGCATCCTCGAAGTTGTACCCTTTCCATGGCATGAACGCAACTTTTAAGTTTCTACCTAAAGCTAATTCTCCATTTTGAGTAGCATATCCTTCAGACAATACTTGTCCAGGAACAACTCTATCACCTCTTCTTACGATAGGTTTCAAGTTGATACTTGTACCTTGATTGGTTTTTCTAAATTTAATTAAGTTGTACGTTTTCTCATCAGCATCAAAACTTACCATTCTCTCGTCTTCTGTACGATCGTATTTAATAGTAATGATGTTAGCATCTACGTATTCAACAGTACCATGCCCTTCAGCATTGATCAATACTCTTGAATCTGAAGCTACCTGACGCTCTAAACCTGTACCAACAATCGGCGCTTCAGGACGGATCAAAGGAACTGCCTGACGCATCATGTTAGATCCCATCAACGCACGGTTCGCATCATCATGCTCCAAGAAAGGAATCAATGATGCAGAAATCGAAGCGATCTGGTTTGGTGCAACGTCTGTATAATGAACTACTGATGGCTCAACAACCGGGAAGTCACCTTCCTCACGAGCAATAACATTGCTAGCTGTAATTTTACCTGTAGCATCCATTTCAATGTTTGCCTGAGCAATCATTTTACCTTCTTCTTCTTCAGCACTTAGGTAAACTGGAGTACTTTCTAAATCAACTACACCATTAGTTACTTTACGGTATGGAGTTTCAATGAATCCCATTCCGTTTACTTTCGCATAAACCCCAAGAGATGAAATCAAACCAATGTTTGGTCCCTCAGGAGTTTCAATCGGACATAAACGACCATAGTGAGTATAGTGAACGTCACGAACCTCGAAACCAGCTCTCTCTCTCGAAAGTCCACCTGGTCCAAGTGCAGAAAGTCTTCTTTTGTGTGTAATCTCAGCTAATGGATTCGTTTGATCCATAAATTGAGATAACTGGTTAGTACCAAAGAAAGAGTTAATAACTGATGATAATGTTTTAGCATTAATCAAATCAATTGGTGTAAACACCTCGTTATCTCTAACGTTCATTCTCTCACGAATAGTTCTAGCCATACGTGCTAAACCAACACCGAATTGTTGAGACAATTGTTCTCCAACTGTTCTAACACGACGGTTTGATAAGTGATCAATATCATCAATCTCTGCTTTAGAGTTGATCAATTCGATCAAATATTTTACGATTGTAATGATATCCTCTTTAGTAAGCACTTGCTTATCCATAGGGATATCTAAATCTAATTTTTTGTTCATTCTGTAACGACCAACTTCACCTAAGTTATAACGTTGATCAGAGAAGAACAATTTATCTATAATACCACGAGCAGTTTCCTCATCAGGCGGTTCAGCATTACGCAACTGACGGTAAATGTGCTCTACAGCTTCTTTTTCAGAGTTAGTTGGATCCTTTTGTAACGTGTTGTGGATAATAGCATAATCTGCTTGGTTATTATCTTCTTTGTGCAACAAAATAGATTTAACGTTAGAATCGATGATCTCTTCAACATTATCTTTGTCGATAATTGTATCACGATCAAGGATGATTTCGTTACGCTCGATAGAAACTACCTCTCCAGTATCTTCATCTACGAAATCCTCGTGCCATGTGTTCAATACACGCGCAGCAAGCCTTCTTCCAATATATTTCTTAATACCAGTTTTAGAAACTTTAATTTCTTCAGCTAAGTCGAAAATTTCAAGGATATCCTTATCTCTTTCGAAACCGATAGCACGGAATAAAGTTGTTACAGGTAATTTTTTCTTTCTATCGATATATGCGTACATTACGCTGTTGATATCAGTAGAGAATTCTATCCAAGATCCTTTAAAAGGAATTACTCTTGCAGAATAAAGTTTAGTTCCATTTGCGTGGAATGACTGTCCAAAGAAAACCCCTGGAGAACGGTGTAATTGAGATACTACAACACGCTCGGCACCATTAATAACAAAAGTACCACTAGGAGTCATGTAAGGTATTGTTCCAAGATAAACATCTTGCACAATTGTTTCAAAATCTTCGTGTTCTGGATCTGTACAGTATAGTTTTAACCTAGCTTTTAAAGGCACACTATAAGTAAGACCTCTCTCTATACATTCTTGAATTGTATAACGTGGAGGATCAACAAAATAATCTAGGAATTCCAATACAAAGTTGTTTCTTGTATCTGTAATTGGGAAGTTTTCCATGAAGGTGTTGTATAACCCTTCGTTGCCTCTTTCGTCAGATTTCGTTTCTAATTGAAAGAAATCTTTAAAAGATTTAACCTGAACATCTAAGAAATCTGGATAGTCAGGGATATTTTTTGTAGAGGCAAAATTCAATCTTTCAGTCTGATTTGTTATCATCAATGGACAAAATTTTGATTAAAAAAAAGTAATTTTTGTTTGTGTAAAAACACACTGTTTAATCTATACTTTCTTATTATAATCAATACATCTTTAAAAATAAACTATAAAAAAAAGCCGATTTTCTTTCTTCGTATTGATCTAAAACTTTTTCGTATTTTAAACTATGGGATAATAAAACTTAATATATTTTATTATACGAAAAATGGTTTAGGTCTTTGAGTGTTAACTCAAGACCTAAACCTAGTTCTTAAACTGAGTTTAATTATTTAAGCTCAACAGTAGCTCCAGCCTCTTCTAAAGATTTTTTAAGACCTTCAGCCTCTTCTTTAGAAACACCTTCTTTAACGTTGCTTGGTGCACCGTCAACTACATCTTTAGCTTCTTTAAGACCTAAACCAGTTAATTCTTTAACTAATTTTACAACAGCTAATTTAGAAGCTCCTGCATCTTTCAATACAACTGTAAATTCAGTTTGTGCTTCTTCAGCAGCACCGTCTCCTCCACCAGCAGCAACTACTACAGCAGCAGCAGCAGGCTCGATTCCGTACTCATCTTTTAATATTGTTGCTAATTCGTTAACTTCTTTAACTGTTAAGTTAACTAATTGTTCTGCGAATTGTTTCAAATCTGCCATTTTTTCTATCGTTTAAAATGATTTGTGTAAAAAATATAATTTAATTATTGTGCGCTAATTAAGCAGTAAGGAAGCAAACCTCCTTACGATAATTACTCTGCTCCTTCTTCTTCGCTTCCAGCGAATTTGTTTTGTAAAGCAGAAATAATTCTTTGAGCTGGAGATTGTAATAATCCAATGATTTCTCCAATAAGCTCTTCTTTAGATTTAATTGTAGCTAATGCATCTAATTGGTTGTCCCCAATATATACTTCAGAGTTGATGTAAGCCCCTTTTAAAACTGGTTTATCAGATTTCTTACGGAAATCTTTGATAATTTTTCCAGGTGCGTTAGCAACATCAGAAATAAAGATAGCACTATTACCACTTAAAACTGTAGGTAAATCACCATAATCATTAGAAGAAGCTTCCATTGCTTTTGCAAGCAAAGTGTTCTTTACAACCTCTAATTTGATACCTGCTTTAAAACAAGCTCTACGTAAGTTTGAAGTTGTCTCTGCGTTTAAACCAGAAATATCAGATACATAAATGATATTTGTACCAGCTAACTGCGCAGTTAAATTTTCAATCGCGATTGATTTTTCTTCTCTAGTCATACTAAAAATTTTTAACTACCAATTATACTGCTTTTGGGTCTAATGCGATAGCAGGACTCATTGTGCTTGTAAGGTGAATACCTTTAATGTATGTACCTTTAGCAGCAGTTGGTTTAAGTTTTATTAATGTTTGAATAATTTCGTGTGCGTTGTCAACAATCTGCTCAGCTCCAAAAGAAACTTTACCGATTCCTGCGTGTACGATACCAGTTTTATCAACTTTAAAGTCAATTTTACCAGCTTTAACCTCTTGAACAGCTTTTGCAACATCCATAGTTACAGTACCTGTTTTAGGGTTTGGCATTAAACCTCTAGGTCCTAAAATACGACCTAATGGACCTAATTTACCCATTACAGCAGGCATAGTGATGATAACATCAACATCTGTCCAACCGTCTTTAATTTTTTGTAAGTAATCGTCAAGACCAACGTGATCTGCTCCAGCCTCTCTTGCTTCAGCCTCTTTATCTGGAGTAACCAACGCTAATACTTTAACGTCTTTTCCTGTTCCGTGAGGTAAAGTTACCACACCTCTTACCATTTGATTCGCTTTTCTTGGATCAACACCCAAACGAACTGCGATATCAACAGACTCATCAAATTTTGCAGAAGCAACAACTTTAATTAATGCAGCAGCATCTTTTAAAGAGTATAATTTGTTCTTTTCAATTTTTGAAGCAGCCTCTTTTTGCTTTTTTGTTAATTTTGCCATTTCTTTTTCTTAATTAAAAAGGAGCATCTCCTGATACAGTTATACCCATAGATCTAGCTGTTCCAGCAACCATACTCATAGCTTTCTCAATTGTGAAAGCATTTAAGTCTGGCATTTTGTCTTCAGCGATAGTTCTAATTTGTTCCCAAGTAACGCTAGCTACTTTTTTACGATTAGGCTCACCAGAACCAGATTTTAGCTTTGCAGCTTCCATTAACTGAACTGCTGCTGGAGGAGTCTTAACAACAAAATCAAATGATTTGTCTTTGTACACAGTGATTTGCACTGGACAAATTTTGCCAGGTTTATCTTGAGTTCTAGCATTAAATTGCTTACAAAACTCCATGATATTAACCCCAGCAGCTCCTAAAGCAGGTCCAACCGGTGGCGACGGGTTCGCAGCACCTCCCTTAACTTGTAGTTTAACTACCTTACTAATTTCTTTAGCCATTTTTAAAAAATTTAACACTGTAATCAATGGAAGCGATTACAATGGTTTATTATAGTGTAACAAAAAATTATACTTTTTCTACTTGCATAAAACTTAATTCTAATGGAGTTTTTCTTCCGAAAATCTTAACCATTACCTCAAGCTTACGCTTTTCTTCATTGATTTTCTCAACAGATCCATTAAATCCATTGAAAGGTCCATCAATAACCTTAACCGTTTCCCCAACACTAAATGGAATAGAACGAGTATCTGTATTTACAGCTAACTCATCTACTTTACCTAACATACGGTTTACTTCAGAAAGTCTTAAAGGAACAGGTTCTCCACCCTTAGTTTCTCCCAAAAATCCAATAACACTAGTAATTGACTTAATAATATGAGGGATTTCACCAACTAAGTTAGCTTCAATCATAACATATCCAGGAAAGTAAACTTTATCCTTAGATGATTTTTTCCCATCTTTTACAGTAACTACTTTTTCAGTAGGAACTAAAACTTGAGAAACATAATCCTCCATACCTAATCTCGCAATCTCAGTCTCGATATAAGCTTTCACTTTATTTTCTTGACCACTAACCGCTCTAACTACGTACCATTTTTTCACATTATTATCTGCCATCACAAAAAAATTATCCTTTTAACCAGTTAAAAAATCCAGCCAAAGCTTTTGCAAAAAATTCGTCTACTCCCCATGTTGCCAAAGCGAATAAAATCGAAAATACAGCCACAACAATTGTCAATTTTTGAACTTCAGCCCAAGCTGGCCAAGTAACATTTGACTTTAACTCTTCGAAAGCCTCTGATAAATAATTAGTAACTTTTGT
Organism: Flavobacterium movens; assembly: GCF_039581425.1. NCBI lineage: Bacteria > Pseudomonadati > Bacteroidota > Flavobacteriia > Flavobacteriales > Flavobacteriaceae > Flavobacterium > Flavobacterium movens. Next base: position 57,863 of record NZ_JBCPXY010000004.1, read on the forward strand.
CATTTGATATATTTTTTATTGCACGGGCGGAGGGATTCGAACCCCCATCAACGGTTTTGGAGACCGCTATTCTACCCTTGAACTACGCCCGTAATTAAAGCCAGTGATTTCAAATAAGAAATTCACTGGCTTTTATTTATTTATAGAATTACTCTACGATTTCAGTAACCTGACCAGCTCCAACTGTTCTACCACCTTCACGGATAGCAAAACGTAAACCTACGTTCATAGCGATTGGGCTTAATAAAGCAACTTCAATAGTTAAGTTATCACCTGGCATTACCATCTCTACACCTGCTGGTAAAGTAATAACTCCTGTTACGTCAGTTGTACGTACGTAGAACTGTGGACGGTAGTTATTATGGAATGGAGTGTGACGTCCACCTTCTTCTTTTTTCAAGATATAAACCTCAGCTTTGAATTTAGCGTGTGGTTTTACTGAACCTGGCTTAATAATAACCATACCTCTTTTGATATCAGCTTTATCAATACCTCTTAACAATAAACCTACGTTATCTCCAGCTTCACCTCTATCAAGGATTTTACGGAACATCTCAACTCCTGTAATAGTAGAAGTTAATTTTTCAGCTCCCATACCAATGATTTCAACAGGATCTCCAGTGTTAGCAACTCCAGTTTCGATACGACCTGTAGCAACAGTTCCACGACCTGTAATTGTAAATACGTCCTCAACTGGCATCAAGAATGGTTTAGCAACGTCACGTACTGGCTCTTCGATCCAGTTGTCAACAGCTTCCATTAATTCGATAATTTTAGGTACCCAGTTTGGATCATTGTTTAATCCTCCTAAAGCAGAACCTTGAACTACAGGACCATTATCTCCATCATATTCGTAGAAAGATAATAAATCTCTAATTTCCATTTCAACAAGCTCTAATAACTCAGCATCATCAACCATATCCACTTTGTTCATGAAAACAACGATTCTTGGAATACCAACCTGACGACCTAAAAGAATGTGCTCACGAGTTTGTGGCATTGGACCATCTGTAGCAGCAACTACTAAGATAGCTCCGTCCATTTGAGCAGCACCAGTAACCATGTTCTTTACGTAATCCGCGTGACCTGGACAGTCAACGTGAGCGTAGTGACGGTTAGCAGTTTCGTACTCTACGTGTGATGTATTAATAGTAATACCTCTTTCTTTCTCCTCTGGAGCGTTATCGATTTGATCAAACGATTTTGCTTGACAGTAACCAGCATCTGACAATACTTTTGTAATTGCAGCAGTTAATGTAGTTTTTCCGTGATCTACGTGTCCAATTGTACCTATGTTTAAGTGCGGTTTGGAACGATTAAAATTCTCCTTTGCCATTTTACTTAATTTTTAATCTTAGTTATATATTAATTTTCAATTTCCTACTTACTTGAGCCAATGTCGGGATTTGAACCCGAGACCTCTTCCTTACCAAGGAAGCACTCTACCCCTGAGCTACACCGGCAGAGAGTTCTGATTTGAGATTTCCGAATCCAAACCTCAGATTTTCAACAATCTAAAATCCAAGACCCAAAATCTTAACCTCTTTTTTGTTGTGGGGAGAGCAGGATTCGAACCTGCGAAGTTCACACAGCAGATTTACAGTCTGCCCTCGTTGGCCGCTTGAGTATCTCCCCTAATTTTAAAATTCCATCATTTTAAAGAACCAAATTCCAAATCGCATTTGAAATTTTCTGAGCCGATAGAGGGACTCGAACCCACGACCTGCTGATTACAAATCAGCTGCTCTAGCCAGCTGAGCTACATCGGCGAATGCATTAAAAAAGTCCGCTATTTCTAACGGACTGCAAATGTAGCTATTTTATCTTTTAATCAAAACATTTTTTCAAAAAAAATTTCAATTAAATATGCGCTCTTATTTTTTCCTTCCTTTTTACAAGCAAACGTTCTAACGACTCTGCAGAAAGCTCAACGGCTTCTTCAAATGTTTTACACTGTTTTTTCACCAAAAAATCATCACCAGGAACATTAATCTTTATCTCCACCACCTTATTCTCTTTATCACTTGTTCTTTCAACTTTTAAAAAAACATCTGATGAAACCACTCGATCGTAGTATTTCTCTAGCTTACCCATTCTTTCTTGGATAAAATCGACCAACTTTCTGTCGACAGCAAAATTAACTGCATGAACATCTACCTTCATAATAAAAAATTTAGGATTAACATTTAGAATTACTATTTACTTCTTGGATGCGCACCTTTATATACTTTTTTAAGTTCCGCCAGACTATTATGTGTATAAACCTGTGTAGATGCCAAACTAGAATGCCCTAATAACTCTTTAACTGAATTCAAATCTGCCCCATTATTCAATAGGTGAGTTGCAAAAGTATGCCTAAGCACATGCGGACTTTTTTTTACCTTTTCTGAGACCCTACTAAAGTATGAATTTATTAAACGATAAACAAAAGATTCGCTCAATTTTAACCCTTTTTTCGAAACAAAAAAATAGTCCGAATCAACCAAATTTTCCAAACCATCCCTTTCCTTTATATATAAATCAATCTGATCAGCAATAATTGGTAAAATCGGAATAATGCGCTCTTTATTTCTTTTCCCTAAAACCTTAATTGCATTACTTGAACGATCAACATTTTTAATCATCAAATGAATTAATTCCGCACGACGCATCCCTGTAACATAAAACATCTCCACAATAAGCCTATCTCGAATCTCTTCAAAACCAACAGAGACATCTATAACCTCAAGCAGATCTTTAAGCTCTTTTTCCGAAAAAGGAACCTGAATCACTTTTGGAGTTTTCAATGACTTATGCTTCAACATGGGACTAACCTCTATTTGTTTTGATTTTAAAAGAAACTTATAAAAAGCTTTCAAAGAAGCCATTTTTCTATTAACAGAAACATTTGAAATATCCTGATCAACTAAAAAAACAATCCAACTTCTCACCTGACTATAACTTACCAAATCAATACTTTCCTGACCAAAAGACTCCTTCACAAAAGACTCAAAAGACATTATATCACTCAAGTAAGCCCCAACCGTATGCGAAGAATATTTTTTTTCCAGCAAAAGATAATCCGAAAAAGCCTCTTTATTCGTTTTCATAAAATCTAAAAATTAAGCATAAAAAAAACCGTTAGCATCAAAATTAAAACATTTTGACCACTAACGGTAATTATTTTCTAAAAGCTGATATTAACTTTCTAAACTATCTTTCAAGCCTTGAATGTAAGCCGCTTTTTGGATTTGAGCTCTTTTGATAACAGAAGGCTTAATAAAAGCAGTACGTGCTCTTAATTGACGAACAGTTCCTGTTTTATCAAATTTTCTTTTATAGCGCTTTAATGCTCTATCGATATTTTCTCCGTCTTTAATTGGTATAATTAACATAATATAGACACCTCCTCTCGTTAAGGCTGCAAATGTATGTATTAATTATTAATTATGAGTTATAAATTTTGAATTATTTTTCATTTACGGCTTAAAACCAGAAAAAAAATCATTTCTCATGCACTGCATTTACCTTTTAAACGCTGTTATTTCAACAGATTTCTAGAAATAACCAACTTTTGAATTTCAGTTGTTCCTTCTCCTATAGTACATAATTTAGAATCTCTGTAGAACTTTTCTACAGGAAAATCTTTAGTATACCCATAACCTCCATGAATCTGAACCGCATCATTTGCAATTTTTACACATGCTTCAGAAGCATACATTTTTGCCATAGCTCCAGCGGTAGTTACTTGTTTATGCTGTTGTTTTAAAAAAGCAGCTTTATGCAGCAATAATTCCGAAGCTTCAATCTCTGTTGCCATATCAGCCAATTTAAAAGAGATTCCCTGAAAATTACTAATAGGTTGGCCAAACTGATGTCTTTCTTTTGAATATTTCAATGCCGCTTCATACGCTCCTTTTGCAATTCCTAAAGAAAGAGCTCCGATAGAGATTCTTCCGCCATCAAGAATTTTCATAGCCTGAACAAAACCTTCACCTACTTCTCCTAATCTATTTGCATCAGGAACACGGCAGCTGTCAAAAACTAATTCAGCAGTTTCACTTGCCCTCATTCCTAATTTATTTTCTTTTTTGCCAGACGAAAAACCTTTCATCCCTTTTTCAAATACAAAAGCTGTCATTCCTTTAGAATCACCTTTTTCACCAGTACGAACTATTACAACAGCAATATCTCCAGATATACCATGCGTAATAAAGTTTTTTGCCCCATTTACAATCCAATGGTCACCATCTTTAACAGCGGTTGTATTCATTCCTCCAGCATCAGAGCCAGTATTATGCTCGGTTAGACCCCACGCTCCTATATGTTCAGCTGTAGCCAGTTTCGGAAGCCATTTTTTCTTTTGTTCTTCGTTTCCAAAAGTCAAAATATGATTGGCGCATAAAGAGTTATGTGCCGCAACCGACAATCCTATTGACGGATCTACCTTAGAAATTTCTTCAATTATTGTAACATATTCATGATAACCTAGACCCGAACCGCCATATTCCTCTGGAACCAAAACTCCCATGAAACCCATCTCGCCAAGTTGCTTAAATAACTTAATTGGAAAAATTTGCGCTTCGTCCCATTCCATTATATGAGGTCTAATATTCTTTTCTGCAAAGTCTTTTATAGACTGTGCAATCATTAGTTGTGTTTCGTTGTAATCAAAGTTCATGAGTTAGTTTCTTTTTTAGAACTCCAAATATAAACTAATTAATTTTGCTTTTTCAACAGGAAAATCTTTAATTTTTGCTAAATCCTCAATATTTTTAAAATCCCCATTCATACTTCGGTAAGTCACTATTTGTTTTGCAAGACCATATCTAAAGTATGAAAACTGAGCCAACTCCTTTAATGACGCCTCATTTACGTTTATTTTCTTCAAGGTCGAAGGAATCACAGCTTTAAAATGCCCATTTAATTCATTTATAACTTCTGGCGAAAGTCCCCAAATCTCTTTCATCTGCTCCATTGACACAAACGCCCCTATGATTTCTTTCTGCTTTAAGATTCTAGACGACAACCCTTCTCCTATTCCGTAGATTTTCATCAAATCTTCTTGCGTTGCCAAATTAATATCCAATATTTCAAGCTTTTCTTTTTTTGGAAAACTCTTAATACTGAATTTTTTTTTCTCAGCAGTATAATTACTTTTATTTTGTTTCCAATCTGGAAATTTAAACAAAGGAGATATTTTATTTAACAAGGAATCAGAAATACCAGTAACTTTTTGAAACTCTTCCGCTGAGTTTACATATTTATTCTCTTTTCGAAATGCCATTAAACGATCGATTTCTTGTACCGACATTCCAAGCTTGTATCCTTTATAATCAGAAATAAAATTAGGGTTGAAAAGATAGTTAGATGGCTTCGTATTTTTATTGGTTAATTTCTCCTGATCAATTTCTGATTGTAAAGTAAGCCACTCTTCTTTTTCATGACTTTTGGTTTCTGAAATATTAAAATCAGATAAGAAATAAAACAACTGCAATCCTATCATTATAATGAAGAGCATAAAAATGCCTATCCGTTGCTGTTTTGTAAAATGAAAATAACTATTTAAAAACTTAAAATTCATCGCAAAAAGTGTCTTTAAAAAATAAAACAAGAAAAATCCTTCAAATTTATTAAGAAAATAAGTAAGAAAAGTAGTTTTTAAAAAATTATCGAATCTCTTATAAAAGACCAATTAATTTAATGAATATCAATACTTAGAGAAAGTTTCTTACGACTACTGTAAAAAAATCAAAGATTTTATAACTTAAAAGATGATAATTGTTTTTATTTTTTGCAAAAAACAATACATTTGGCACTTAATAACAAATAAACCAATAAAATAATATGTCAATTTGGAGAGTAAAACCTATATCTGCCTTTGAGGCCGATATGAAAAAAAGTGATTTAAAGAGAGTCCTAGGAAAATGGAGTCTTACTGCCATTGGTGTTGGTGCCATTATCGGTGGGGGAATTTTTGTACTTACAGGTACTGGGGCTTATTATCATGCAGGACCAGCATTAGCTATTTCGTTTATCATAGCAGGTATTGCTTGTGTTTTTGCGGCTCTTTGCTATTCTGAATTTGCTTCTATTTTACCTGTGGAAGGATCAGCTTATGCTTATGCTTACGGTACTATTGGAGAAGTTTTTGCCTGGATCATTGGTTGGGGACTAATTCTCGAGTATGCAATGGGATCGATGACTGTAGCGGTCTCCTGGTCCGGATACTTTAATAAATTGCTCAAAATATTTCACATTCACCTTCCTGATTGGCTAACTACAGATCCCGCAAGCTACACTGGAGAAGGTTTTTCTATGAATCTTCCAGCTTTCTTGATCGTTCTTTTAGTTATTTCATTGCTTATTAAAGGAACAAAAAGCGCTGCTAAAGCAAATAATGCGATTGTTATTCTTAAAGTATCTGCTGTAATCTTTGTAATTATTGCTGGTCTTTTCTTTATTAATACGGCAAACTGGAGCCCGTTTATTCCTGAAGCAACTCAGATCATTGAAAAAGAAACTACACACAATGCCTATGGAATTGGAGGTATTATCTCTGGAGCAGCAGCTATTTTCTTTGCTTATGTTGGTTTCGATGCCGTTTCTACACAAGCTGGAGAAGCTATTAATCCTAAAAAAGATGTTCCTTTTGCAATTATTGCTTCTTTATTAATTTGTACTACATTATATATTCTTGTTTCTTTAGTATTAACAGGAATGATGAATTACCAAGACTTTAATCCACTAGGAAAATATCCTGAAGCTATTAAAGCTCCTGTTGCTTATGCATTTGATATTGCAGGACAAGGCTGGGCTGGTTCTATTATTACTGTTGCCGCAACTATTGGTTTGGTTTCAGTATTAATGGTAATGATCATGGGACAATCTAGAATTTTCCTTGGAATGTCTAAAGATGGTTTAATTCCTTCTGTTTTCTCTAAAGTAAACCCTATTTCTGGAACTCCAAAAACGAACTTAATGATTCTTGGAGCCATTATTGCAACTGTTGCTGCTTTTACACCAATCAACAAATTGGCTGACATGACAAGTTTTGGCACTTTGTTTGCTTTTACAATGGTTTGTATTGCCGTGTGGATTTTAAGAGTAAAACAACCAGGATTAACCAGAACATTTAAAGTTCCTGCTTTACCAGTTATTGCGGTATTAGGAATTGCAATCAATTCTTATTTAATTTTTAATTTAAGTAAAGATGCACAGTTATTATCTTTTGGATGGCTTATTGTTGGTATAATTGTATACTTTGGATACAGCAAGAAAAGATCAAAACTTAACAATCCTACTGAAGAATAATAAATACAACTTCATAAAAAAAGCTCCAAATTAAAATTTGGAGCTTTTTTTATAAATCAAATACTGATGTTCTTTTTGAGCGAATTAAATCTTTTAGGCGAATCCAGAAAGCGAGAGTCAAGTAGACTCCAAATCCTAAACCAGCGGTAACAAACGATATATATATGAAAAACAAACGAACACTTGTAACACGCATTCCGAGTTTATCTGCTAGTCTTGAAGAAACATGGAAACCATATTTTTCAAAAAAAAATTTAAGTTTTAAAATTGCCGACATCTTTATATTTTAGATTTAAGTCTTTAGACTTTTAGATTCCCGATTGCTCAGGATTACAAAGGTACAAATTATCTAATTATTTTTAAGCAACTCTAATCCGATAGCACACTTAAGACATGCCTTTTGATCACAATATTCATTTTTAAGCTCTAGCAATCCCTGGCTTTCAAATGCTGATTGAGGCTTTATTCCAAACGAATTAAACTTATCAATAATAGCATTTTTCTCAGAAGCCATTTCATTCATAAAATCAATCAAATCTTCGATTATTAATTCTCCTCTAATATTGGAATAAGCAAATTGAAGCGGAATTATAGTATTGATAATCAACAAATCTATAAATGATTTTGAAAGCATTTTGGATTTCTTTGGACTTTCTTTATCAAACTGATAATGATTCTGCCAATAAGAACTTGCAGAAACACTCAATAGATGATATACTTCTTCAACAGATTTTAAATCAATTATTTTTGAAAACAGGTTTTGATGTCTATAATATAAAGATGCCAATTGAGAAAGCCTTATCGTTGGAAAATTATCTGGTCGAAGTTTAAAAAACTGAAGAGGATCTGTATAAGTCTTTTCTATTTGATATTTATGTCGTAAATAAAAATAGCGAAATTGTAAATCTTTATAATAAACATCCTCTTTCTCTGCTTCTAACAATCCTGAAGTTCCAAAAAGCAACGCTTCTAGATTTTCGGCTTCAAAACTTTCTTTTCTTATTACTGAAAACGGAATTGCTTTTGAAATCTGCAGAAAGGAATTTCCATTGGTATTTAAACCAAAATTCCTTGCTAGAAGACAAAATAAGACCGCTTCCCAATCCTGATTGGTTTCTTCTAATAATTGATAAATAAATTTAGATTTTCGCTCTAATCGCTCAAAAAACAATCTTTCTTGCCAATTCGCAATTACAAATTTGTCAATTGCTTTTAATTGTCTTTCACAAGAAATCCATGTTTTTGGAGCAAATAATGCATTATAATTTTCGATTATTTCTTTTGGGATATAATCTTTAAGAACCAAAACAGGAATCTCAGTGTTATTCTCTCTAAAAATAGCTGTATCATTCTCCCATACTACATGAAGAATGACATTTTTATAAGCTGGATCTTTTTCGTGGTTATGCAAATACCAATCTGAAGATTTTAAATGGATCTCTACATTGCCAGCCCATTTTTGGTTTCCGATTTCTATATGTGCATTAAAAAAATCAGGCCCAGCAAGCTCTAAATAATCGCCAGTCTTAAGAATAGTAATTGGCTCACCTTGAGCTGATTTTAAATTCAAGCTGTCAAATTTCTTGAATCTCCATACATAATGAAGGAAGTCTTCTTTCATTTTAGATTTTATAATGAATTACAAAATCTAAAATAACAAAAATTCAATATTATTCTTACAAATAAGATAAATTTATTTAACGAAGCATGTACAATTTAGCACAGGCCCAAGCATCTGACAATGCCTCATGGTGATTGAGCCGAATATCCATTTCGCGGCAGCAATCACTTAATTTGGTAGGTTTTATGCCTTTTGCTTTATAAATCTTTACCGTGCATTCCCATTTTGCAGCGATATTCAAATCCTCATAGTTTAAACCATGAAGCAACATTGTTTTCATTAAAACATTACGGTCAAAGCTTTCATTATGCGCCACTACAACTCTATTTTTTAGCCTTCTCTCTATCTCAGGATATATCTGAAAGAACGATTTTGCATTGACAGTATCTTTAGGATAAATTCCGTGAACGCGAATTGTAAACGGATTATATACATTATTAGGCGGTTTTATTAAAGATACATACTCGTCAATAATAATTCCGTTTTCGACTGTAACAATACCAACTGAGCATGGATGATATCCCGTTGCAGTTTCAAAATCAATAGCTGTAAAATTCATATTTTATTTTTAAAAGGCAAATCCATAAATCCAATTGTTTTACAATAAGATTTATGGATTATTTTTATTTGCAATGGCTTATTTTATTGAACCAATAATATCATATTTAGTAATAATATGGTGATGTCCGTTTCCTAAATCGACCAAAACAGCATCATTTTCTTTGCTGAAAAGCTTCGAAACTTCTTCGATTGGCGTTCCTAATTTTACGATTGGGAAAGGTTTTCCCATTACCTCTTTAATTGGTTTTTCGGCAACGTTTTTATCAGCAACATAACTTCTAAATAAATCAGTTTCATCTACAGAACCCACAAATCCATTGATATCAACCACTGGAATCTGCGAAATTTTATACTTACGCATACGCTCAATTGCATGAGAAACTAATTCTTCTGTACGCACAACAATTAACTCTTTATCAATATGATCCTTAATAACGTCTTCTGCTTTTGTTATGTTTTCTTCCAAGAATCCACGTTCACGCATCCAGTCATCGTTGAACATTTTACCTACATATCGGCTTCCAGAATCGTGAAATAATACCACAACAACATCTTCTGGCTTAAAGTGCTCTTTCAGCTGCAACAAGCCTTTTATACAAGCTCCTGCTGAATTTCCAACAAAAATACCTTCTTCAAGAGCAATCTTTCTGGTATAAACTGCTGCATCTTTATCAGTTACTTTTGTAAAACCGTCAATTAAAGAAAAATCAACATTTTTTGGCAGAATATCTTCTCCGATACCTTCAGTAATATAAGAGTAGATTTCGTTCTCATCGAAGATTCCTGTTTCATGGTATTTTTTGAAAACAGAACCATAAGTATCGATTCCCCAGATTTTGATATTTGGGTTTTGCTCTTTCAAGTATTTTCCAACTCCAGAAATAGTTCCGCCTGTTCCTACTCCAACAACAAAATGCGTAATTTTTCCTTCCGTCTGTTTCCAGATTTCAGGTCCAGTCTGTTCGTAATGCGCCAACGAATTTGACATGTTATCGTACTGATTTACATACCAAGAATTTGGTGTTTCTTCTGCTAAACGTTTTGAAACAGAATAATAAGAACGTGGATCTGTAGGTTCAACATCTGTCGGGCAAACAACAACTTTTGCACCAACAGCGCGAAGGATATCCATTTTCTCTTTTGACTGTTTGTCTGAGATTACACAAATTAATTTGTATCCTTTTACGATTGCAACAAGCGCAAGTCCCATTCCTGTATTTCCAGAAGTTCCTTCTATAATAGTTCCTCCTGGTTTAAGTCTGCCATCTGCCTCTGCATCTTCAATCATTTTTACCGCCATTCTGTCTTTTACAGAATTACCAGGATTAAAGGTTTCGACTTTTGCCAATACTAACGCATCAATTTCAGCAACAATTTTGTTGAGTTTTACCAATGGCGTGTTACCAATTGTTTCTAAAATGTTATTTGAAAAGTCCATTTTTATTTAAGTTTTATTAAGTGGTTCTAAATAAAAAACAAGCCAGTTTTATTGGAAGAAATTCCAAACCAGACCAAAACGTAACACAAAATCACGATACGGATTATGAGGCGCCGCATAATAATTGCTTTGTGTAAATAAAGCATTAAAATGTTCTGCTTTTAAGTAAAAACGAGTCTGACGTATTCTGGCATTTACAAAGAAATCGAATGTTGCAAAACCTCCAATTTTCTTATCCTGCTGTACAAAAAATTCTGCAATTACAGGGTTATAATCATCTCCGTAGTATTTTGTCATATAATTAAATACAAGCCCTGTTTGCATAAACAATGCTTTTTTAAAGAAATGATTTGAATAATAGAATGTATTTCTAGTTACAAAATCAGGCACATTTAAAATTAAATCTGACTGGTCTACTTTCTGATACAAAAGTGTATTATCTAGTGCAAAAGGCCCAAATTTAAACTCTCGGCTTGCTTTTATTTCTAGATAGTTAATCGCGTTACCGTACTGCATTGGCTTAACAATCTGCTCACTCGCCGCTTTTTCTGCGGTTGTGGCCATATCCGTAAAATACAAATGATCATTTAAAACCGTATACTGAACCTGCCCTGTTAACCAAGGCGTTGTAATCTCTGCGCTTAACGAATTAATTTTTTCGTTTTTAAAATTATTAGACCAATTGTAAGAAACCCAGCTACTTTGGTACAAATTATAATTGTTGTTTGGCAGTTTATTGATGTTGCGGTATCTAAAATCAAATTTGATTTTTTCGCTCATATCATATCGCAACTTAGCATCTAAATCTGAAAGCGATTCATTGGTTATTGATCTTGAATATAAAAATCGACCATTCCATTTGTTTTTCTGATATTCATACTGAGCACCGAAATTATTAAACTGTAAAAACAAATTATCTGGAACCGCATTTCCTGCAGCATCAACAATAATTCGGTTGTACTTATAATTGGATCTGTAATCGTCTATAAAAAATATAAATTTCCCTAAAAGCGAATTCTCATAAGCTGCTCCTACCTTATTATACAGTCTTTCATATTTAGTCTGATCGTTAATATTACTAGCTGCATAAGATTCTCCAAATCGCTGTATACGTGTGGTAGAACCGTCGTTGGCTGTTATCGTTGAGATTACCGTTGGCTGCTTATATTCATAATCTTTATATTCGTAGTTAAACTGATGCGTTATGTATAAATTATTGCTTCCATCGGTTGGGTTCACTCTAAATGCGTGATCAAAAAACAATCTTCTTCCTTTTAAAAAGGATTCCGCATCAGTCAAATAAACCTGTAATCGCTGTCTATTTTTATAATCTTTATTATCGCTTTCAAAATCAGCATCGTTTGTAATACCGCCATTTTCTTCATTCATTATGTCCTGATTCGTAAAATGTGCATTTATCGCATAACGTTTGTCGGTTGTCGCATAACTGGTTGTAATTCTTAAATTTCCAGCACTAACCAATTGGTTATTATAATCCCCTTCAGATCTTAGTCCTTTATAAGCAATAGAGAAATTAAGATTTTTAGAAGCATTTAATGTGATAAAAGAATCTACATTTTGTCCTTTTTTTATTGTTGTATTAAAAAACAACTCTGTAAAAGGTGTTGCAACAGAGTAATATCTAATTTGATCTGCCTGCATATAAATAGAGTGTTTTCCTTTAAAACCAATTTCAGGATAAGGCGAGAAGCTATTCAAACTATATTGAAGTGTATTTAATGGCTGTCCAATATTAGAAAACTCCTGAAGTCCGAAAAGATCTTTTCTGAGATGATTCTGTCTGTAAGCACTTTTAATAGTAAGTGAAGTATCAGCATAAATGGTATCGTGTTCTAAGGTCACAATTTTATACTGATCTATTGTAGCTATTTTTTGCTTTTTCTTTTTTACGGAATCATTAATACTTGAATATTCCGTATTCATATCTAAATTATTTTTTGGAGCAGTTTTTTTTTCTTGCGAAAACAATAAAGTTGGAACAACTAATAGATATAGAAAAATGAATATTCTCATTTGATGGCTTTATATAAATTTATTTTGACAAAATTTGCTAGGCAAAGGTAAGATAAAAACGTATAAACGAAAAAACATAATATATAATATAGGAGTAGAATCGTTTCGGTCTTTTGCAAACGAAAACCCCGTATACAAAAGTATACGGGGCTTTCAAAAAAAAATCAAAATATTTATTTTTCTTATTCCCAAACTGGGTATAATTCATTTTGAATCATCAACTTCATTGATATCAGGTATATTCTAAAGATTAGAATTTATCCCAGAACAATTTAGTGTTTAATAAATCTCCACCAATATCAGAAGCTGCTTTAGTATAATTTGCTTTATTGATACTTGCTTCTGCACCTGGATAAGTATATCTAACAGGCACTGTGAAAATAAGTTTGTTTATAGCTGCTTGAGGCGCTTTTAAAACTGGGAAATCCAATCTTCTGTAAGATGTCCATGCTTCGTATCCTCTGTTATAAAGAGCAAACCATGCTTGAGTACCAATTTTTTCTTTATACGTTGCTCCACTTAATGGATTGTTGTAATCTACTTTTGGGCTCGCAATATAAGCATCAATAGCAGCAGTATTAGTAACTCCCCAGTCTGCCATAGAAGCTCTAATACCAGCATCGTAGTATACTTTTGCTTGAGCAGAACCACCTGGAATTAAGCTTTTCTCTGCAGCTTCTGCCAATAAGAAATTCAACTCCGCAAAATCAAAGATAGTTCCAGGAAAAGCCGGATTGTTTAATGTCGAAGTTATTTGTGAGTAAGTCGTATAAACATTTGCTGAACCGTACGTTCCACCAACAAATGTTCTTCCTGCAGGAATAACTGGAGCTGGAGAAGTTAGATTCGTAAAAAATTTAGGCATCCTTGGGTCACCACCTGGAACAATAGCGTCCATAGCAGAAACAAAAGGCTCAGCAGGAATAAAATCAAATCTCTGGCTAGTTACTAAATCAGCATACAATGGATTTTGGTTTCCTGATGTAGTTAAATAAGTCAATTTTGTATTATCAGTATTATTAGCCAAAGCACCAGAAGCAAGAGCTGCCTGAACTTGAGCAGTTGCATAAGCCGGATCAATATCAGACATATTAAGTGCCATTCTAATTATCAATGAATTAGCAAATTTTGCCCATTTTGCAGTACTTGCAGCATTACCTGAATAGATAATATCTGCTGCACCGAAGTTAGCTGCTGCACTATTTGTTTTTAAGATCGCAACATCTGCATTTAATCTTTTAATAAGATCCTGATAGATCGTTTTTGCATCATCATAAGCTGGCAAAGGATATTTCTCAATATCAATTGCTTGTGAATAAGGAATATTTCCAAAAGTATCTACCAATACACTATAAGCGTAAGCTTCTAAAATATCAATAAGCGCTAATTTATTTTGCTTAACTGCTTCGTCAGCAGGAGTTGCAGTAGTTGTTGCAGCGATCATAACTCTTGAATCGTGAAAATCAGCTAGAACGTCTCTATACAAAACCAAAAAGTGCGTATCAGGAATTTTTCTGTTTGTAATGTTATACTGGCTTTCATCTGGATAAGTGGTCTCTGCCCATTGTTGTGCAAATAATCTAAAAACATTATTATTTACACTAGTGCTAACCATTTGATCGACTAATTTTTTCTCAGCATTTGTAAACAAATATTCCGCTTTGGTTGTTGTTGGTCTTTTCGGATCAACATTCATATCTGTAATGTCCTGGCTGCACGAAACCATCATACCTACCACAGACATTAATAAAAGTACTTTTTTCATGATTTAAAATTTTAATGTTAGGTTACAACCAATGTTTCTTGTTGTCGGAAGTGAACCTCCTGAATAACCTGATGATAAGTTACCTGAACTTAGACCACTTTCTGGATCTGCATCTGGAAGATTTTTACTGATGATCCATAAGTTAGAACCTACTAAAGAAAGACGTAAATCATTTAAACCTGCTTTAGCTATAAATTGTTTAGGGAAGCTGTAAGTAATGCTTACCTCTCTTAATTTTACATAACTTGCATCATAAACAAATGCTTTTTGTGGATTATTATTGTAACCATAGATACTTCCAGCTACCTCAGGACTTGGTGTTCTTGTAGTATTTGGAGTACCATCTTCATTAACTCCTGGTAAAATAACACCTCCGCCGTTAGCCAATGTATTTCTTACAGGGTTTCCAAGTTCGTTGTTTCCTGCTGTAGAAGTGTACAAACCAGAGCTTTGTCCATAATATTGGTCAAGAGAGAAAATATCTCCTCCTTTTTGAACATCGATTAAGAAACCTAGCGATACTTGTTTGTATGTAAATTTATTACGGAAGCCACCAATCCAGTCTGGAGTAACATTACCAATTACATTAGTAGCAGTTGCAGTTTGTAAATACACACCATTTTTAGTTACTCTTTGTCCGTCTTTGTAGATATAATCTTTCCCAAGGATATCTCCATAAGCATGCCCTTTTGTACCAACGATACTAACACCTCCTTGGAATGTACCAATTGTTAAAACATCTACACCTGGAGCTAAAGCTACAACCGTATTCTCATTTTTAGACCAGTTTACACCTAAATCCCACTGGAAATCTTTTGTTTTAACAGGAACCGCATTGAATATCACCTCAATACCTTTATTTTCTACCGATCCTGCATTTACATATTTAGAAGAATACCCTGTTGCAGTAGAATAATCTACAGGAAAAATTTGATCTGCACTTAAACTTTTATAAACACTTGCCTCAAAACCTACTCTTCTGTCAAGGAATTGCAGCTCTAAACCAAGTTCTTTAGATGTGGTTTTTACAGGGTGCAAATCTAGGTTATTACCAGTGTTTGGTCTTGAATAAAGTTGGTTTGAACCAAATGGGTTAAATTTAGTAAATACATCTTGTAAGGCATAAAGATCAATACCTCCTTGTGGATTCTCAGCATAACTCGCTCTAAATTTACCAAAAGTCAACCATGGCGCATTAATATGTTTTGTAAAAACATAACTCGCAGAAGCAGAGTATGTATTAACGTCATTATTACCTTTTGGCAACATCGAGAATGCATCATTACGTACAGTTCCTTCTACATAAAGGAAATCTCTAAATCCTACTGAAGCAGATGCATAAACACTGTTTACCGCCGAATTATCTTCAACCTCAACCGGGAATGGAGAAGGATTTACCGAATTTGATAATGAATAGATTCCTGGAATAATTAATCCTCCATCTGTAGAAGCCAATGTAGAGCTACGTCTAGTTCTTAATGCATTGTATCCAGCTAAACCTGTCAATGAAAAATCTTCAGTAAGTTTTTTATTGAAGTTTAAGGTAAACTGATAGTTTTGCTCAGAAAACATACCTGAATATTTTTGGTATCCTGAGCCAACAGCTAAACGGTTGATACCAAATGTACCTGCCAAAGATCCTACCGCTTTTCTCTCTTCACGTAATTCTGAATAAGAATCTGTACTTACTTTTCCTGTAGCGTTTAACCAATCTGTAAATTTATAGTCAAACTGTCCATAACCAATGAAACGATTTCTTTCGTCTGTCTGGTAATTTCTATATCTTGTAAAATATGGGTTATCCCAATATTTAGGACTTGTATTTCCGTTCGCAGGATCAGCCATATTCCATGAAATATTTTGCCCTCCTGAATTATTAAAAGCTTCTTTCTGAGATTGAATATCTACGTTAGTTCCCCACCATTGACGGAATAAACCTGCAACGTTATCACCACCGTAACCAGTAGTATTTCTACCCGTAGTACTTTGTGCTAAATAATTTGCAAAAATACTTACAGATAATTTATCTGTCATTTTGTGGTTGAATTTAATACTTGCATTATTTTTCTTCAATTCACTATTTGGCAAAATACCAGTCTCTTTATAGTTGTTGTAATTAACAACAAAGTTGTTTTTATCCGTACTACCTTCAAAAGAGATTGTGTTATTGAATGTTTGAGCTGTTTGAAAAAATGTAATTGGACCATTTTTAGCAGCTACCCATGGAGATTTTTGTCCAAATTTTGAAGAATATGGAGTATAAGATTCCCATGTATAAACAGAAAGATTTGGATCAAACGCAACACCGTAAGAAGCATCATCTGTAGTGCTTACCACTTGGTTACCATTTTTATCTATAACAAAAAATGCACCTGTTGGCCCAACTGGAGTTCCAGTAGGAGTTCCATCAGGCTTATAAGTTGGCCCATAACCTTGTCCGTACTTGTTTTGGTAAACAGGGAAAGTTTTTTTATCAACTGAACCAACACCAAACTCACTAGATACAGTAACTCCCATACCTTTTTGAGCTTTTCCTTTTTTAGTAGTAATCATAATTACACCATTACCAGCTTGAAACCCGTATAATGCAGATGCCGCAGCACCTTTCAATACATTTAATGTTTCGATATCATCAGAATTAATATCCATACCAGCATTACCATAATCATAGGTATTACGAGCTCCTTGTGTTTGTGAACCTTGGCTTGAGTTTATGTTACTATTGTTAATAGGCATACCATCAATAACAATAAGCATCTGGTTATTTCCTGTAAGACTTTTAACACCTCTTGAAACTACGCTTGTAGATCCTCCAAAGTTCGTATTTTTTCTAATGTATACCCCAGCAGATTTCCCAGAAAGGTCGTTAAGGAAGTTTGCGCTTGCAGTCCCTCCAACTAAATCCTCTCCTTTTATTTCCTGAGTAGCGTATCCAAGAGCTTTTTTCTCTCTCTTAATACCAAGAGCTGTAACCACAACACTTTCTAATTCTGTAGTATTACTAGTTAATTTTACACTTAATGATGTAGAACTAGCTGCAACTTCTTGCGTTTTCATTCCAATGTAAGTAAAAATCAAGACTTCGCTTGACGATGCTTTGATAGAGAATTTTCCATCAAAATCTGTTTGCGTTCCGCTTTTAGTTCCTTTAACTAATACACTCACACCTGGAAGAGGCATTCCTGCATTATCGGAAACCACACCCGAAACAGTTCTTTCTTGCGCAAAGGTTAGTTGCGTAATCAGCGCCACCAGAAGCACTAAGAATCCATTTAACTTTAGTTTCATTTTTAAAAATTTTGAATTAGTAAGTCGCAAACATCTTAATATTTTCTTAAAACAACAATGCGATTCGCTAACGCAGCTTAACTTTTTTTTAATATTTTTTTAACATCTAATCATTTTAAAACATTTAATTATCACAAAATTAACCTTATACGTAATTTTATACATAAAATACTGTAATTTTATTAATCAATATATTAACATTTATTTAACATTTAAAGCAAGAATTACCTCAATAAAAAGAGAAAAAAAAGCAAAACAGGAAGAAGTATTATCTTACATTTTAATCAAATAAATAAAACATTCTGCATTGAAAATGTTTTATTTGACAAATTTTCACATTACACTCACTCCGTAAATTGTAATAAATTGTAAATCAATTCTTCTAAGTTTTATAAAACTATTTTAAAATCAATTTTAAAAAAATTCGCAATTATGCATTTTGCAAAAAAAATCATAAAAACCAACCGTTTTCTTCTGTTTTTATTAAAGACTGTCCCTTTTTAGTCAATTTGAAAAACCACCGAATTTGATCAATTTTAACTTGACATCTGGCCATTCCAAAACACACAGATTTGCATGAGTTGCGATTTGAACCTACTACCGATTTTTAGGAAAAAAAACACCATATTTGCTTTTAAAAAAAACTAAAAAATGCTCGAAAAAAATTTCTCAGGATTTATTTTAGAAACCGGAACTGATGAAGCCGGCAGAGGATGTCTGGCTGGACCAGTTACTGCTGCTGCTATAATTTTACCCGAACATTTTGAAAATAAAATTCTAAATGACAGCAAGCAATTGTCTGAGAAAACTAGAGCACTTTTAAGACCAATTATCGAAGAGGAGGCAGTTTGTTTTGCCGTTACACATTTATTTCCGGATGAGATAGACGAAATAAACATTCTAAATGCATCAATGAAAGGAATGCAAGAATGCATTTTAAAATTAAAACATGTTCCTGAATATATTATCGTTGACGGAAATCGCTCTTTAAACGCTAAACTGGGGCTTAAAAATACTTTTGGAAAACAATTTACTCAAGATGAAATTGCGCTTCTAAAATCGATTCCTAATCAAAGTATTATAAAGGGAGATGGAAAGTACCTAAGCATTGCTGCTGCATCTGTTCTTGCAAAAACATATCGTGACGAATATATGGATAAAATTCACGAAGAATTTCCAATGTACAACTGGAAAAAAAATAAAGGATATCCGACCAAAGAGCATCGTGAGGCAATTAAAGAATTTGGAACTACAAAATATCATAGAATGAGTTTTAGGCTTTTGCCAGAGCAATTAGAACTCGATTTGTTTTAATAAAAAACGACCTATTTCTAGGTCGTTTTTATTACTTTTTGCTTTTTAAAAACTCGGCAAATGTTTTTGTGTCATAGTAAAAAGGTCTTACAGAAGTAATTTTACCATCCTTTAAGTCGAAATGTTCTGAAATCGGAACAGACATCGTTTTGCCTGATTTTTTAGATTTACAGCTTATTGTAAAATAAATAATTACTTCATTTTTAGACTCATCACTAAAATAAGTCGGTTCTTTTTCTATCTGCAAATCAAAAAATTCTGTCGATTTGGCAAACATTTTTGTCCATTCACTAAAACCTGTATATGTTCCTCCATAGGGTAAACCAATTGCCTGATTGTAAACCGCACCATCTGCCACAACAGTAGCCAACGCATCAAAATCTCTTGTTTTAAAAAGACTTTCGTAATATTTTGTTACAATTTTTAAATTATCAGCTTCTAGATTTTTTAAAATATCAGCTTCAGACAAAGTCGCTCCTTTATCCCAAAAACCAATAATTTTACTTACTTGACCTTTACCGTTTAAACGTGCAAAGTCACGCCCGGCCATTATAAGATTATTTTTAGAATCGAGAACTTTCCATTCCCAGGTTACATAATTGTCCTTTACAATTTTGGGTCCCGATGTTAATACCGCATCTGAATTTTTCTTGTAAAATTCATTGATAACATTATTAAACGCTGCGATTCCTTTTATAGAGGCCGAAGGATCTTCAAAAGTACTATCTTCTAACCAAATCGATTTAATCATCTTTAATCTGGTATCGCTGTTTTTTTCTTGCCACACCTTTTCGTAAACTGCAACTGGATATAGTTTATCTTTCTTTTGGGCAAAAAGACCGTTAAGCGCAAAAAGTAAACAGAATAAGTAGATTTTTCTCATAAGCAATCAGGAATAAAATGAAATTTAAATTTAATAGCATAAAACCAAATTTAGCATAAATAGCTAAGAGAATTACAAGAAGTCTAGAATTTGCCATCCCTTCAAAATCTTAGCTTTTGAGAAATGGTTTTTCAGTTTTTTGAATATAAATTTAAGAAAAAAACAGTTTGTATTTAAAAAATAAGCTTCAAATCCTGATTCAAGACTTCCATGATTATGCACAAATACAGTCTAATTTATCCCTCAAAATAAAAACCCGTTTCAAACAGAATGTCTGAAACGGGTTTTAATATTATTAGCAGTTTTTAAACAAATTCAGCTTCGAACAGCTCAGTTAAATGTTTGATAATTTTAGATTTCACCTCTTCTTCATCTACTTTCTCTACACCAAGTTCTACGTTTAAAGAAGTAACTCCTTTTCCGCGAATGCCACATGGAATAATATTATCAAAATAACCCAAATCGACATTTGCATTTAGCGCAAAACCGTGCATCGTAACCCAACGTGAAGCGCGAACACCCATTGCACAAATCTTACGGGCAAACGGAGTTCCTGCACCAAGCCAAACACCAGTTTCCCCTTCACTTCTACCCGATTCTAAACCATATTCTGCCAAAGTCAAAATAATTGATTCTTCTAGCAAACGAAGGTATTTATGAATATCAGTAAAGAAGTTTTCTAAATCAAGAATTGGATAACCTACAATCTGTCCAGGTCCATGATACGTAATATCGCCACCACGATTGATTTTATAAAAAGTAGCACCTTTGGCTTCTAACTGTTTTTCATTTAATAATAAATTCTCGAGATCACCGCTTTTTCCTAAAGTATAAACATGAGGATGCTCAACAAAAAGTAAATAATTTGGTGTTGGCAGATCTAATTCTTCTCTTCTGTTTTTGATTTTTAAATCGACTATGTCTTTGAAAAGTTCTTCCTGATATTCCCAAGTCGATTTATAGTCTTTCTTGCCCAGATCATGAAGTTGGATTTTTTTGTTCATTTTAATTATTTTTCAAACTCAACATCAAAGTTCAGTTTGTCGGGATTCTCCATATAATCCGTAAAAGAGTATTGAATTGTAATTGATTTTCGATCGTCGCTAAACAAAGCACTTGGATTAGAGACTTTCTTAATCTTTTTTGGAAAATGATATTTTACAATATAGCTAGAAGAAGCAAACATCATTTTTGTCATATCTGCAGCTGTATCTTTTGCTTTTGCTGCCAATTTTTGCTGATCGATTACTGCTTTTCTTGTAAATTTCTTTCCATCATAAGTATAACTTAATTTACTGCCGTTATCCCCTACACCGCTTCCAAGAGGCGTGCTTGCGCCTCCTTCTACTTTTTGAAGCGTACTTAAAGTCTGTAAAACGTCCTGAAGTTCATTCACGTTTTTAAAATCAGTTCCTAAAGTCATTAAAAACTGCTTTTTTTCTGAACTCATCTTAGTCGATACAACGAAGTTTTCTAGTTTTTTCAGTTCTTTCTGCGTTTCTGGAGACAACTTAGCAATGCTATCCTTTTTCTCTTCAAATACTTGTTTGAAAGTAAAAGTAGTATCTATATCTTTCTTAGCACTTTCTCCCATCTGACCAGCAATTTGATCTCCAGCCATTTCCATTAAGGCAGAACCATCCATATCTACCGAAAATTTTCCGGTTCCATTATCGTTGATATAAATGTTTTCAGTAAAAGTACAGCTGGTTAACGTGGCTATTAAAAAAGAAAAACTAAGTAATTTATATAATTTCATCGCGGTATATTTTTATCAAAGATACAAAGACTATTTTTAAAAAAGCATTTTATTGAAAACAGCCTTTTATTGCTCAAATTCGACTTTAAAACCAAAATCGACACTGCTTTCCTGCATATTATCTAAGGGAATTTCGACAGTAAAACTTTTTCGATCAGACGCTATTACAGCATTTTTTATCGAAACAGTTTTAATCTTTTTAGGAAACTGATATTCGGCAATGTACTTACACTCTTTAAGCATTTCATCCATCTTTTTTGAGAACGGATCATCGCTTTTTTCTTTCTTAGTTTCTTTTTTCTTTTTAAGTTTCTTATCGTCTTTAGAAGGTGTTACTGACTTAATAAAAACCTTGCCATCATAAAAAATGGTGGTATTAGATTTTTCTTCAGGTTTTGGAGCAGCACTTAACGCTCCTAATCTTTTTTTATCAGTAGCAGCCAGCGCTTCTAAACTTTCGGCAGGTGTTGCAATAGTTTTAAAATCTGTTCCGCTAGGAAAATCAATTGACATGGTATATTCGAATTGCTTTTTCTCGTCGTTTACTTTCATGCTAACTTTAAAATTCTCCAAAATTTTAAGCTTCTCTTTTTCTTTCTCCAGCATCGCAATTTTTTCTTTATCTGCATCTGGCAATTTAGAAATACTGTCACTTAACTTGTTAAGCATATCTTTAAAGGTAAAAGTAGTATCCACGACTTTGTTGACTTTAGTCGAATCACTTTTTTTCATTCCCATTTTATACATCGGAGACATATCAAAACCGTACGAAAAAGTGCCAGAACCATCTTCGTTCATAGTCATCTTTTCCTTAAGGATACAGCTAGTAAAACAAAATGCAATAAAAAAGCAAAGTAGTATTCTTTTCATAATTTAGGTTTAAGTTATGCAAGCGAAGATACTTTCTTTTAAAAAATTTTTGAAGTTTTTATTCTAAAACTACTTCTAGATTTGTCATTTCAGGATTTCCATAAAAAGCAGAAAGCGGAAATTCTATAATCAGCCCTTTTTTATCGGAACTAATTAAAACTTTAGGATTAGAAACGGATTTTATATTTCTTGGAAAATGGTATTTCAAATTATAGGTTTGCATTAAACTTGAATTACCGTATCGCTCTAAAAATTTCTCAGATTCTTGTTTCGCTTTTTCTAATTCCTCTTTATTTATAATGACAACTGATCGTTTAAAAACTTTTCCATCAAAATCATATCCAATTCTATAATAATGATTTTCTGCTGTGAGAGCGTAATTATGCTGAATATCTGATGCGTAATTTTCGGTCTTATATAAATCGGGAATTTCTGAAACTGTTTTAAAATGAAGTGAAAGTTCGTTTTTATATTCTTTTTCAAAGGAGCTCTTTTTTAAATGTACTTTTACTTTGGCATATTTTTGAAATAACCGCTGCTCTTCTGCTTTATACTTTACGAAGTTTTCGTTGTATTTATTGATATAATCTTGAAAGATATAGGTTGTATCTTGAAAAACATTTTCTTTAGAATACTCTTCTCCTGCTATTTGCATATAACTGTTTTCGTCTCGAATCTGTTCTATTTCTATGGTACCACTTCCGTCTGAATTTATGGTAATTGTTTCGGTAATTTGACAGCTTGCAAAGAAAAACAGAATTAATAAGCTTAATAAATATTTCATTTTTTTTGAGAAGATTCTGAGATTGTGAGTTGCTAATATAGTTCATTTTTTATTTAATTTCTTACAAAATAAAGGTCTTGTAAAAACAAAATGGTGCAATCTAGCCCCGATAGAAGCAGTATCCTTTTTCTTTCGCCATGGCGAGGAAAAGATACAAGCAGATAGCAGGACTAAAGTTGATTGAAACCCAATAAATTGCTGCTTCAAAAAATCTAAAAACTGCATTAAAAAATCTACATTCTTTTGTTTATCTTTGCACACTTAAAAAACAGAGCACAAAATGGCATTATCAGAACAAGAAATCATCAGAAGAGAAAAACTTCAAAACTTACGCAATCTGGGAATCAATCCTTATCCAGCTAATCTTTTTCCTGTAAATCATACTTCGAAGCAGATAAAGGAAACTTTTGAGGAAGGTAAGAAGGTTATCGTTGCTGGACGTTTGATGAGTGTTCGTGATCAGGGTAAAGCTTGTTTTGCTGAATTACAAGACAGCGAAGGTCGTATTCAATTGTACGTAAATCGCGATGTTTTATGCGAGGGTGACGACAAAACTTTATACAACCAAGTATTTAAAAAATTAACCGATTTAGGTGATTTTATTGGTATTGAAGGTGAATTATTCACTACGCAAGTTGGTGCAAAATGTATTCGCGTAACTGGTTTTACTTTCTTGAGTAAAACATTACGTCCGTTACCTTTACCAAAAGTTGACGAAGAAGGAAATGTTCACGATGCTTTCAACGACGCTGAATTGCGTTACAGAATGCGTTATGTAGATTTAACTGTAAATCCACAAGTTAAAGAGACTTTTATTAAACGTACTAAATTGTTCAGTGCGATGCGTGGTTATTTTAACGATGCAGGATATCTTGAAGTTGACACTCCAGTTTTACAATCAATTCCTGGTGGTGCTTCGGCAAGACCATTTATTACGCACCATAACTCGCTTGATATTCCGCTTTACATGCGTATTGCGAATGAATTATACTTAAAAAGATTAATTGTTGGTGGATTTGAAGGTGTTTATGAGTTTTCTAGAAACTTCCGTAACGAAGGGATGGACAGAACGCATAATCCTGAGTTTACAGCAATGGAAATATATGTAGCCTATAAAGACTACAATTGGATGATGGAATTTGCTGAAGGCTTGTTGGAGCATTGTGCAATTGCTGTAAATGGCACAAGCGAAGTTACTTTTGGCGAGCACAAAATCAACTTTAAAGCGCCTTATGCACGCGTTACAATGACAGATTCAATCAAACATTTTACTGGTTTTGATATCTCTGGAAAAACAGAACAAGAATTGTTTGAAGCGGCAAGAGGAATGGGAATCGAGGTTGACGAAACAATGGGTAAAGGAAAATTGATTGATGAGATTTTTGGAGCAAAATGTGAAGGAAATTATATTCAGCCAACTTTCATTACAGATTATCCAAAAGAAATGTCTCCGCTGTGTAAAGAGCACCGCGATAATCCAGATTTGACTGAACGTTTTGAATTAATGGTTTGCGGAAAAGAAATCGCAAATGCTTATTCTGAATTAAATGACCCAATTGACCAAAGAGAGCGTTTTGAAGATCAAATGCGTTTGGCTGCAAAAGGTGATGATGAAGCAAACGGAATTATCGACGAAGATTTCTTAAGAGCTCTTGAGTACGGTATGCCTCCTACTTCTGGAATGGGAATTGGAATGGACCGTTTGATTATGTATTTAACAAACAATGCTTCTATTCAAGAAGTTTTATTGTTCCCTCAAATGCGTCCTGAGAAAAAACAAGCTCAAATCGAACTTTCTGACGAAGAAAAATTCATCATTGACTTGCTTACCAAAAATGAAAATAGAATGGATTTAACGCAGCTAAAAATTACAGCTAACTTAAGCGGTAAAAAATGGGATGCTTCTATGAAAAACTTATCTAGACACGGTTTGACTAAAGTTGTCGTTGACGGCGAGTTTAAATTTGTGGAATTGGTGGGGTAAATTTTAAAAAATCCAATTTTGGAAATTCCAAATTGATTTACATACTTCAAACCCGACAGGTTTTTAAAACCTGTCGGGTTTATTTTTTTTTAAACTAATACTTCTTCCCATCAATATTTTAAAGCCAAAATCAAAATTGCGATTAAAAAACTGAAAAACAATACGTTACTTCCCTTAAATTGTTTTACAAGAAAATACTTTCATAATCCTAGCTATAAAATTCAAAAACAAAACAAAATTCGGTTGGCATTGAATATGCAATTGATTTTGTTTTTGCTTTTTTTTAGCAAACAAATTACTACATTTGAAAAAAAAAATAGACTTTGTATAAAGTCTATTTTTTTTTAACCCAAACCTATTCAATTAACATTTTTCAACCAATATTTTAAATGAAAATTAGAAAAATCGCCCCAAACGAAGACTTAGAAACAACAATCAAGAAAAAAAGAAATCGTAACAAATTTATTTTCATCGCTATTATTGCTCTTTCAGCTGCAGGATTTTTAGGATTTAAATATTTTACTCCTAAAAAAGAAGCTGTTTGTTTAGGCACAGATACTAAAATCTATGATACTTACAAAGATGCCGTTGTACTTATAAAGCATAAATATGGCTATTTTGCTAAAATTAATGGAAAAGAAATCCCTCTTAATGTTGAAGATGCTAAGGAAGAAACCATTTACGGAACAGGTTTTTTTGTAGATACAGAAGGAGACATGATTACCAATAGACATGTTTTACAGCCATGGAATTCAACTGAAGAAGAAAGTGAAAAAGTAAATACTAATATTCGAAATCTGCGAATGAAAATTGCTTCTATCCTTACTAGCGATGTTTCTGAAGATGACTATGAAAGCTTTATTAGCAACAATTGGTCACATGCTTCAGTCTCTTATGATGAAGGTGAAGGAGACGGAGAATATGAAGAATCAGGCGAAGAAACTACTGAATCAGCAGGTGAAGAATTTGTTAGTTCTAATGAAACAGAAACAGATTCATCGCAAGTATCAACTGATATCGCAGCATCTATTCCTGTAAAAGAATATGTTTCTGCAGAAAACATTGAAGTATATGTAAAAACGGTAGACATTCAAGTTGCACTTCATAATTCTGATAGCGAATGGATTAATTGTGAAATGAAAAAAGTTTCAGACGACATCAATATTGATTTAGGTATTTTGCAAGTAGCTGATCATAAAACTCCTAAAACCGTTACCAATATTATAAGCCTTGATAATATTGTTGACAATGATACTTCTCTTGCTCCAGGGCAAAAAGCGATAATGGTGGGCTATCCAATGGGAATAGATTTGGCACAGACCAATTCTGGTATAAAAGTGCAACTTTACAATGGTCAAATAAGTAAAGAATCTGATGGCAACAAAATTCAATACAGTATAACTTCTACACATGGTGCTAGTGGTTCGCCTGTTTTTAACGAATGTGGACAACTGATTGCAGTTAATTTCAGTGGATTCGACCAAGTTCAGGGTTTCAACTTTGGAATTGTGGCTAAACATATTCAAGCACTCTAATTTGAAAAAATCCCGAAAAAAACGCTTAAATCTAATCAGGTTTTCACTTTTCCAACCAAACAAAAAATCGACTTAATTAATTATGAATAAATTTTTTAGTATCTGTGCACTACTGTTCTGCGGTGCCGCTTTTTCACAGATTCCAACTCTGGATGTCGAAAATCAGAAAAAAAATTCGGTAATCTTACAGGAGGTAAAAATTGAAACCAAAATTTTAGGAAATCTTGCTTCCACTACAGCTACTTATACATTTTATAATCCTGGCGACAGAATTTTAGAAGGAAATTTTACCCTTCCGTTGCCAGAAGGAGTAAGCGTAAGTGGTTATGCTTTGGACATTAATGGAAGCTTAAGAGATGCCGTTCCTGTTCCAAAAGAACGAGCTAAAGAAGTATTTGAAAGTATTGAAAAAAGAAATGTAGATCCAGGTATTATTGAAAAAGTAGCTGGAAACAATTTCAGAACTAGAATTTATCCAATTACAGCTAGAGGCAGCCGATTTATTAAAATTACGTACAATCAGGAATTGAAAAATTCGGCTACTGATTATCAGTACTTTTTAAGTTTTGCCAATGCTATTAACATTCCAAAATTTAATCTGAAAGTAGTAGTTAATGAAAGTTTAGTCACTCCTAAAATCACTGAAAATCCAGACGGAAGTTTTTCTTTTCAGAAAAAAGGAAACCAATGGATTGCTGAGATTAATAAAGTAAATTTTACGCCAAATGAAAGCCTTAAAATAGCTATTCCAAAAGTAAACGAATCGTCGAACGTGATGCTTCAAAAAGCTTCTGACGATAAATCTTATTTTGCAGCAAGTGTTTCAATGAATTTCCCTGTAAAGGAAAAAACAAAATCTCAAAAAGTTGCCATTATTTGGGATAATTCATTTAGCGGATCAAAGAGAGAGCGTCAAAAAGAACTGGACTTTCTTAATGCTTATTTTTCAGACAACAAGAATGTTGCAGTCTCTTTTGTTCTTCTAAATAATACGCTAGAAAAAACAGAAGAATTTACTGTTTCTGGAGGAAACTGGAATGCCTTAAAAGACAGAATTCTTAATCTGAAATATGATGGTGGAACTGACTTCGGCGCTTTAAAAGAGATTTCATCAATAGACGAATATCTTTTGTTTTCTGACGGAATTTCAAATTTTGGAGATTTAACTTTAAAATTCAAAAAACCGGTTAACACTATAACAAGCACCCCAACTTCTGATTTTAATCTGCTGAAACTTTTAGCATCACAATCTGGAGGAAATTTTATTAATCTTAACGAATTAGATACGCAATCTGCTCTAAAAACATATAAAAGGCTTCCGATTCTGTTTTTAGGCTTTAAAGAAACAAATACGCTTCAAGAGTTATTTCCAAATGTTGGAACTGCCGTAAACGAACCTGTGAATATATTCGGAATTTCATCTTCGAACTTGAGTAAACTTACTGCTGTTTTTTCAGTCGGAGACAAGAAATTTGAAGTGCCTGTAGATTTTAGTAACGCTGTACAAGTAGATAATTGGCCTCTTGCACAGTTTTGGGCGCAACGAAAAATTAATGATCTTGAACTTAATTCAACTCAAAACAGTGATGAAATCAGAAATCTGAGCGAGCAGTTTGGTGTAGTAAGTAAGAACACCAGTCTTATCGTATTGGAAGATGTTAATGATTATGTGCGTTTTGGCATTACTCCTCCACAGGAATTATTACCAGAATACAACAGAATCGTTTCTCAAAACAAAAAACAAATTTTAGAAAAAAGAAGAAATCTTCTATCTAAAGCTTTTGATAAAACACGTGAACTGACAACTTGGTGGAACAGTGAATTTAAGCCTACAGAAAAAAAACAATATCCTACAATTTCTAAGCAGTCACAAAAATTGTCGTCAGCAGAGGAAAGTGTTGTTAGCGATAATGCTTTATATTCTGCAGAAAGTAGAGCAAGCGATAAAAAAACAGCTACAGGTAAAATAACTTTGGTAGAGGTTGAAAGCACTCAAGAGTACATGAAAGATTTTCAATCTTTACAATCGCCGGAATTGATTTACCAGAAATATCTTGAAAATCGTCCAAAATATGAGAAACAGGTAACCTATTATTTTGATGTTTCTAAACTCCTATTCAAAAAAGGTGATAAAGCTCTTTCTCTAAAGGTTTTAAGCACATTAGCAGAACTTGATTTGGAAAATGAAGAGTTGTACAAAACGATATCTTATCTGTTGAAACAGAGAGGCAATTATGAAAAAGAATTGTGGATTACTCAAAAAATTCTAGAATGGAGACCATTTGACCCTCAAAGCCACAGAGATTATGCATTGGCTTTGGTAGACAATAAAAAACCTCAAGAAGCTCTTAACATCTATAAAGGCATGCTTTATCAGGAATATACCGATGAGATTTCTATTAGAGATAATGGTATCGAAGAGATTTTGATTATGGAAATCAATAATATTTTGAGTCAAAACAAAAATGTTGATGCAAGCAAAGTAGATGATCGTCTAAAAGCAAACCTTCCAGTCGACATTCGCATTGTTATTAATTGGAATAAAGACAATACAGATATAGACCTTTGGGTTACAGATCCAAGAGGAGAAGATTGCTCTTACTCGCATAGATCTACAGAAATTGGAGGAAGATTAAGCAACGATTTCACTCAAGGTTTTGGTCCTGAGCAATTTTTACTTAAAAAAGCGATTAAAGGGAAATATAAAATTAAGACTAATTTCTTCGGCGAAAGACAGAACATTCTTTCTGGACCAACGACTGTAATGGCAGAAGTTTATCTTTATTATTCTGATGGCAGACAGGAACGTAAAATTGCTGTTTTCCAAAATCAAAAAGAAAACAAACGCGAAAGTGACAGTAAAATTCTAATTGGAGAATTTGAATTTTAGAAATTACAAAGCTTACTAATATTTAAACCCGACAGATTCTAAAATCTGTCGGGTTTTTTATTTTTAAAACGAATATTTCTCCAATTTCTTTCCTTGAATATCCAAAACCTTTGTACTCTCTTTTGGAACATCGCCTTTTATAACTTCTTGAACAGATGGATTGGATGGGTATTTTCCACTTTTCATTTTTAGAAGATGAAATTTTCCTCCGCTTTCAAATATCAAATCATAAAACTTTTCAGTTGATGAAGAGGTTACATAAATCGGGAAATCGGTTACTGTGAAACGATTGATTACAGTACCATCATTCTTTAAAATATAACCCGAGCATCCTCCACTTCCGCAAAAATAAGGGTTTGCAAAACCAACTAAATATTCGTTTTTCTTATCATTATTCAAATCGAAAGCTTCATAATAAAAATAACGATCGTCTTTGGTCAGTGCAGGGATATCATTCTTTAATAAAACCAATAACTGTTTACGGATTAACTCTACGGCTTTATCTTCTTTTGGCGTAGCTTCACTTAAATTTGCTGTACCACCAAGTGTTTTAGATAACGTATCTTGAACAACTGTTTTTACAATATTTTTCGAATTATCTTTATTTTGACAAGAGCTTAATGCCAAAATACTCATTAGAATTAAAATCTTATTTTTCATAATCTGATATTTTAAATTCGTTATAATTTACACCAGTAATGCCGCTTTATTTTCAATATCATTTTGAGTCAGCAATGATTTTATATTGTTAAAAGTCACTAAAGCAATCTGAGTTAAAGCTTCGTTGGTAAAAAACGCCTGATGTGCTGTTACCAAAACATTTGGAAAACTCATTAAACGCTGAATTGCATCATCTTGAATAATATCTGCCGAAAGATCTCTAAAGAACAATTTTTCTTCCTGTTCGTAAACATCAATACCTAAATAACCTATTTTTCCTTCTTTCAAACCTTCAATAACAGATGACGTTTCTATTAATCCACCGCGACTGGTATTGATTATCATAACACTGTTTTTCATAAAAGAAATAGAAGTAGCATTGACAACATGTTTTGTTTGCTCATTCAACGGACAATGAAGCGAAATAATATCACTAGATTTAAAAATCTCTTCCAAGCCGACAAAAGAAACACCGTCCTTTTTCATTTCTTCATTTTCTATAATATCATAAGCCAAGACTTTACAGCCAAAACCTGAGGCTATCTTGGAGAATGCTTTTCCGATATTTCCAGTTCCAATAATTCCGATTGTTTTTCCGAATAAATCGAAACCTAATAATCCGTTTAAAGAGAAGTTCTGCTCGCGAACTCTATTATAAGCTTTATGTGTTTTTCTATTTAAAGTTAAAATCATTGCCATGGCATGTTCGGCAACTGCTTGCGGAGAATATGCGGGAACACGGCAAACTTTTATGTGGTGTTTTTTAGCTGCCTCCAAATCGACATTGTTAAATCCAGCGCAACGTAAGGCAATTATTTTTACTTTTTTTTCTGCTAATTGTTTAATAACGGTTTCGTTTACAATATCATTTACAAAAACACAAACAATCTCGCACTCTTCAATTAAAGCTACAGTCTGAGGATTCAATTGTGTTTCAAAGAAATTCAACTGAAAACCAAAATCTTCATTGTATTTATTGAAAAACGTTTTATCATATGGCTGAGTAGAGAAAAAGGCAATTTTTCTTGCATCTGGATTTGAGTTCATGATATTCTATTTTTTTATGTATTATTTTTAAAATTCCCTTTTGGCAGATAATACAGCCATCCAAAACCAATCAAAAATAAAATAAGCGAACCTATAAAAGCAGGAATTAAAATTTCTTTATTGTTATCTAATGCATTGTTTAAAGCAGCATACAATAACCAGATCTGAATGCTTACATTTAAGATTAAAACAAATATTAAAGTAGACAGAATAACATTCAACTTATTAGGATTTGCTTGATTTTGGCTTTTTCTAAATGTACTCATAATTTTTATTTTAAACTATTAACTTTCTTTATTTTCGAATGCTTTTACGAAAATTTTATCCCCTTTTAAAAGCACTTCTAACTGAGGCAACGCTCTCGGCGGAGGTCCAGCGATAACATCTCCCGTTAAAGCATCAAAAGAACCTTCGTGGCATGGACAATGAATTATTCCTGTTCCAGGTTTGTAATAAACGGCACAAGAAAGATGCGTACATTTTTGTTCGTAGGCTCGAAACATGCCGCTTTCTAAATGCACCAAAATATAAGGAATGGCACTTCCTTCAATCACAAAACCTCTTGTTCCGCCTAACGGAATATCTTTTACTTCACACACAAAATGTTCTCCAACAACTTCTTCGCCAGGCAACAAATACGCTTTTGCTGCGACCAAACCACTTCCTACCATTAAGCCTCCAGAAACTAGTGTAAGAAACTTGGCAAAATCACGACGGCTGACTTGTGTCGATTCCTGCTTTTTATATGGAAAATCTTTCTTCCAGTTTTCACTTAAATTATCTTCTTTAGACATGGATTTTAGATTTAGAATATTCGTAATTCGTTGCTTCCTTTTGGCATCATGATATTCACTTTTGTATTGACACGTTCTTTCCCGAAAACAAATGAATTTACAGGAGTGCTGTTTGGACGCATTTCTTCAATCTGAGCGCGAGTTCCATAAAACAGCGCGCCACTCGGGCAAACCGTTGCACACATTGGCTTTTTACCAACGCTGGTTCTATCGTAACACATATTGCATTTCATCATCAAATCATATTCTTCCATTTTCTTTGGAACTCCAAACGGACAAGCCATTACACAATTGGAGCAGCCAATGCAGCGTTCTGTATTTGCGGTATGAACTACTCCGAATTCATCTTGCGAAATCGCATCAGCTGGACAAACATTTGCACAAACTGGATCTTCGCAATGCATACAAACCTGAACTGTGGTCTGAATTGTCACGGCACGCTCTACATAATTAACATGAATCATGGATTCCTGACCATTCGTTTCACATTCCGAACACGCCATTTCGCACGCTTTACAGCCTATGCATCTTTGTAGGTCTACAAAAAACTCTTCGTTTTTATTATAATTGGTTACATTCATAATTGTTGCTTTTTATAGATTAAACACTTGCATAAGCATCTGATTTGTCTGATGAGTTTTCGATTTCGCCCAAAGGTTCCAACTTACAAGCACAGACTTTAAATTCTGGAATTTTAGAAATCGGATCTAATGTTCCAGGCGTTAACTGATTGGCCGATTTTTTCCCTGGCCAGTGATAGGGAATAAAAACGGTATCTTTTCGAATGGTTTCTACAATATTGGCAGGAAAAATTCCTTCTCCTCTTCGGGTTGAAACTTTAACTAATTCCCTTTGCTGAATATTATATTTCTGAGCCATTTCTGGATGAATTTCCAACAAAGGTTCAGGAAATTGATCTACTAGTTTTCCTATTCTTCTAGTTTGCGTTCCGCTTAAATATTGAGAAACAACACGACCAGTTGTTAATGTTATTGGATATTCTTCATCTGTAACCTCGCCAGGCAGTTTATAAGGAGCTGGATTAAAATGTGCTTTTCCGTCTGGTGTGGCAAATTTTTTATCTTCCCACAATCTTGGCGTTCCAAGATGATCTTCGGTTGGACATGGCCAGAAAACACCCATATTATCTTCTACTTTTTTATAGGTAATTCCGTTGTAATCAGCAGTTCCTCCTTTTGAAGCGACACGCAGTTCATTAAAAATGGCTTCACTATCTGCGTAAGTAAATCTTTCTTCTTCGCCTAATCTCTTTGCTAATTCTAATAATATTGAAGTGTCTGTTCTCGCATCGCCTGGAGGTGTTACAGCTTGACGAATTCGGATAACACGTCCTTCGGCTGAAGTTGTCGTTCCCTCCTCTTCTTCCTGCAATGAACCTGCTAAAACAATATCAGCATGACGTGCTGTTTCGTTCAAAAAGAAATCTATTGCCACATAAAACTCTAATTTTTCAAGAGCAGAACGCACATAATTATTATTCGGTAAAGACACTAACGGATTAAAACAAATCGAAATCAATCCTTTTATTTCACCGCTATGGATTGCTTCGATAATCTCATAAGCTGTGATACCTTTATGTGGCATATCTTCTTCCTTAATTTTCCAGACATCGGCAATGTATTTGCGATGATCCATATTTTCGATATCACGATTTCCAGGCAATTGATCGCATTTATGACCGTGTTCTCTTCCTCCCTGTCCGTTTCCTTGCCCCGTAATGGTTCCGTAACCACAATATGGTCTTCCAATTCTTCCTGTTGCCAAAACCAGATTAATGCATCCTAATACATTATCGACACCTTTTGAGTGATGTTCGATTCCTCGTGCGTGCAGTAAAAAGCTCGTTTTTGCTTTTCCCCATAATTCAGCTGCCTCTTTAATTTTTTCTTTCGAAATTCCCGTAATCTCTTCTGCCCATTCTAAAGAATAATCCTTTACGGCATCAATTGTTTCTTGAAATCCCGAAGTATGATTATCGATAAAATCATGATCTAGCATATCATGATCTACGAGATATTTTAGCATTGCACCATATAAAGCCGAATCGGTTCCCGGTCGTACATCTAAATGGACATCAGCAGTTCTTGCCAATGGAATAACTCGCGGGTCGACTACAATTAATTTAGCGCCGCGATCTCTCGCTTTCCAGATCCAATGGGTTAATGTTGGAAACGTCTCACTAATATTCGCTCCCGCAACAATAATAACTTCAGCATATTCTAAATCCGAATAATTGTTTGAAGCTCGATCTAAACCAAATGCTTTTTTGTTTCCTGCGCCAGCACTTACCATGCAAAGACGTCCGTTATAATCTAAATTTCTTGTTTTTAAAGCTACTCTAGCAAATTTTCCTACCAAATAACTTTTTTCGTTTGTAAGCGAAACTCCAGATAACATCGAAAAAGCATGTTTGCCGTATTTTTCCTGAATTCTTTTAATTTCCGAAACGGTTTTATCCATAGCTTCATCCCAAGTAGTTTGTTCAAAACCTTTGCCTTCTACTCTTTTTATGGGGTGTAATAATCGGTCGGGATGATTGTTCTGCATATAGCGCTGTACCCCTTTTGGACACAAACGGCCTTCGTTGAACGGAAATTCCATCCAAGGTTCAAAACCAACCACTTTATTGTCTTTTACAGATAATTGAATTCCGCACTGCATGCCACAGAAACAGCAATGTGTCTTAACCGTTTTATCTGGTTCATCACGTCCTGGATATCCTTCTTTTGGCGTATAATTCAGATGCGGACCAAATGCTTCAATTATTTTTTCGGTTGATACAGGTAGTTTTGCCATGATTTTTTTTTGTTATTTTTTGGTTTCAGATTTCATGTTTCATGTTTCATGTTTCACGTTCTGCGACGAAACTTGAAACCTTAAACTTGAAACTATAATTTTATCCAAATAAATTTCCGCCTTCGATTCTTGCTTTTAAATGCGCTTTTGCCAAACGATCTCGTTTTCCTTCGGGACTTAAATCCAGATGTGAATTTCCTTGATCGTCACTAAAGTCAAAGCCTAATTGTTTGGTTACAATTTTTAAATCATCAATATGAAGCTGAGTTGTAAAAGGTTTTCCTGTTTCTTTACAGATTGCCATTCCTTTTTTCATTCCTTCTTTTTTGTAAATGTGCGCACCAATCTGTGCAGGTCGTTGAATGATATGGAAGAACTTTCCAAACGGAATCCATATTAAAAACATTATTACCGTTACGGCATGAACCACTGCGAGAAAATCATACGCAAATCCTTTCATAAATTGATAAGAGTAAGTCAGACACAAACCTGTAACCGAGATTGCAATTAATAATAAAAGCGGTAATAAATCTCCTTCGAAAGTTTGAGTTGCAATTAATCCCGGATTGGTTAAACGTCTTCTTAAATAATAAAGTGATCCAAAAATAACTAGATAGGAAGACCAGTTTAAGGCATGGAAAGTCAAAAAAGCCATAATAGAATCCAACCTGAAATCCATTACTTTAAAACCAAAAAAGTGAGCTTCGTAAACTGAAATGGAATTTGGTGCCAAAGTAAAATGAATCCATCCAAACGTTAACGGAAAAGTAATTGCAAAAGCCGAAAAACAGCCAATTGCAATACAGAAATGAGCCAGCCATCTGTATTTTCCTCTTGGATAAATGAACTTCTGAAAAGCGATATTTTGAACTGATTCTTTTCCTAAAAACCACAAATGCGAAAATACTTTTCCTGTAAAGAGAAAATGAATTCCGCGCTTGAAATACATCCAAGTTGGCGGTCGTTGCAGCCAAACTGTATAGCGATACACGACTCCGAAAAATGCAAACAGAGTTCCGAATAAATAGGTAACTAAGGCCGCATCAAAATTCTGCAATTTTCTTGATCCATAAAAAACCAATACGACCATAAAAACCGAAGCTGCCGTTGCAATTAATAAAGCTTTCGTATTAAATGTTTTTTCTTTCATGACAGATTATTTTCGATCAATATCTTTAGCCATTTCAGGCAGTTTTTCTTTTGTCATTTTCACAATTACACGGTGCATCCAAATCAGACAGGTTAATGATAGTGCCAGAATAAAAAGCCAAGAACTCGTCCAGAATCCAGTAAATGATAATAAATAGCCAAAAATAATGGGTCCGAAGAATCCGCCTAAACCGCCTAAGAGTCCGACCATTCCACCAATTACACCTACTTCATTGGGAAAATAATCTGGTATATGTTTGTACACCGCGGCAGAACCAATTCCCCACGAAATTCCTATTAGAATAACCAAAACTAAATACACCCACATATTGGCTTCAAAATGAATTTGTGTAATTCCTTCTGCCAATAAATCTTTTTTCTGTATTTTTTGATTTTCTACTACGACAACTTCCTGCCATGTTTTTTTGGATGGAAAAAATTTAGAATGCGGCTGACTTTCATCTTTCTGACTTATAGCATATTCTTTACCATCAACCACTATTTTATCTGGCGAAACCGCTGTAACAGTTCCGGCTTTACTGGCCAAGAGACCACTTCCTGAAGTAGTGATGTCCATTTTTGGAAACAATAATAAAAAGCTTAATACGACCGAAGAGCTCAAAACCCAGTACATTACCTTTCTGGCTCCGAATTTATCCGACAAAAAACCTCCAAAAGCGCGTACGACACCCGCAGGTAAACTAAAACAAGAAGTAAAGATTCCGCCTAAAACTAAAGTTGTGTGATACACATTCATAAAATTTGGCAGAAGCCATTGCGAGAAAGTCACAAACGAACCAAATACTAAGAAATAATAAGTTCCGAAACGCCAAACACGCACTCTCTTTAAGGGCTGCAATAATTGTCTTACCGTTTTAGATTGTGCTTCACTTTTTTTGTTTTTAGCGAAAATCAAAAATACAATTCCCATTAATAGCAAAGCAGAACCATAAAGTACAGGAAGCCATTTCCATCCATTTTCAGGATCGTTTTCTGAGAATGTACTCAAAAGTGAAGGCGCCAAAAAAGGTGTTATAGAAGCTCCAGCAGTGCCCATTCCAAAAATTCCTAAGGCTCTTCCTTGCCATTCTTTAGGATACCATACAGAGGTTGAAGCTACTCCTACAGCAAAACTGGTTCCTACCATTCCGAATAGAAAACTTAAAATGGCAAAAACAGTAAAAGAAGTTGCAAACGGCAAAAGAAATAACGGAATTGAAGCCAAAATCAATAACCCAGAATGTACAATTTTGCCACCAAACTTATCAGTTAAAATTCCCATTGGCAATCTCATGATTGATCCTGTAAGAACAGGAATTCCCAATAGCCAGCCAATTTGCACAACGCTCCAGTTAAAAATTTCTTTATCAACTAAAAATGTAACTAATACTCCGTTGAGGGTCCAGCATGCGAAACAGATTGCAAATGCCAAAGTATTTAAAAAAAGAATGCGGTGGGCTTGGGAAAGATCTGCCATAGAATAAAGTATTAAATTGTGTTTTTGAAATCTATTACTGAAATATGGGAATCATGGACATTGCTTTTCATAAACAACAGAAAAAGCAATAGTTTCCTAAAGTTAAAAAAAAATATTCGAAGCAAGATACTTACTGTCAAATATTTAGCGTTATAATAATCTTATTTAAATTCATTCTTTAAAAAAAATGTAAATCAATCTGTTAAATAAAACACAATTTTAAAAGACTGATTAAACCAGTTTTAAATAATAAAGTCTAATCTGAAAACAATTAAAAAACTTGAATATGAAAAAATTATTTATCGCAGCTATGTTATTTGTTGGAATAGCAAGTTTTGCACAAGACATGGATCAAAAACCAGCACGTGAGCAAAGAGAAAGAATGACTCCAGAACAGCGTAATGAGAAACAGCTTCAAAAACTGACTACAGAATTAAATTTAGATGCGAGTCAGCAAGCACAGGTAAAGCAGCTTTTAGCAGATAGAAGCGAAAAAGCCGAAAAATTTAGAGAAGCTAGAAAAGAAAAAAAAGACAGTAACACAAAACCAACTGCTGAAGAAAAAGCGGCTTTCAAAAAACAAATGGAAGACGAAGTCGCAGCAAATGATGCTAAAATGAAATCGATCTTAAAACCTGATCAATACACAAAATGGAAAGCGCTGCAAGAAGAGAAAAAAGACAAAATGAAGGAAAAAATGAAAGAGCACAAAAAAGATAAAATCTAATTTGATGCATAAAAAAAGAGGCTTTAAAAGCCTCTTTTTTGTTATTTAAAATGTTTTCGAAACTTTATCGATCGCATTGATTGTAAAATCTAAATCTTCGTAAGTCAAAGCGTCTGTAATGAACCATGTTTCGTATGCAGATGGCGCAATGTAGACACCTTCCTGCAACAATCCATGGAAAAATTTCTTGAATGTTTCGTTATCTCCTTTCGCAGCAGTCTGGAAATCGGTTACCGGATTTGCATCAAAGTGAACAGAAATCATAGAACCTACTCTATTGATTGTAAAAACAACATTGTTAGCTTTTAAAACTCTATCAATTCCTGCTTCTAAATAAGCTGTTTTTTCTTCTAAACGAGTAAAAATTTCTCTGTCATTATCTAGAGCTTTCAACATGGCATATCCTGCCGCCATTGCTAACGGATTTCCAGATAACGTTCCTGCCTGATAAACTGGTCCAAGAGGCGCTAAATAATTCATGATTTCTTCTCGTGCAGCAAAAGCTCCAACTGGAAGTCCACCACCAATAACTTTTCCGAAAGTCACAATATCAGCATCAATTCCATATAATTCTTGAACTCCACCACGCGCTAAACGGAAACCTGTCATTACCTCATCAAAGATCAATAAGATTCCGTTTGCAGTACATAAGTCTCTTAAACCTTGCAAGAAACCTTCTTGAGGTGGGATACATCCCATATTTCCCGCAACTGCTTCGATAATAATCGCCGCGATTTCTCCTTTATTAGCTTCGATTAAAGCTTTTACATTCTCTAAATCATTGTATTTAGCTAATAAAGTATCTTTTGCAGTTCCTTCTGTAACTCCTGGACTATTTGGAGATCCAAAAGTCACAGCGCCACTTCCTGCCTGAATCAAGAATGAATCAGAATGTCCGTGGTAACAGCCTGCAAATTTGATGATTTTATCTCTTTTTGTAAATCCGCGAGCTAGACGAATTGCGCTCATACACGCTTCTGTACCCGAATTTACAAAACGTATTTTGTCAATATTTGGAACCATAGAAACAGCCAAAGCTGCAATTTCTGTCTCCAATTCTGTTGGCATTCCAAATGAAGTTCCCAGTTTTGCTTTTTCGATTACCGCATCAACAACTGGCTGATATGCATGACCTAAAACCATTGGTCCCCAAGAGTTGATATAATCTATTAATTTGTTTCCGTCTTCGTCGTATAAATATGCGCCTTTAGCACTTTTTACAAAAATCGGAGTTCCGCCAACCGCTTTAAACGCTCTTACTGGTGAATTTACTCCTCCTGGAATTACTTTTTCTGCTTCAGCAAAAAGCTGACTACTTCTTTTGTATAACATTCTTATTTTTGATATTTAAATTGTAGAGTTCATATTTATCAGCTTAAGCCTCTTATAAACTCATTAAAATATTTTTCCTCAATTTATTCTTTTGGCAGACCTTGCGTATCCATGATGCGAATCAAACTCTTCTTTTAAAGCCCACCTATTTTTACATTTATCGCATTCATATGTTTCTTCTTTAATACTATAACAACCAGCATCTCCCTCCTGAATTTTCTCTACAAAAGTTAAAGACTTTAGAGAACAAGTTAATCCAGAATATTTTTCACATTCTTTTGGATTCCCACATTGTACAGAGTTGTCATAAAAATAAACTTCTGCAATTTCAAAATGTTCAACAGGAAAGTAATTTTGAGTCTCAAATGGAGCATATTCATTTGATACAACTTCGTTTACTTGTAACCATTTTCGAACATTTTTGTATTCAATCATTTTCCATAAACCGCCACATTTGGGACACTTATAGATTAAAATTTTCAATTTTCCTTCTCTCAAGAAATAGGAATCTAATTCTGTTAAATATTCCTTTTCACAAGTAAGTTCCAAATTAGATCTCTCAAAATTTCCGCAATATTTATAGATCACTATTATTTCAAATTTTAGAGTTCAGTCCCAAAAGGTATTTGAATAGATTAATTACTTCACTTTCAACCTCTGCCCGATCGAAATCGCATTATCAGTCAGATTATTTTTTCTTTTTAAATCCTCAACCAATAAATTGAATTTTTTTGAAATCGAATACAAAGTATCTCCTTTTTGAACCTCATATAAATTCGGATCATATTGATTCATATTGATCTTTGGATCAGAAGCGACGTCATAAGATGATTTTTTTGGTGGAGCCGAAGTATTTATTGGCACATAATTTCTTCCTGTAACTTGACAATCATACTGATGCAGATTGTATCGCTCAATATAACTAATCAATTTATCTGGATATTTAGGATCTGTTGCATATCCGCAAGCTCTAAGCCCTTTTGCCCAAGCCTTGTAATCATCTTTTTCGTAAGTGAATAAACTGGCATATCGTTTTTTTCCAACCAAAAATAAAGCGTGATCTCTATATGATTCTGATGCCTGAGGATATTTTCTAAAACATTCCTGAGCCGAGTCATCGTCATGGCGAACACTTTCGCCCAACCAATCATTATGGCACTTTATTCCAAAATGATTATTAGCATCTACAGCCAAATCTCCTCTTCCTGCACCAGATTCCAA
Source organism: Flavobacterium movens (assembly GCF_039581425.1). Taxonomy (NCBI): domain Bacteria; kingdom Pseudomonadati; phylum Bacteroidota; class Flavobacteriia; order Flavobacteriales; family Flavobacteriaceae; genus Flavobacterium; species Flavobacterium movens. The sequence goes on from NZ_JBCPXY010000004.1 coordinate 99,106, forward strand.
AATTCCCTGCGCCAAAATAATACTCGCTGGAATTCCGTAAGTTTTCATGTTTCCCATTGCAATTTCTTTGTACTGCAACACATAGTTATTAATTAAATCACTGGTAACAACTGTTTTAGATGTAGATTGAATAACCTCAGTTGTATTATTTGTAGAAGGGTAATTTTTACCGATTGGTTTAACAGGAGTATTTCTTTTTGCTGCCGCTGTTCTACTTTGAACGGCTGCCGCTTTTTTGGTCGTCGCGATGGCAGGCTTACTAGAAGAGCAGCTTGCTAAAGCTAATATTACGAGAAGTAATACAATTTTTTTAATCATTGGTTTTGAGTATTGGTAATTTCTTCTGCTTCAACTTTATATTCATTCCGTCAATTCCCTGCAATCCGCCTGTGTGAATGAGTAAAATTTTTGAATGTGGAGGAAAATAATTTTTGCCGATTAAATCTATAACGCCAAAAACCATCTTTCCTGTATAAATTGGATCTAAGGGCACTTTTGTTTTTTCAAAAAAAGCATTAATAAATTCAATTAATTCTAAATTTATCTTGCCATAACCTCCAAAATGATAGTCAGAAACTAAATTCCAGTTATCTTTATTTGCAAAAATACGAATTTCATCGGTTAAAAAGTCACCTTTTAACGCTGGAAAGCCCAAAATTTTCTGATTTGGCAGCGAATTATTAATCAATCCCGAAATCGTGCCGCCTGTTCCAACAGCACAGCAAACGTAGTTGAAAACCGCATCTTCAACTGTCAAAATCTCTTCGCAACCTTTTACGGCGAGTTCGTTTGTTCCGCCTTCAGGAACGAGATAAAAATCGCCAAATTTATCTTGCAGCTTTTGTAGAAAAGATTCTTCGTTTTTTAAACGGTACTCTTCTCTTGAAACAAACTCAAACTGCATTCCGTTTTCCTGAGCAAATTTCAAGGTTGGATTTTCTTCTATTTTATTTAAAAGCTCATCGCCGCGAATAATGCCGATCGTCTTAAAACCTTGTTCCATTCCTGCATAAGCTACAGCTGCGATATGATTGGAAAAAGCGCCGCCAAAAGTCAGCAACGTCTTTTTATTTTCGACTTTAGCCTGAAGCAAATTGTATTTCAGTTTTCTGAATTTATTTCCTGAAACAAACGGATGAATTAAATCTTCTCGCTTAATTGTCAACGAAATATCATTCGGAAACTGAATATTTATATTTTGATTGAAAACTGGATTCATTTTTTAAAGTTGAAAGTCGAAAGTCAAAAGTCGAAAGTGATAATTCATGTCTTGATATCTTAAAGCTTATTGTATTTCAGAAACTGAAAAAATGATCTGTTTTTAAGATAATTCAAATCATTTTCTTTAGCGTAAGCTTCTCTTTCAAAACTGATATTTCGATAAGCCAAAGCTCCATTTTTATATTGTATCAGACGAATTAGATATTCTAAAAAATACCAGACAAAAAACGGAATTACTAAAAGTTCTAATTGCTGTCTCAAATGAATCTTTTCATGATTAACAAAAACCTCATTTGTTTTATCAAAATTATATTTTACCAAAACAAACGGAAATACAGCCATTCCTCGATAACCTTTCGGAATTAAATATTTGGCAACAATCAGAAACATTGGCTGTAAAATTTATAAATTTGTAGCTATAAAATTGTTCGATTTCAATAAAATCATAATCAAATCTTTTTATTTTTGATTATGATTATTCGAAAAGGAACGCGAAGCAGATTTATGAAAGAGCAAAGTAATGAAAATAAATTAATCGAAGGCGAAGATTTTTACTATACGCCTGAAGGTTATAAATGCTTTACCGAAAAACACCATTTAAAAAGAGGTTATTGTTGCAAAAGCGGATGCCGTCATTGTCCTTATGGGTTCGATAAAAGAACGGGCGAAATAAGAAGAAAAACGAATTAGATAATTCTAAAATCAACAATCTAAAATATTAATATGGATATCCATTCAAGAAAATTCAGGATTAAAATCCACAAGTCCTATCACAGGTCGGATATCCGCTATCCTTAGTTTTTTAATTAGAAAATGTGACAATTTGCCAATGTGACAATTTTAAAATGAGGCAATTAAAATAAATTTCAAATTTTAAATTCCAATTTCGTCGGTTAATATTTCGCTCCACTGGAGCTTTTATATTGGGGTTACTGTTTTTCTATAAATATTTCGCCTTTCCAAGGCTTTATTTTATCAGCTCCAGAGGAGCTAAATATTTATAGAACCAATTAACCATCTGTCATATTTGAGCCCCAGCGGGCGACATAATTAAAAAAACAAAAATTAATCTGTTGTTAATCTAACCGCAATATCTTAGCGTCTTAGAACCTTAGCAACTTAGCATCTCTAAAAAAAAATGACTTTCAAAGAACAAATACAACAAGGAATACCTTCTATATTACCTCCAAAAAAGGACTACGATCCAGCAATTAATCATGCTCCGAAACGAAAAGAAATTCTTTCGGCAGAAGAGAAAAAACTGGCGCTTAAAAATGCTTTACGTTATTTTGATCCAAAACATCATGCAGAATTAATTCCTGAATTTTCAGAAGAATTAGAAACTTACGGACGTATTTATATGTATCGTCTTCGTCCAGATTACAGAATGTATGCAAGACCGATTGAAGAATATCCTGGAAAATCATTACAAGCAAAAGCGATTATGCACATGATTCAGAACAATTTGGATTATGCTGTGGCGCAACATCCGCATGAATTGATTACCTATGGCGGAAACGGTGCTGTTTTCCAAAACTGGGCACAATATTTATTGACAATGCAGTATTTGTCTGAAATGACAGATGAGCAGACTTTAACTATGTATTCTGGGCACCCAATGGGATTGTTTCCTTCGCATAAAGAAGCGCCAAGAGTTGTGGTAACAAACGGAATGGTTATACCAAATTACTCTAAGCCTGACGATTGGGAAAAAATGAACGCTTTAGGAGTTTCACAATACGGACAAATGACAGCGGGAAGTTATATGTATATTGGCCCGCAGGGAATTGTACATGGAACTACAATCACGGTTTTAAATGGTTTCAGAAAAATAAAACAAAATCCTGAAGGAAGTTTATTTGTAACTTCTGGTCTTGGCGGAATGTCTGGCGCACAGCCAAAAGCTGGAAATATTGCAGGTTGTATTACGGTCTGCGCCGAAGTAAATCCGAAAATTACTAAAATACGTCATGAACAGGGATGGATTAATGAAGTGGTAACTTCGACTGACGAATTAGTTGCCAGAGTAGCTTTGGCGAAAACCAATAAAGAAACTGTTTCTATCGCTTATTTAGGAAATGTTGTCGACGTTTGGGAACGTTTTGATCAAGAAAACATCAAGATTGATTTAGGTTCAGACCAGACTTCTCTTCATAATCCTTGGGCTGGAGGTTATTATCCGGTTGGAATTTCGTTTGAAGAAGCAAATGATTTAATGGCAAATAATCCCGAATTATTCAAAGAAAAAGTTCAGGAAACTTTACGTCGTCATGCAGATGCAATTAACAAACACACAGCAAAAGGAACCTACTTTTTTGATTATGGAAATGCCTTTTTACTAGAAGCTTCTCGTGCAGGCGCCGATGTAATGGCCGAAAACAATATCGATTTTAAATATCCTAGTTACGTTCAGGATATCATGGGTCCAATGTGTTTCGATTACGGATTTGGTCCTTTCCGCTGGGTTTGCACTTCAGGAAAACCAGAAGATTTATTAAAGACAGATAAAATTGCCTGTGACGTTTTAGAAAAAATGGCTGAAACTGCTCCAAATGAAATTCAGCAGCAAATGCAGGATAACATTAAATGGATTAAAGGCGCGCAAGAAAACAAATTGGTTGTAGGTTCTCAAGCTCGAATTTTATATGCCGATGCTGAAGGAAGAATTAAAATCGCTGAAGCATTCAATCAAGCAATTGCAAAAGGCGAAATTGGCGCTGTGGTTTTAGGACGCGATCATCACGACGTTTCTGGAACTGATTCGCCATATAGAGAAACGTCAAATATCTACGATGGATCCCGTTTTACTGCCGATATGGCCATTCATAATGTGATTGGAGACAGCTTTAGAGGAGCAACTTGGGTTTCTATCCATAATGGCGGCGGAGTTGGCTGGGGAGAGGTTATAAATGGTGGATTTGGTATGGTTCTTGATGGTTCTACAGAGGCTTCAAAGCGTTTAGCTTCAATGCTTTTCTGGGATGTTAACAACGGAATTTCAAGAAGAAGCTGGGCCAGAAATGAAGGTGCTGTTTTTGCTATAAAAAGAGCCATGGAAGTTGAGCCATTATTGAAAGTAACTCTACCTAATCTAGTCGATGAAAGTTTGCTTTAATTAAAATTGAGAACATTAATTCTTAGAAATATGAAAACACTTAAGTTAATTCCGTTTTTGCTACTGCTGATACTTACTTCTTGCAGTACCGTGACCGTTTATTCTGATTATGACAAAACTGTCGATTTTACGCCTTATAAAACGTACGCCTACTTTAAGCCAGGAATTGACAAGGTTGAAATATCAGATTTAGATAAAAGAAGAATTTTACGCGCTATTGATGATCAAATGCAAGCTAAAGGCTTTACAAAAAGCGAAAATCCTGACTTGCTGGTAAACATTTTTACAAAATCAAGAGAACAAGTAGATGTAAACCAATTTACCGCTGGCTGGGGTTATGGCTGGGGCTGGGGTTGGAATCCTTACATGATGTATGGGGGACAAACTACAGTTTCTACTTCTACTGAAGGAACTTTATACATTGATTTAATCGATGCTAAAAAGAAAGAAATGATATGGCAAGGTGAAGGTATTGGAACTCTAACAAGAAATATCGATAAGAAAGATGAGAAAATTGCTGAGTTTGTAGCTAAAATTTTAGCTCAATATCCACCAGTAAAAAAATAGTTTTCAGTCGCAGTTGGCAGTTTTCAGTTTTTGTAAAACTTTAAATAGTTGCGAACTTTTCAGAAATAATTAATACATTTGCGCTTCAATCAGCAAAGAAAATGACAAACTTTAACAACATTATTATCGCTATTATTAGCATTATTGCAATTCAGCAATAATGGCGAGGTGCTATATAAGTTGGTAAAATATAATTTATAAGAACCTCCCAATTGGGAGGTTTTTTATTTTTAAAATAATTTTAAACAGCCACGAATTCACGAATTTATATGTTCGAAGATTATCAAAAATAATTCGTGAATTCGTGGCGAAAAAAAAATCTCATGAGTCTATTTAACGAAGTACTTAACGCAAAAAAGCAACTTGAAAATGTCGTTGCAGCAACGCCATTGATCCAAAATTTAAATCTATCAGACGAATTTGAATCGACTATTTTATTAAAAAGAGAAGATTTGCAAATTGTTCGTTCGTATAAAATTAGAGGCGCATACAATAAGATTTCTTCGTTAAATGAAAAAGAAAAAGCAAACGGAATCGTATGTGCCAGTGCAGGAAATCACGCGCAGGGCGTAGCTTATTCCTGTAATTTACTGCACATAAAAGGTAAAATTTATATGCCCAAAACAACTCCAAAACAAAAGGTAAAACAAGTTCAGTTATTCGGAAAATCGTTTGTTGAAATTGTTTTAACCGGAGATACTTTTGATGACGCTTATGGTTCTGCAACCGCAGATGCTATTAAAAATCACAAAACATTTATTCATCCTTTCGACGATGAGAAAGTAATCGCTGGACAGGGAACTGTCGGATTAGAAATTCTTGAAAGCTTTAAAGAACCAATCGATTATGTTTTTGTTCCAATTGGCGGCGGGGGATTGGCATCGGGATTGTCTGAGGTTTTTAAACATTTAAGTCCGCATACAAAAATCATTGGTGTTGAACCAAAAGGTGCTCCTTCGATGAAAACTTCCATCGAAGAAAACAAAAACACACCTCTAAAAACTATAGACAAATTTGTAGATGGCGCAGCTGTAAAACAAGTTGGCGATAAAACTTTTGAAATCTGCCGTTATAACCTAGAAGACATTATTTTAGTTCCAGAAGGAAAAGTCTGCACTACCATTTTGAGATTATACAATGAAGAAGCAATGGTGGTTGAACCTGCGGGTGCATTGACAATTGCTGCTTTGGATTTTTATGCAGCTAAAATTAAAGGCAAAAATGTAGTCTGTATTGTAAGCGGAAGCAATAATGACATTGAAAGAACTGCCGAAATAAAAGAACGATCTTTATTATATGAAGGTTTAATGCATTATTTTATGATTCAGTTTCCACAGCGTCCTGGAGCTTTAAAAGAATTTGTCAATAATATTTTAGGTCCAGATGATGACATCACTTACTTTCAGTTTGCAAAGAAAAACAGTCGCGAAGTTGGTTCTGTAGTTGTTGGTTTAGAATTGAAAAACAAAAATGATATTATGCCAATTAAATTGAAAATGACCGAAAATGGTTTTGAGTTTCAATACCTGAATGACAATCAAGATTTGTTTACTCAATTGATCGGATAAAATAAAAAAAAGGCTGTCAGATGGGACGACAGCCTTTTAAAATCAAATCAAATTACTAATTGAATGTTTGGATTTAATTATTGCTTTAATATTTTTTTCGAATAAGAACCTTTGTTATCGGTAACTTTTACAATGTACACGCCTTTTGGTAATCGAGAAATTTCTACTTCAGCTTGATTTCCTTTTACAAATTTTACATTTTTCTTTAAAACTGGCTGTCCAGTAATATTGAAAACCTGCACTTCGGCATCTCCTTCATGATTAGTATCAATTTTTAAAGCATCATCTGCTTCATTTACAAAAATGGTCATATCGTTTGAACTTGTATTTTCAACTACAGGCGTTTGCGCGGCTAAAGCACTTTTTGCTGCAGAAGATTCAACTTGCACCAATTGCCATTGCTGATTTAAACCTCCTGTATAAGCCCAAACCTGAATATTGGCTCCATTTGCTGTAGAAACATTTTCAACGTCAAGCGATTTACCGCTGTTTACGTTTATAATTTTATAATAACCAGTTCCTAAACTTGTTACTGTCCATTTGAATTCATTTGAAGATGAAAAAGTTTTCTGCTGTACTTTTAGTCCATCCACAGTTCCATTATTCTCAACCGCCAAATACATTCCTGTCGATTTTACGATAATGTAATAATTACCGCTTCCGTCAGAGACAAATTTCCATCTTTGATTACTTCCTCCTCCATTTGTAATGTCATACTGCTGAATTCTGCTTCCGCTTGTCGTAGCATTATCTGCAACATCTAACCCCCTATTGCTGTTTCTCGAAATAATATTGTAATATCCAGGAAATCCTGTTGAACCAGCCGTTACAGTAATTGCGCTTGTTGCTGTTTTAGCGCCATCAACAGTCGTCACAGTGATTGTTGCATTTCCTGCAGCAATTGCAGAAACCAATCCGTTTGAATTTACAGTTGCAACAGATGTATTGCTTGAACTCCAATTTACTGCAGTATTTGTAGCATTACTAGGAGAAACTGTCGCTGTTAATTGCTGTGACTGACCCGCTGTAATTGTTGCAGAAGTTGGACTTACACTAACTCCTGTAACCGCAACTGGATTTGATGTTCCCCAAGTAAAAGTAACCGCAGAAGATGATGGAACTGCATAATTAAATGCTGATGATCCCGAAACTACTTTTATCGTATTTGATGATCCGCCTGAGTTATAAATTACAAGTGCGGTTGACCCATCAGGATTTTTAAATGCAACTGAAGAAATACTTCCGCTTGTGCTTGAAGAACCAATTCTTACTGCACCTGGTTTTACATATTTAGAAATCTGGCCAATAATATAATACGCTACATTTTTAGTATAACTTGTACTATTATTAACTGTAATAGCACCTAAACAAGTACTGCATCCGCCAGGAGTACGAGGCCCTAAACTTGAATTGTTTGCAGCGTTCCATTCTAGAACTGTTTTAGACCAGTTATTAGTACTTCCAATCACAACGTTTTGCATGTGCCATCCAAAATCTCCGCTAAAGCTTCCACCCGAACCCGTGTATTGTTCTGTAAAATAAACATTTTTGTTGGTTTGAGTTTTTACTGTTGACATAGCTGAGATATTACCTAAATACAAATGAAATGCTGCTCCGTCAACATAAGAACTATTGTTTAAAACATCAATCGGATAGGCTGTATTATCGCAATTGTGGTCAAAAGCAATAATTTTTATGTTTCCATAGCCCGCTGCAGCCATTTGTGGCCCAAGCTGTTGATTGATAAAATTCTTTTGCTCTGTAGAATTCATCAGCATACTTGGTTCGTTGTTGGGATTTTCAGGTTCGTTTTGTGGTGTAATTGCCCAAATATTAATACCTTGTGCTTTCATAGCATCAAAATATTTTACGAAGTATTTTGCATACGCTGTATAATATTGCGTTTGCAAAGAACCTCCAACCCAAGATCCATTGGTTTTCATCCAACGCGGTGCTGACCAAGGAGTTGCCAAAATTTTAATGTTGGGATTAATCAGTAAGATTTTTTTAATAATTGGAACCAAATAAGTCAAATCAGGTCCGTTCAAACTAAAATTGTTCATGTTTGTGTCTCCTGAAGTTTCGTTATAACTGTAAGAAGAACTGCTTAAATCTGAAGCGCCAATACTAATGCGAACTACATTTGCATTTAAGCCTGTTGTCGGATTGTATAAATCATTCAATAATTGGTTTTGCTGAGTGGCAGCCATTCCAGAAATAACTTCACAGCTTCCTTCGGTAAGAGTATAACCAAATCCGTCCATAGTTTGGTAAGTTGTTCCTGCAGTTACTGTTACAGTAGAAGGATTAGTTCCAGAATTGGTTCCGAAACTTACTGTTGCCTGCTGCTGTAATAATTTAGTTTGATCTCCTGTAGTCATAAAAGGAGTTACTGTCTGAGCATTTAAGCTGTTCATGAATAAAAGCGATCCGCAACATAATAGTTTTAACGCTTTACTTACCCGATTTGTAGGTGTTTGAGTAGTTTTGTGCATTCTTTTGTAGTTTTGGTTTGATAATTAGTTTTTCATTATTTATTCAGTTTTATTTTACTAAAACAACACAATATTATGAGTATTTTTACAACATTCTCATTATTTTAACTTTACAAATACACATCAAATTAAAAAAACAGATATAACAAAAACCAATCTAATTGTTTTTCAAAATACTGAAAAACAATAATTTAAAAAACAAAAAATCATAAAAAACTTACCTGTTAAAATCGAAATAACTCATCATAAAATAAAAAATCTATACAAATCCTTACAAAATGTGATTTTATCTAGCAATTAAAGGGCATATGACAATTATCAGGAACGTAAAAGAAAGATATATTGTATTTTTGCGGTTTACTTAAAATACAATAAAATGACAGCTTTAAAAGATATATCGACAATAGAAGACATTCAGCAAATGGTTAACAGCTTTTATGCAAATGTTAGAAAGGACGATTTAATCGGGCCGATATTTAATGATAAATTACAAGACCGCTGGGAACCACATTTACAAAAAATGTACAATTTCTGGCAGACTATTCTATTTGATGTTCGCGCTTATTCTGGAACACCTTTTCCTCCACATAAACAATTACCAGTAGACAAAACCCATTTTGATCGCTGGATTGCCATTTTCAATTCGACAATCGATTCGCAATTTGCTGGTCCAATAACCGAAGAAGCCAAAATGCGTGCCACCAATATGGCTTTTATGTTCAGCCATAAAATTGAGTATTTTAGAAATGCAGAAAATGAAATGAGAAATGCAATAAAAAAATCTTAAAAAATTTCTTTCAAATAAAAAGCAGAACTTTATATTTGATAAAATGAATTAAACCCAAATCTATATTCTTTTATTTATGAAAAAAGTAATTTTCTTTATTACAATCTGTTTCTCATTTTTAAATCAATTATCGGCACAATCACAAACGTCAGCTTCTAATTTATATAAAGGAACCGTTGACGGAAAAACACCAATAACAGTTTACATTAAAACAGAAGAAAATCCTTGTACAGCCGATTTAATGTATACTTCTATGTATCGTCAGAATAAATCAAAAAACTGGATTCAGCTTAATGTTACTCAAAACAGAAAAAAAGAAAATGAATTTGTGTTAGTTGAACAAGGATTTAGTGGTGTTTTGATTTTACAAAAATTAGGAAATTCTTTTACTGGTTTATGGATTAGCCCTGATGCTAAAAAACAATTAAAAGTGGATCTCAAAGAAGCTTCGATGACTAAAAAAGAGCTTGAAAACTTCGAGAAAACAATGGAAAAAGTGAATTATGAAAATAATGATTGCTAGTAAATCATTTTATTTCCACTTTTTCAAAATCTACAAAAATGCAATAAAAATCAATTTCGAATAAAAATTTTGTGATGGATGATAAAAAAACGAGCCGTAAATTCGTAATTTTACATTTTAATCTACAACGTTTTCGAAATGAATCCAAACATTGAAACCAATCCGTTATTAGAGCGATTGCCTAAACATTTACAGCAATTTATTAAACCTCAAGATTATAGCGATTATTCTCCTATCAATCAGGCGGTTTGGCGATATGTTATGCGTAAAAATGTAGATTATCTTTCTAAAGTAGCGCATCATTCTTATCTGGAAGGCTTACGCAAAACAGGAATCGAAATTGATTCTATTCCGAGCATGTACGGCATGAACCGAATTCTAAGTGAAATTGGTTGGGCAGCGGTTGCCGTTGACGGATTTATTCCGCCAAATGCTTTTATGGAATTTCAGGCTTACAATGTTCTAGTTATTGCGTCTGATATTAGACAATTGGAACATATTGAATATACTCCTGCTCCAGACATTATTCACGAAGGTGCTGGCCACGCTCCTATTATTGCAAATCCTGAATATGCGGAATATTTGAGACGTTTTGGTGAAATTGGATGCAAAGCGATTTCCTCACACAAGGATTATCAAATGTATGAAGCAATTCGTCTGCTTTCTATTTTAAAAGAAGCCGAAGATACGCCTCAAGAAAAAATCGACGAAGCTGAAAAAGCGGTTGCCGATTTGCAAAATGATATGGGAGAATTGTCTGAAATGGCTCAAATAAGAAACCTGCATTGGTGGACTGTTGAATACGGCTTGATCGGAACGGTTGAAAACCCGAAAATATATGGCGCTGGATTGCTTTCTTCAATTGGAGAAAGTGCCCACTGTATGACCGATGATGTAAAGAAAATACCTTATGATATTTCGGCTGCAAATCAGAATTTTGATATTACGCAGTTACAGCCTCAATTATATGTGACTCCAAATTTTTCTTATTTAAGTTTAGTTCTAGAAGAATTTGCCAATAAAATGGCTTTACGAACTGGAGGCCTTTCTGGAATTCAAAAACTGATTCAATCGAATGCTTTAGGAACTATTGAATTAAGTACAGGTTTACAGATTTCGGGAGTTTTTACAAATGTTATTGAAGAAGAAGGAAAACCAGTTTATATTCAGACCACTGGAAAAACGGCTCTTTCCTACCGCGAAAAAGAATTAGTGGGTCATGGAACTTTAACACATCCACATGGTTTTGGAAGTCCGATTGGGAAACTGAAAGGTTTTAATCTAGCGATTGAAGATATGAGTCCGAAGGATTTACAGGCTTACAGTATTGTAGAAAATGAGACCGTAAAACTAGAATTTGAAGGCAATATTATTGTGCAAGGTGAAATTATCACAGGTTCTAGAAATCTTCACGGAGAAATCATTTTAATCAGTTTTAGAAATTGCACCGTTACGCATGGAGAAACCGTTTTATTTCAGCCTGAGTGGGGTAACTATGATATGGCAATTGGCAAAAAGGTGATTTCGGCATTTTCAGGTCCTGCCGATGTAAATAGTTTTGACTTAATCAATATTGTTCCTTCAACGAAAACGATCAAAGCAAAACATACTGATGAACGTGATGAATTGGAGCATTTGTATGCTTCTGTTCGTGAAATCAGAACGAATAAATCTTCTAAAAACGAATTAAAATCTGTTTTTGAAAAGCTAAAAAATAACCATTCAAACGACTGGTTATTGTCTGTTGAAATTGCTGAGCTTTTGAAGGATTCAGACGAGAAACAGCTTCTACAGGAAGTTTTGGTTTATTTGGATCAATTGAAAGAAAGACGTCCTGAAATTGCACATTTAATTTCTGGCGGATTGGATTTGATTTTTGACAGTTCTTTGCCTAATTTGCCACAAAGGCACTAAGACACGAAGTTTTTTTAATCTCGCAAAGATGCCGATTTTGTAAAAATATTAAAAAAGGCTTTAGCCAAATCCTATATTTTGGCTAAAGCCCTTTGCTTAGGTCTTTATTTTTCCTCCAGCTAAAGCAGGAGGCAATTCAAAAAATCATTTTAATCCTTTAATCTGTGACAAAAATTCTTTGCTACTCTACGTCTTTGCGAGATTCTTTTTTACAACTTTGAATTCAAATCCTTAGTCAGCTCCGTTTCAGATTCAATAGTTTTTCCGTTGTATTGCAGTTTCCAACCCATTGAATTGGTCATGATTAAAATCTTAGATAATTCGCTTATCAACCGATTTTGAGCATTGGTTTTTAGGGTCGAATTTTCGATTTTCTTAGCCAAATTTGCTTTTACCGATTTATTGATTTTATTGTAATCGTCTCCCGTAAACGGATTCAGTTTGCTTTGCTCAACATCATAAAACTGTATGTCTGGATTTATGGTGATTTCTTCTTTCGGAATATTTAAAATCGTAATGGTTTTGTTTTTTTCATCAATATCATATTTCATTTGATGCAGATCATAAGCAACCGTTACGTTTGCATTGACCACAATGAGTGCTTTTTTCTCAAAAGAAATCATGTCCATTAAATACTTCTGCTGATTTTTATAAGTGATGACTTCTGAGAAATGCCCTTCGGTAACAACCAATTTTCCAACGTTAAGAATCTGCTGCTGAATTAAATTGGTATTGTACTGAATATCTGAATCGTCTTCTTTTTTGAACTGGCAATATTTAAATCCAAGAACAATTATTAAAACGATAACTCCGACACCTATAATTCTTTTGATCAAGTTTTGCATTCCTCTAAAATATTTTAGACCAATTTACTCCTTTTTTTCTTTTTTTTCGCCACGAATTCACGAATTTTCGCTAATCCCTTTGGGTTAAAAATATGGAAGTATTTCACAAATCAAATTCGAAAAATTCGGCCTAGCTAACCAACAAATTAAAAATAATTCGTGAATTCGTGGCTAATCGATCCCTGCAAATAAATTTAAAATGGATATCCAATAGCAATATTCAAAATCAGATTATCTTTTCTCCAAGAACTGCTTCCTAGGTTAATGTCATCAATCACCCAACGTTGTCCATCTGGTAAAGCAGGATTTCGAAGCGGAATAGCTAAATCAGTTCTTAAGATCAAGAAAGATAAATCGAAACGTAAACCTGCTCCTGCTCCAACAGCTATTTCTTTCATAAAATCTTTTGAGATTTCTGCTCCTGGTTTGTTCGGATCAGCGTGTAAAAGCCAAATATTACCTGCATCCAGAAAAACCGCGCCTCTTACTATACTGAAAAGCTTAGCACGATATTCAGTATTAAATTCCAGTTTTAAATCGGCTGATTGATCAGGCGTATAATTATCATTTGTCGTTGGTGGAATAACATAACTTCCCGGCCCTAAAGTTCTAGCTCTAAAAGCTCGAATACTATTGGTTCCCCCTACTACAAATTGTTTAGATGCTGGAAGTGTATTCGAATTTCCATAGGCAAATCCCGCTCCAACAATCAATCTGCTGGCTAATTCGCTTTCTTTTCCCAATTTTAAATAATGCCTGAAATCGGATCTGATTTTTACATATTGGCTAAACGGAACATCAAATATGGTTTTAACCTTATTTGGATAATCAGCACCTGTGATCAAGCCAGTTAAATTTCCCGCCAAATCCAATTCACCATTAAAATAGATTGTATTCTTTTTACGTTTCTGCATGGTATTGGTATAGGTGTAATTGTACGTTGGGCCAAAAACCAGCTGTTTTTCAATTACTTTTCCTAAAGCCGCATCTTGCTCTATATCTGCCATATATTCTGGCGTTACATGGTTCGGGCTTACATAGGTCACATCAATTACATTCAATTGATGTTCTTTACGAATGTTTTCTTTCCACATATAACCAAAGGAAGTATTAAAAGAATTCAAAGCATACAGTTGCGTCCTTTTTTGATATTCGTAACGCAAAGTGGCTTTGGTTCTTGGCACATATTCGCTATTTCCTTCAATATGAAAAGGCGTTATGAATCTTGGCCAGGTTAAACTAACTTCTCCTCCCAGTTTATAAATATTCTTTCCTTTGTTTGTTCCTCCCAACTGAAAATCGGCACCACCAAAAACAGAAGCCGTAAACAATTCGGCACCCTTTAGAAAATTACGGTTGTTCCAGTTTAAATTTAATTCTGTACCGGTATAACTCGCAGAATTGGTTTTTCCAATCACTTCCACACGAATAAACTTTTTAGGCAAAAGTGTCAAGAAATAGTATGAATCTAAAGCATTCGGAATAGAATCTGAAGGCTTAAATTCGTTCTTGACAAAACTAAACGTTCCAAGATTTACAAATCGGTTTAAAGTTAAATTATGATCTTTTCGATTGTAAACATCTCCTTTTTTAAAATAAATCGTCCGATCGTAAATTCTTGGTTTAAAAGTTTCTGTCGTATCAATTATAGTGAGATCTTTATATTGTGTGATATTCCTTTTTCTATAAACCGCACTATCATTCGTTAGAGAATAATTCGGATACACAAAGATTTTATCTATTTTGTATGAAGTCAAAGCTTTTACAGGCGTATCATCTTTTATCACCAATCTGATTCGCACTTCGTGATCTCCTTTGCTACTATCTACTTTTGCCAAAATATAATCTGGATTAAAATAGAAATAGCCTTTTTCTTTTAACCTCGCATCGATTCTTTCTCTTTCTGCTTTTATCACATCCAAATCGTATGGATTTCCAACTTTAAGGAGACTCCTTCTATGGCTTTTGGCTATAATTTTTGACATCTTTAAAGAATCGTCTGGAAACGTAACACTTTTTATTATGTATTGTTTTCTAGGCGTAACCGTATATTCGGCCGTCACTCTTTTATTTCGCACAGTCGAATCGGCACTGACACGGGTTTTAAAATAACCTCTGTTTTCTGTAAAATTTCGTAAAACCGACGCATTATAATCTAAATCAACTTGACTGAAAAGTACTGGCGGTTCTCCAACTTTATTGCGTAACCAGTATCTTGTTCCTTTATCTTTTTTAGGTTCGCCGGCAAGATTATAAATCAATAATTTAGGACGAAGCCCAAAGATTTGTTTATTGGGTTTTGGGCGCAATAAACCTTCTAATTCTGTTTCCAACGCTTTTCGATCTTTCTTTTTCATGATCGAATCTTTGATGGTTACAGAACCTCCTGTATAAAGCAGATCGCCTTCTGGAAGGTATTTTGTATTACTGCATCCTACAGCAAAAAATACCGAAAGTAGTACGAAACACTTTAAATATATATTGATATAATTACGTTTTTTGCTCATTTCCCTTAATCTCTTTTTCGTCTTCGTTGTCTTGCAGTTTTTGTTTTTCTTTTTCTTCTTTCTTTTTTTGCTTTTCTTTTTCTTTACGGATTTTCTCTTCTCTTATCAATTCTTTTTCTGCTTCTGTACGATGAAATAGTTCTCTAAATTTATTGTAGCTCATTGTAATCACAAATGCAACTCCAGTCTCAATAACCTGCCCTTCAACCGCAACCTGATATTGATTTTTGCGATAAGCTCGAACCATATATCGGCCATCTTTTGTTAATTGATAATCTAGAGCCACATCGCCCGCAATATTGGTGCTATCTTCATTGGCACGTTCTTGTCCTTCAACACCAAAACTGCTTCCAACAGTAATTTTCAATCGATCATCCAGCAGTTTTTTAGAAACTTCAACATTTAGATCGGTTCTGTTCTGCATGGTTCCTGTGGTGTAATCTTCTGTAGATTCCAAATCGAAATTGACCTCAAATCCTTCAACAAGATCCCCTGCTAGATTATTCAATTGCTGCGAAAGTATTTTACTCACACTCTGTCTTGCAAAAGATTCTGCACTTACGCCACCACTTTCGCTCGCAAACGGATTTTCGCCCACAAATCTGTTCAATAATAAAAGAGCAAAAACTTGTTTGTTGAGTTCTGCTGGATCTTGCTCTAATTGTTTCAGTTTTGCCCGTGTCATATCTACAACATTTGAAGCAACATTATAATTCCCTTCAGGAAGTACAATTCCAAACGAGATTTCTGGTTTCAGCAATTCTCCATTCATTTTCAATAAAGTCTGAAAAGGGAGCTTTTGCTTATAGGTATTTTGTACCGCTTGAGTTTCTCCTTTTATCTGATTTCCTAACAAATCAATTGGCGCTGTGTTTACTTTATAAATAGCTGTAATATTTAAAGTTGCCATTGTCGGCTCTCCATTCCAAGTGATATAACTTCCTTTCTGAATATCAAATTTTCTTTTGATTCCGTTGAAATTCATTTCGTAAGCACCATCCGAAAATTCATATTTCCCTGTTAAAGTTGTTTTTCCAGACTGATCTATTCCACCGACTAATTCTGCTTCACCTTTTAAGTTCAAGTAATCGCCATTAGATTTGTCAATCAGCAAAGTTAATTCTGCTTCCTTATTGATTGAAATGGCCACATTTACATCCATTCCTTTCAATTCTGACTGATTCAGTTTGTTCTGCATATTAACCGTTTGTTTCAAGTACATATTGTCTTCATCAACAAATTCTACAATTCCTTCTCGATCAGCAATTGAAGGATCTGACTGTGGCATAACAACAGTAAACTTAGTTTCTTTATTGATTTTAAGCGTTCCGTCAACAACTGGACTATCCAAATTTCCTTTAATATTCAGTTTTGTATCTAAGAATAGATCTCCATAGAACAAATCGTTGTCTTTGGCTTTAGAATGAATGGCTCTAAAATCATCAGCTTCAACCAACAAATTGAAATTGTATTTGACAAAATCTGGAGATTGAATGGTTCCATTTACAAACAATTCGTTGTCATTTTCGTCAAAAAGAGAGAATTTATCAAATGAAATGGTTCCATCATTAAAAGTGATTTTTTCGTTTTTGGTTTTAAAGTACGAATTCAATTGTGTCACTCTAAAACCAGCATCATTAAAAATCAATTCGCCATTAACTTTTGGAGCCGAAGTATTTCCTGTCAATTTAAAATTTCCTGATAAAAACCCTTGCCCTTCAGTAATATTTCCCATACTGAAACCTTGAATACTTTTAATATTCAATTTATTAATCAGTACATCAAAATCAAAATTTCCAGTATCTAATAAATAATCTCCAGTAAGTTTTAAGTCATTTCCTTCGTCACTCAAGGCTACATTTGCAGCAAGCGTATTGGCAGTTTTATTATCTACTTTTATTTCTAAATCACCAACTTTTGAGCCTTTAAAACTAAAATCATCAATTTTTAGATCTGAAGTAAAAGTTGGGTTTGTCATCACATTTTCAACCAACGCATTTCCGTTTATCAGACCTTGCATTAGCAGTTCATCCTTTTTAACCATATTCATAATGGTTTCGATTTTGAAGTTTACAAAATCGACTTGCAACGGCGCATTGTCTTGTGTTCCTTGAGATTGAATTTTTAATTCGTTTCCGTTATTACTCAAATTGAATTTATTGACATAAAGTCGTTTTTCACCAAACTCAATTGCATTTTCTGGATCGACATTCCACTTATCATAATTTAAAATAAAGCTGTCTGCATCGAGTTTTACAATATTTTTAGAATCTTCTGCTTTAAATTCGCCTGCAATAAAATATTGCTGCTTTTGTTTTGCATCTTGAACTTCAAGCGCATAAGTCAGAATATTATTCTGCACATTTCCAGACAGACTTGTAAACGGAATTTTCAAAGAACCGCTTTCGATTGTTGCAACAGAAACTAAATATTCTAGCGCATTTTCTTTGGCTTCTATATTAATTTTTCCGTCAGAAATTGTGTTGCCACCATAAACAATTCTCGGAATCATTCCTTTTACTGTCAAAGAATCTGTCCGATTATTATAATTTCCTTTTATTGTAAAAGGTTCTAATCCAGTTAATTTTGGCAATAATTTAAAAAGTACTGGATCATTATCGACTTTAAGCATAAAAGCCAATCTTTGTTCGTCTGATTCTGCGTTGACTTTTGGATTTTTAAGATCAATATATTTCGACAATGATTTTTGAAGTGAGTTTGCCAAAGTCGTCAATTTGTATTTTCCGGTTACTTCGGCTTTTAAAAACTGTGACGAAATTTTAATCGAATTGCTATCTTTATCTGCAAAAGCCAAAACACGAATCGAATCTAAAACTATTGGTTCTGCATCTTGCAAAATCTGAATATTCGACAAAAACACTTTTCCGTTTAAGAAATCTGGATTGCTGTTGGTTATATCGGCATCAACATTTCCTCGAAGTTTCATCGGACCTGCATGCAAATTGAGTTTGTCTAAATCGGCTATATCTAAATTCAGTTTTAATTTTACAGTTGGATATTTATCTTTTGTATCTCCGCTTGCCGTTAAATCGAAATTCAGATTTGGATCTTTCATTCCCGATTGCACAGCAAAAGAACCGTTTTCGATATTTCCTTTTAAAGCCAAGTCTTTATAAGTGTATCGATTAAAAACCGCCTTCTGCACCAAACCATCAATCGCCGCATTTGCCGTTTTCGGATCTAAACCAGTTCCTTTGACTTTCGCTTTAAGCGTAATTTTTCCGATAGAATCGTTTTTAATTAAACGGCCTAAATCGAAATCCAGAAGATAAACCTGGGCATCGTATTTTTCTCTTTTTTTAATACGCTGATCGAACAAAGCATCAACTTTTGCATTTCCGAAACTGCTATTTAAAGACAGATTGGTTTTGAAATTCTGAACCGATCCTTTAAATTTTCCCTGTAAACTTAGTTGTGAAGGAATTTGAATATTCTTCGGAATTGTTCCCGCTGGCACAAACATATTAATGTCTTTTGCCGTGCTTGAAATCTTTTTAATATTCAAATCATAATATGCTTTTTGGGCATCAGGCAATCCTGCAATTTTTCCCGAAAGAGAAACTTTTGTAGAACCAATTCCGCTCATTTCAAATTTTGAAATATTTAGATCTTTTACTTTTCCGCTAACACGGCTATCCACATACAAAATCGCATTTGGATTACTTTTAAACGGATTTGTATTTTGAAGATCGGGAACAAACAATAAAATATCTTTGAAGCCAATTTTAGATTGTTTCAAATTGGCATCAATAGCCAGATTTCCTAAATCTTTCTGAAGTGACTCTAACGATTTATATTCGGCTTTAACTTTATCTTGAACAAGAGTCTGTGGTGTTTTTAAATACAGATTATCCAGCGAAGCATTTTTGGGTCCGTAAAAGAAATCGGTTTTAAAAGCCTGAATCTGTAACCCACTTTTTTCGTTTACGGTAAGTGTTTTTATATTCCCCGAAATCGTATCATTTCCATAATAGAGTTTCTCAGCTTTAAAATTGAATTTGCTCAAATCTAAATGCGCGTAATCAATTCCTTTTGTTTTTGGTTTTGACTGCATATCATCAAACTTGAAGGCAATATTTTCAATATTAACTTTATTAAGTTTAGCCTTCCAACCCGCTTGTTTTATGGCTGTTGTGTCTAAATTTGGAGTTTCAATCTGCTTGTCTTTTGCTCCTAATCTTAGATTTCCGTTTAGATTTTTTAATTCGAAAGTATCAAAATCCAAAAGCTGTTTATTTAGGTCTATCTCGTTTACTGCTAAATTTAAATTCCCTAAACGAATGCCAGAATTGAGTTTGGAATCTTTGTTGTCGTATAAAATATCGATTTTAGATAAAGTAATTTTTTCTAATGCCAATTTGAAATCTGGCCTTTTCGAAATCGTATCGACAGTTTTAACCGAAACCTCTGCAATTTTCTCCACAACATCTTGATCTAAAACAACTTTCAAACCGTTCAGATTGATACTCGGAATATTAAAATCCATTTTATCTAGATCGAACTTTTTGAATTTGGTATCAAAATGTGTTAGATTTACTTTGATATCATTCTTCGAAAAATCATCTTTAAAATTGAATTTCACCTGATCGAGATTTACTTTGACCACCGAAATTTTAAAGGGCTTAGCGTTCGGATCTTCTACTTCTGGTTCTTTTGATTCGAATGCTTTTAAGATATAATCAAAATTGAAAATGCCATTTTTATCTCTAGAAATATTGGCTTTTACGTTTTCCAATGAAACCGAATTAATTTCGAGTTCGCTGCTCACCAATTTAAAAAGATCCACATCGACCTCTAATCGTTTACCTGCCAACAAAGTATCTTTTTTTTGGTCTTCAAAATAAAAACCTTCCAGAACTACATCTTTAGGAAATTTAATTAGAATTTTATCTAGAGAAACTTTGGTTTTGATCTTACCTTCAAGATAAGTAATTGCTTTGTCTTTAACGAAATTCTGAACCGATGGAACCTGAATTAAGATTATTAAAAGCAATAATAACGCAATCACAGAAACCACGCACCACATTAGGATACGAAGTGTTTTTTTAAAAAAATAAACAGGTTTCTTATTCATACGTCAATAAAATCGGATTAGATTAAAATTGCTTCTGAAAAAAGCAGGGTTGCATATTTTACAAAAATGTAAAATTTAAACCTTAACAATTTACATAATTCTGAGCAATTATTCTAAAATTTTATTGTTGTTTTGCCACGAAGGCACAGAGGCTCGAAGTTTTTCTAAAATTTTATATGCGGTAATTTTTCTCCTAGAAGTTTTATCTTTTGATGAAGTTTAAATAAGAATTTTTGATGCTGTTCTGATTCTGGATTAAAACTCCTATGACGCAAACTTTTCTGGATTTCGTCTACTTCTTTCATCACGGAAGCACTCTCTTCTGAAACATAATTTTCGCTAAAAAGCTTCCAGATGTAATCTATCGCAATCTGATTTGGATGTAGCATATCTTCGTTGTAAAAACGATAATCACGAAGTTCGTCCATCATGATTTCGTAGGAAGGGAAGTAGTCAAAAGTTGAAAGTCGAAAGTCAAAAGTCTTATGCAATGCTGTAAATAAATGTGACTTACTTAATTGATTTTCTACAAAGCCATCTTTTATATGGCGAACTGGGGAAATAGTGAAAATGAAATTTATATTAGGATTTAAAGCCTGAACAGCTTCAATTGTGTTTTGAATACTTTTTTGAATTATTTCGACCGATAGTAATTCTTTAGAAAATTGTTTCTGAGGCACTTTATGGCAGTTGGCTACAATTTGATCTTTATCGAGATTTCTGTAAATCCATGAAGTTCCAAAAGTGATAATAATATGCGTGGCTTCTTTAAGCTGTTTATGCGTTTCTGTTACTGCTTTATTTAGCGTTTCTAATAATTCCTGACGATCAGAGTTGCTTAAATCTGAATGAACTTCAAAACTATGCCAACGCTCATTATAAAAGAAAACATCTTTTTCTTCAAACCATTCTTGTTTCAAAACTCTATCAAATAATTTCTCGATAGAAACGGGATTAAAAATAATTCCAAACGGATTGGTCTCATTCTGAAATTTAAAATAGTCAAATTTCTCAGACATGTTCTCAGCAAAACAAGAACCTATAGAAAGTATTTTCGAATCGTAATTGATCGGATTATTACTTTTTGAAACGGGTATTTGAGTTC
This sequence comes from Flavobacterium movens, assembly GCF_039581425.1. Taxonomy (NCBI): domain Bacteria; kingdom Pseudomonadati; phylum Bacteroidota; class Flavobacteriia; order Flavobacteriales; family Flavobacteriaceae; genus Flavobacterium; species Flavobacterium movens. Next base: position 120,848 of record NZ_JBCPXY010000004.1, read on the forward strand.
TGAATTGCATGATTTCTAATTTAAACACGAATTTCATCAATTTTAAGCAATAAAAAAACCAAATACAAAAGTATTTGGTTTCTATAATTATAGTAATGCTTTTAATTAATAAGTATACTCATTAGATTCAGCAGCTGTAATTCCGTCTCTTTTGAAATTAGTAATTTTTGAAGGGAAATTATTTGCATCATATACGATTTCGCTTTTGTATACATTTGGTGTTTGATTTGAATAAGATGCTGTATACTTAACAACATTGTTCACCGAGCTATACACAGAACCTTCACCTTCACTATGATCTATTAGCAAATTGAATCCTGCAATGTTTTTATATGGATTGTTTTTATTGTCATATTCATATTGAGCTGTAAATACACTACCTGATTGTGAATCTGTTTGTACACTTTTAACTAGATTTCCGTTCGCAAAAGTTAACACTTCAGAATAAACACTTTTTGTTTCTATAGTACCATTTATATTGTAGCGCTCTCTTTTTACTGTTCCATCTGCGTTATGCGTAAATACTACTCTGCTATTGTATTCACCATTAGGAAATGCTGTAGAAAAACCTTCTGCATAAACATACTCTGTAAGTTTTCCGTTTGTATATTTATACGTTGTTATGTCGCTAATAATATCTTTACCGCTTTCAGTATCATAATTAGTTTCTTTTACCACAAGGTTACCATCGTAAGTGTAATCAGTTCTTCCTGTTTCATCTTTCATGCTTACAATTTTAGTACCATTGTAAGTTGCTACATAAGTAGAATTTTCTGAAGGATATCCTACACTAGAATATTTAATTGTTTTTGGCAAAATAACATTTCCTTCTTGATTATCATCGCTTGAACAAGATGTTAAGACTAGTGCTAAAGCACCAAAAAAGCATAAAATTTTTTTCATTTTGATTTGGTTAAAATTCTTAATGGTGCAAACGTACTATAACCAAATATTAAAACCTTACGGGAATCCACATCAAAGTACAATTTACAATTAAGATAATTCTTAAAACACTAGTATTAAACAATATAAAAAACCTACTTAATGAGTTTTTTTTCTAAAAAACCAAGTATTTCAAAAAAAATTTACGCTTTTATGCATTATTTAATTTTCACTAAAAAAATTGAAACACATAAAAAACTTTTAAAACTCCATAGACAACTTTATCTGTAAAAAAATACATTTTTAATAACAGAAATGAACTTCACAAACTAAAACAATTCCTTACTTTTGCATCTTCCATTTTTTTTAAATCTTATATGAAATTACTATATACCTACATTATCAGACACAAAATGCTTTTGTTTTTTGCTTTGATAATGGCTACTATCAACATTTGTTTCAGTTTGTCAGACTCTGTAATTACAGGAAAATTAATGCAAGACTGTGGTGTCGGTCTGGCAAAATACAAAGGAAACGAAATCGGATTTATAAAATCTTTAGCTTTCTGGCTTGGTCTTTCGCTTGGTGCAGCCATGATTTCTAGAATTACCAAAAACTTTCAAGATTATTTTACCAATGTGGTCATTCAGAGAACAGGAGCGCAAATGTATACTGACGGTATCAAGAAATCTTTAGATCTTCCTTATGCAGAATTTGAAGACCAGCGAAGTGGTGAAACCTTAAGCAAATTGACAAAAGTTAGAATCGATTCAGAAAAACTGATTACGCTTTCTATTTCGTTAATTTTTCAAACCATTATTGGATTCATTTTCGTAATCGTTTATGTTGCAAGAATTGATTTTAGAATTTCCATTATCTTTTTAATTACAGCGCCAATTATTGCTTTGGTGAGTTTGTATTTAGGAAAAAAAATCAAAATTGTTTCTCGAAAAATTGTGAATCAAACCAATGCGTTGGCAGGTTCTACAACGGAAAGTTTACGAAACATCGAGTTAGTAAAAAGTCTTGGTTTGACGTATCAAGAAGAAAAACGTTTAAATTTAAATACGTTTAAGATTCTTCAATTAGAATTACAGAAAATCCGATTCATTAGAAGTTTAAGTTTCATCCAAGGAACAACGGTTCATTTCCTAAGAACTTGTGTGGTTTTTGCTTTATATTATTTCTTGTTTGGAGGAAAAATTATTGTTGGAGATTTATTGACAATGGTCTTTTTTACCTTCTTTATTTTTGGTCCTTTACAAGAATTAGGAAACTTTATTATTGCTTTAAATGAGACTAAAGTTTCGATGGAAAATTTCAAAAACTTATTGAATGCTCCAAAAGAATTCCGTCCAAAATCCCCAAAACATATTGGCGCAATTCAGAAACTGCTTTTCGAAAATGTAAGTTTTCAGCATAAAACAGCCAAATTTAAGGCGGTTGAGAACATTAATTTCGAAATTAAACAAGGCCAGACCGTTGCCTTTGTTGGTCCGTCTGGATCTGGAAAAACGACTTTAGTAAAATTATTAGTTGGATTGTATACGCCAGAAGAAGGTCAGGTTTTGTATAATGATATTGATTCTACCGAAATTGATTTATTAGACTTAAGAAAACAACTTGGTTTCGTTACCCAAGACGCTCAATTATTCTCAGGAACAATTCGCGAGAACTTGTTATTTGTTAAGCCAAATGCAACCGATGAAGATTTATACGACGCTCTAAAACGTGCAAGTTGCGATAAATTACTTAGACGTGCAGAAGATGGTTTAAACACCACAATTGGTGAAGGCGGAATTAAAGTTTCTGGTGGAGAGAAACAGCGTCTATCTATAGCGAGAGCTATTCTTAGAAATCCGAATTTATTGATTTTTGATGAAGCTACTTCCGCTTTAGACTCTATTACTGAAGAAGAAATTAATGATACTATTCGAAATATATCAGATAAAAATAGAATTACGGTTTTAATTGCGCATCGTTTATCAACTGTGATGCATGCTGATAGAATTTTTGTTCTAGAACAAGGCAAAATCATTGAGCAAGGCAAACATGAAGATTTGATCGTGGAGAAAGGATTGTATTATGCAATGTGGCGCCAGCAGATTGGGGAGCGAAAATAGTTTTTTAAAAGGTTTTGAGGTGCTAAGATACTAAGGTTCTAAGTTCTTTCTTTTTTGAATAGCGTCCAGCTTTAGCTGGATGTATATAATAAATTAAAACTAAAGGGCTTTAGCCAAACGTAATAGTTTGGCTAAAGCCCTTTTCTAATTCTTACCTTTTTCATCCAGCTAAAGCTGGACGCTATTGAATCTATGTTAAACACAAAACGCGACAGGTTTTAAAAACCTGTCGCGTTTGTTGTTAATTATAAAAACTTAGTCCCTTAGTATCTTAGAACCTTAGCATCTTTATTACTTCACGAAATCAACCGCCTTAGCTAAAGCTTCCCCAATTCCATCAACATTTTTACCTCCTGCAGTCGCGAAGAAAGGCTGTCCTCCTCCTCCACCTTGGATGTATTTACCTAATTCGCGAACAACTTGTCCTGCGTTTAGGTTTTTGGCTACTACGATTTCTTTAGAAATGTAACACGTTAACATTGGTTTTCCTTCGTGAGCTGTAGCGAAAACTACAAATAAATTATTATAAGAACCACCCAATTCGTAAGCTAAATCTTTAGCTCCTTCTGGATTTAAGTCTACCTGTTTTGCTAAAAATTGAACGCCATTGATTTCTTGCAATTCTTTAGCCAAATCAGCTTTCATATTTTTAGCTTTATCTTTTAATAAAGCTTCCAATTGTTTTTTCAACTGAGCATTTTCGTCTTGTAATGCCAAGATTGATTTTACTGGATCTTGAGCATTTTTAAGAGCTTCTTTAATTTCACTTAAAGAAACCGCTTGCGATTCAAAATATTCTTTTGCTGCTTCACTAGTAATTGCTTCAATCCTTCTGATTCCAGCTGCAACTGCACCTTCTGAAACAATTTTAAAGTGCCAGATATCAGATGTATTAGCAACGTGAGTTCCTCCACATAATTCAACAGAATCTCCAAATTTAATGGTACGAACTAAATCTCCGTATTTCTCTCCAAATAAAGCAATTGCACCATCTTCAAGTGCCTGCTCTTTCGGAATAGCTCTTTTTTCGATTAATGGCAAACTCTCACGAATCCTTGCATTTACGAAATTTTCTACTTCAATCAATTCTTCATCAGTTACTTTAGCGAAGTGAGAAAAGTCAAAACGCAATGAAGCATTTCTTACCATCGAACCTTTTTGCTCAATATGAGTTCCTAAAATCTTACGTAAAGCTTGGTGCAACAAGTGCGTAGCCGAGTGATTTGAGGAAGTTTTAGCTCTCTGATTTGCATCAACAACAGCACTAAAAGTACCTGTAAGGTTTTCTGGTAACGATTTTGCTAAATGTATCGTTTGGTTATTTTCTTTTTTCGTATCGATAATGTAAACGATATCACCGTTTTGAGCTTCTAAATATCCTTTATCTCCAGTTTGTCCTCCACTTTCTCCATAAAATGGGGTAGCATTGAAAACTAATTGGAAAATCTCACCGTCTTTTGCGCTTTCAACTCTGCGGTATTTAGTAATTTTTACTTGTTGAGATAATCTGTCATATCCAACAAATTCCTGAATATCATCTTCAACAAGCACATTCCAGTCACCAGCAGTTACTTTAGACGCTGCACGAGATCTTTCTTTTTGCAATTGCAATTGTTCCTGGAATCCTTCTTCGTCCAATTTAAATCCTCTTTCAGAAAGAATCAAAGCAGTTAAATCAATCGGGAATCCATAAGTATCATACAATTCAAATGCTTTTTTACCATCAACAGTATCTCCGTTGTTATTTAAAATTACAGCATCTAAAAGAATCAATCCCTGATCTAAAGTTTTTAGGAATGAGTTTTCTTCTTCACGAATTACATTAGAACAAAGTGCTTTCTGCGTTCTGATTTCTGGGAAAGAATCTCCCATCTGCTCGCTTAAAGTTTCAACCAATTTATAGATAAATGGTTCTTTCGTATTTAAGAAAGTAAATCCGTAACGGATAGCACGACGTAAAATTCTACGAATTACATATCCTGCACCTGTGTTAGATGGCAATTGTCCGTCAGCGATAGCAAAAGCTACAGCACGAACGTGATCTGCCACTACACGAATCGCGATATTCATTTTATTTTGTTCTTCACTAATGCCTGTTACATCATTAGTTGTATATTTTGCGCCTGTAATTGTTTCGATTTCTCTAATTAAAGGCATGAAAACATCAGTATCATAGTTTGATGTTTTTCCTTGTAATGCCATACACAAACGCTCAAATCCCATTCCCGTATCTACGTGTTGTGCAGGAAGTTTTTCTAACGAACCATCAGCTTTACGGTTGAATTCCATGAATACGTTGTTCCAGATTTCAACTACTTGCGGGTGATCATTATTTACTTCTTCTTTACCTGGTTTTAAAGCTTTTTCTTCTTCAGAACGTAAATCAACATGAATCTCAGAACAAGGTCCGCATGGTCCTTGATCTCCCATTTCCCAGAAATTATCTTTTTTATTTCCAAGAATAATTCTGTCCTCATCGATTAATGTTTTCCAGATATCCCAAGCTTCTTGGTCAAACGGAACGTTATCTTCTTTACTTCCTTCAAAAACAGAAACATAAAGATTCTCTTTTGGAATTTTATAAACTTCTGTCAATAGTTCCCAAGCCCAATTGATCGCTTCTTTTTTGAAGTAATCACCAAACGACCAGTTTCCTAACATTTCGAACATTGTATGGTGGTACGTGTCAATACCTACTTCTTCAAGATCGTTGTGTTTTCCTGAAACACGAAGACATTTTTGCGTATCGGCTATTCTTGGACTTTTTGGAGTTCCATTTCCTAAGAAAAATTCTTTAAACTGGGCCATCCCCGAGTTATTGAACATTAGGGTTGGGTCGTCTTTAAGAACAATAGGAGCTGAAGGAACAATAGTATGCCCTTTACTCTCAAAAAAATCTAAAAATTGTTTACGTACGTCTTGTGATTTCATATTTAAATTAGAAAAATGTGTCAATTTAATGTGTCAATTTGATAACTAGATGATTAGCTAATTTATTCATTTGATGATACGTTAAGTTTTTTATAATGAAATTAAAAAACTTATATTTTAAACAATAAATTGCCTATTTTGCGCATTATCTAATGATAAAATAGCCCCAATATCTAATCATTAATCCTGGTAAAAAAAGTATCGAATAACTGAAACATTTAGCAGTTTTATTCGACTAACCTATTTTACAAGGTGCAAAAATAGCGTATTTTAAAATATGGCGAAAGTAAAATATTATTACGACCCAGAAAATCTGGCTTATACAAAAATAAAAACCAGAAAAAGAATAAAAATAGGTTACGCATTACTGTTTTTACTGGCATCGGCACTGTTTGGTTTTTTAGTTTTTGTTCTTTTAATTAACACCCCTTATTTCGAAACTCCAAAAGATCGTTTACAGGCACGCGAAATTGAAAATTTAAAACTTCAGTATTCTATTTTAAATAAAAAACTGGACGAAATTGATGATGCCGCAGAGGCATTAGAAGAACGTGACAATAATATTTATCGCGTATATTTTAACAAAGCTGAAATTCCAGATTCGATTCGAAAAGCTGGTTTTAGAAGTTCTGACAAATACAAAGCTCTAGAAGGATATAACAATTCTCAATTGGTTTTAAATGCAACAAAAAGAGTGGACAAACTATCGAAGCAGTTGGCAATTCAGTCTAAATCTTTAGATGAGATTTTAAAATTAGCTGGAGCTAAAGAAAATTTGTTACTAGCGATTCCTGCCATTCAGCCAGTTCGAAATGAAAATTTAAAACGTGTTGCGTCAGGTTTTGGGTATCGCATTGACCCTTTCACGAAAGTGAGAAAAATGCATAACGGAATGGATTTCACGGCCAATACAGGAGCTCCAATTTACGCAACAGGAGATGGCGTTGTAGAAAGAGCTGACAACACGGCTTCGGGATACGGAAACCATATTGTGATCAGGCATGGTTTTGGATATGAAAGCCTGTATGCCCATTTAAGCAAATACAACTGTCGTCCGGGACAAAGGGTAAAACGTGGTGATGTGATTGGATATGTTGGAAGCACAGGAAGATCTGAAGGTCCGCATTGTCATTACGAAGTGCATAAAGACGGAAAAGTAGTGAATCCGCTGAATTTTTATTATGGAAATATTTCGGCTGTCGAATATGTGGCAATTTCACAAATGGCAAATCAAGAAAATCAATCATTAGATTAATAGTACAAAAAATAGTATTTTTGAAATAAAAATAGAAAAAAACGAACCATGCATATTGAACTTTCTAAAGACAAAAGATATTACAGTATTGGCGAAGTAGCCAAAGCTTTTAATGTCAATGCCTCTTTGATACGATTTTGGGACAGCGAATTTGACATTCTAAAACCTAAAAAAAATGCAAAGGGAAACAGGATGTTCACTCCAGAAGATATTACCAACCTTCAATTAATCTATCATTTAGTAAAAGAAAGAGGTTTTACGCTTGAAGGCGCGAAAATACACTTAAAAGAGGGTCAGAAGAAAACGTTAGATAAATTCGAAATAATACGTAAATTAGAGTCGATAAAAACGCAGCTGAACGACATTAAAAACGAATTGTAATTAAAAATAGAAATAAACTTAAATCAAAACAAATATGAAAAAGTGGTTAATCCCTGTAGGAATTATTGTAGCACTTATTGCTATTATCGCATTTTGGTCGATTGGTATTAAAAATACTGCTTTGCAACACAGTCAAGCTGTAAATAAAGAATGGGGAAATGTTCAAACGGCTTACCAAAGACGTAATGATCTTATTGGGAATTTAGTAAACACTGTAAAAGGTGCTGCTGACTTTGAAAAAGGAACTTTAACAGCAGTAATCGAAGCTCGTGCAAAAGCTACTTCGGTAACAATTGATCCTAGCAACGTAACTCCAGAACAATTAGCAGCATTCAATCAAGCTCAAAGCGGCGTAAGTTCATCATTATCAAGATTATTGGTTTCTGTTGAGCAATATCCAACTTTAAAAGCAAACGAAAACTTCTTGAAACTGCAAGACGAATTGGCAAGTACTGAAAACCAGATTTTAACGGCTAGAACTCGTTTTAACGAAGCTGTGCAAGTTTACAACGGTTATATCTTGTCTATTCCTAACAAATGGTTCTTGAGCGAATACAAAGAAAAACCATACTTTGAAGCATCTACTGGAGCTGATAAACCAGTTGAAGTAAAATTCTAAAGATTTAATATTTTTGATTAACGATTTTAGATTTCAGATATAATCTGCAATCTAAAATCTACGATCTAAACTCTAAAATAATTTCCATGTCAAAAGTAGAAGATTTTTTAACCAAAGAAGAAGAACACGAAATTGTTGAAGCTATTCGCAAGGCCGAAAATAATACTTCTGGCGAAATTAGAGTACATATAGAAAAAACAACTTCTAAAGTCCATTTTGATAGGGCTTTAGAAGTTTTTCATGAATTGCGAATGGATGAAACTAAATTGAAAAATGGTGTATTGCTCTATTTTGCAGTTGAAGACAAAAATTTTGTGATTTGCGGCGATAAAGGAATTAATGATGTCGTATCCAACGATTTTTGGGATTGCACTAAAGACATCATGGTAAACCATTTTAAAGCCGGCAATTTTAAACAAGGAATTGTTGACGGCATCTTAAATGCTGGAGAACAGCTCAAAAAATATTTTCCTTCTCAGGAAGATGATGTCAACGAATTATCTAACGAAATCTCAAAAGGATAAATAATGAAAAATTTCCAAATTAAAATCTCAAATTCTAATAGAATTTTTCAGATTACTCTTTTGTTTATCGCATTATTTATCAGCAATACTATTTTTGCGCAATTTGAGATTCCGCCAAAACCTAGTTTTCAGACTTCTGTTTACGATTATGCCAACATTTTAAGCTCTACTGAAAAAGCCCAATTAGAAGAAAAACTAATTCGCTACTCCGATTCGACTACCACTCAAATTGTAATTATTACGATTGAAAGTTTAAAAGGAGAAGATGTAAGTCAGTTAGCTACAAAATGGGGACAAACTTGGGGAATTGGAGGAACCAAAGAAGATGATAATGGAGTGGTAATCCTTTTGGCCAAAAACGAAAAAAAAATTGCAATTAATCCTGGATACGGACTTGAAGATCGTTTGACGGCGGGAATTGGAGGAACAATCATCAGAAATATTATCATCCCTGAGTTTAAAGCAGGAAGTTTCTACAACGGCCTTGATAAAGGAACTGATGCTATTATTGATGTTTTTAAAGGAAAATTTAAAGGCGAACGAAAACAAGCAAAAGGACAAGATTTCCCTTTTCTACCATTTATCGTAATTGTTGTAATTGTTTTAATTTTACTTTCTCGAAATAAAAGAGGCGGAGGAGGAAATTCTGGTAACAATGGCGGTGGTGGTCCTAGTCTGCTTGACGCTATTATTTTAAGTAATCTTGGAAGAAGCAGTGGCGGATTTGGAGGTTTCGGCGGAGGATCATCTGGTGGTGGTTTCGGCGGAGGCGGAGGTTTCGGCGGCGGATTTGGCGGTGGAGGTTTCTCTGGCGGAGGATCTAGCGGAGGCTGGTAATTTATTCTGGTTCTAATTTTCTTTGTTTCAAGTTTCAAGTTTAGGTTTCAATCTTAAAAAATCATACATTTACATTTTACAATTTATTAATAGATGTTATCACATAAAGCAAAATACGCCCTTAAGGCCTTACTTTATTTAGCAGAACAAGACGAAAATCACATTTCTAGAACGGTAGAAATTGCTGATGGCGCTAACATTCCTAAAAAGTTTTTAGAACAGATTCTTTTAGATCTAAAACGAGGACGTTTTGTGAGCAGTAAGCAAGGAAAATTTGGCGGATATTATCTGATAAAATCTAAAAATGACATTACGCTGGCAGAAATTCACCGATTATTTGACGGTGCAATTGCACTTTTGCCATGTGCTTCTTTAAATTTTTACGAGCCTTGTTCTGATTGTAAAACCGAGTCTGAATGCAGTCTGCGTCACGGTTTGATGCTAATTAGAGATAAAACTTTGAAGGCTATGGAAGGCATCACAATCGCTTCATTGGTAAAAAAATAAAAAAATATTTTCTAAAGTCTAGTAAATCGATAGAATTAATTATATATTTGCCAAAAATAATTAACTAATCATTTACAAAATTTTAACTCATGAAAGTACATTCTAGTAAATCAGGTGGACAAAATCTTTTGCAAAAAAAACATAATTATAATTTCACAACCCTGAATGCTGTTTCATCTATGATGTGTATGTGTTGGTAAAAAAAATTTAATTTTAAATTCTACTAATCACATATACTTAATATAAAAATGAAAACATCTATAAAAAATATCTTTACAATACTTGCCGTTTTAACGTTCTCAATCTCATTTGCTCAAAAAATTGAAGGGGTTGTAACTACAGATCAAAATATTCCTTTAGAAGCAGCCAATGTGGTAATTAAAGGAACAACTTTTAGCGCTATTACAGATTCTGAAGGGCGCTTTGCAATAGAATCACAGGGAAAATTACCTGTTACACTTTTAGTTCAATATATTGGCTACAATACTGCCGAACTTGAAATTACTTCTATCCCAGCTTCGCCAATATTGGTTACTTTACGTGAAGAAAACAAACTTGTCGAAGTAGTTGTTTCCTCTAGAAGAAGAATTGAAAAAGTACAAGATGTGCCAATTGCCGTTTCTGTTGTTACAGGAAAACAAGCTGAAGCAGCTGGAGCGTTTAATGTAAACCGTATCAAAGAATTGGTTCCTTCTGTACAATTGTATTCTTCTAACCCTAGAAATACCGGAATCAACATTAGAAGCTTAGGGTCTCCATTCGGACTTACAAATGACGGTATCGACCCTGGAGTTGGTTTCTATGTAGATGGTGTTTATTATGCACGTCCTGCAGCAACTACTTTAGATTTTATCGATGTAGAACAAATTGAGGTATTACGTGGTCCGCAAGGTTCTTTATTTGGAAAAAACACAACTTCTGGAGCTTTCAATATTACATCTCGCAAACCAAGTTTTACAACTGGTGCCGATTTTGAATTGAGTTATGGTAATTATGCTTTTTTACAAGCTAAAGCCTCTATCACAGGAGCATTAGGAAAAAAAGTTGCAGGTCGTTTATCTTTCTCAGGAACACAACGTGACGGTTTAATTGACAATATCGTAACAGGAAGACCAACGAACACTTTGAACAATCAAGGTTTTAGAGGGCAATTATTATGGACTCCTACTGAAAACACAAACATTACTTTTGCAGGAGATCTTACAACACAGCGTCCTGACGGATATGCGCAGGTTGTTGCTGGTGTTGCTCCTACTCAGAGAGCTGCATACCGTCAGTTTGATGCTATTATTAAAGATTTAAATTACCAATTGCCAAGTTTAAATGCTTTTGACCGTAAAATAGACCACGATACACCTTGGCGTTCTGGACAAGATTTAGGAGGAGTTTCATTAAACATTGATACAAAAATTGGAGGCGGAACTCTTACTTCTACAACAGCTTGGCGTTTCTGGAACTGGGATCCATCAAATGATAGAGATTTTACAGGATTACAAGTTTTAGCTAAATCTCAGAATCCAACAAGACAAACTCAGATTACACAAGAAGTTCGTTATGCTGGACAATTGACATCAAAAATTAGTGGAGTTGGTGGAGTATTCTTTATTGATCAAACTTCTCAGACAGATGGTACTGAAGAGTCTGGAAATGCACAATGGAGATTCTCTCAAAGTACAACGAGTCCATTGTGGAAAACTCCAGGTCTTTTTGAAGGCTACGGAATTAAAACTGATGCAAGAATTAGAGCTTCTAGTGCCGCAGTATTCGGACAGCTTGATTGGGCTGTTACAGAGAGATTCCATATTTTACCTGGCTTGAGATATAATTTTGATAAAAAAGATGCAAGTTATTCTCGTAAAACTTACGGAGGTCTTCAAACTACAGATCCTGCCTTATTGGCTTTAAAAAAATCGGTTTACTCAGATCAAGCATTTGATTCTAATACAGACAATACAGATTTTTCTGGAAACTTAACGCTTACGTATAAAGCATCTGATAAAATCAATGTTTATGCAACTTACGCAAAAAGCTATAAGCCTGTTGGAGTTAACGTAGCTGGACTTCCAACAAATGCAGCTGGACAACCAATGACAGAACTTGCAGTGGTTAAGCCAGAAAAAGTAAATCATTATGAGGTTGGAGTTAAAACTTCTCCGTTCAAAAACTCAATTTTCAACTTAACGTTCTTTAATACTGATATCAAAGATTTCCAAACTAACGTTCAAGCAGCTGAATTGGGTGTAAACCGTGGTTATCTTGCGAATGCAGATAAAGTGCGTGTAAGAGGTGCAGAATTGGATGCAAGTTTTGTCATTAGCTCACACTTAACTATTAATGGTGCTGCAACTTATACAGATGGTAAATATGTGAAATTTACAAATGCGCCACTTCCATTAGAAGAAACTGGAGCGCCAGTTGCCTTCAAAGATGTTTCGGGAACTGAGTTGCCAGGTGCTTCAAGATGGGCTGGTTCTCTTGGAGGTGAACTTTCAGACAATGCAAGATTCTTTGGTAATGCCGGAAAAATCTTCTTTGCTGCTGACGGATATGCCCGTTCTGAATTTTCTTCAAGCCCTTCGGCTTCAAAATATTTAGTCGTACAAGGTTACGCTATCTTTAATGCTCGTTTAGGTTTCCGTGCTTCGCAAGGTTTATCTATTCAGTTTTGGGGAAGAAACCTTTTAAATAAAGATTACTACGAGCAATTATTGCCTGCAGGTGGTAACTCAGGTCAATATGCTGGAGTCCTTGGTGATCAAAGAACTTACGGAGTTACATTTAAGTACTCGCTGTAAGGTGATTAGTTAGTTTTAGTATTAAGAAGGGATACATTTTTGAATGTGTCCCTTTTTTTATTTCACAAAAAAAACTTCAAAACAAATTTTAAAATAGAAAGAAATAAGATCATTTGTATAAATTCGCAGCCTGAATTTATAGTTTTTGAACAAATCTTTTCGATTATTTTTTATCACCATCTTTGTGTGCCAAGTAATTACAGGGCAAAACCAAAGAAATATCGACCAGCAGACTTTGACCTGGATTCGATACTATAATATTTTTCCATTATCCGAAAAATGGGCTCTTCATTCTGAATTTGATAATCGAAGCTTTGTAAATCCTGCTCACGAAAATCTTTTTGTTATAAGATCTCAAGCTCGTTACAGAGCAACTAAGATGATGGATTTTGGTGCTGGATTTGCCTTTTTTAGCGTAAATACCCAGAATCCAAACATTGATCCTGATTTTTCTATTCCCGAATATCGTGCACAGCAAGATCTTACTTTAATAAATGATATTGCCAAAATAACTTTTCATAATCGTTTTCAGCTCGAAGAGCGCTTCATTCAAAAAGCAGACAAAAACGGACTTTTAGATGAATTCTCATTTGCTTACAGATTCAGATACCGATTACAATCTATGTTTACTCTTTGGGAAAAAGAAGGAAGAAGCATAAAAGGAACCATTTCTGATGAAGTCTTATTCAATTTCGGAAAAGACAACCGAAGAAATACTTTCGATCAAAACCGTTTTTACGTTGCTTTGCGTTATCATTTCAATCCAAATCTTGGTTTAGAATTGGGGTATTTAAAGAACTTTCAAAGACGAGCAAGCGGTGTAGATTTCTACGATCGTGATATTATCAGATTTACGGTTTATCATAGGATTAATCGGAAAAAGTTATGACTTATGAGTTATGAGTTATACAAAAAATGCCTATCAAATTAAATTTGACAGGCATTTTTTTGAACTTTTGAATCTTTGCTCCTTAGAACCTTAGCATCTTAGAACCTAAAAATCAAGATCCCCTCTGTCTCCTTCCTCCTTTTTTGCTTTCGGCGAAATTTCCAATTTTATAAGCTAAAGAAAACATTACATAACGTTTTAAAACTGTATTTTCTTCATCTCGGATCGAAGTTGGCGAAATAGTTCTTGTTGCACTTTGATTCTGATTTAAAACATCATACACTTTCACTTTAGCATACAATTTTTTATCTAGAAATCCGTATGATAAACTCGTATTCCAAAGGAAGAAATCCTTCTTGAAATCGTCTGAGATATTAGAATTATAAGTGTATCCGAAATCATTTCCGAAGATTAAATTGGCAGGCCAATAAGAAGTTGTCTGCAAATTAATTCTGTGAATCACGTTTGAAGTCGCATCTCTTGAATAGTTTTCATATCGAGTTTCGTTGTATGATAAACTATAAGATGGCGCAATCGAAAGCACTTCTCCATAATCATAAGAAGCGTAAACACTTGGCGTTACTACAACCGATTTGGCATAATACATAACAGCATTTGTAAACCCTTTGTCAAAATTATAATTACCGCTTAAACGCAAACCATATCTTAAAGTATGTGCATCTTTTTTAATTTGCTGATTCCAGTTTCCTCCAAGTGAAGCCGAATACGTTCCTGAAATATTTACATAAGTCGTATTTCTTTTTCCGCTATCATCATAAATCGAAGTAGAAACAATATCATTATTATAATAATCTCCTTTAAGAAATAAACTGTAACCTGAACGCGTTCTAAAATCAAAATTCTTAAAATCGATACCTGCAGTGTTTTTTTCAATCGGATTTAGATTTGGATTTCCTATTACACTATTCAATGGATTGTTCAAATCTGCAACTGGCATTAATTGCGTTGCCGACGGAAGCGCATTAGAATAATCGTATTTGAAAGTTAAGTTTTTAGAGCGGTTGAATTTGTATCGAAGCTGTGCCGTTCCGTAAGGCAGCATATATCTTTTATTCAAATCTGTAGCTTGATTTAAATAAAAAGAATGATTATCAAACTCCACAATTGATGTTCTCGAATTCACATTCAGCGTAAATTTACTTTTCTGCCAAGTAATACCCACTTTTGGCGTAATCGAATTTTGCTTCGATGTGGTATAATTCGTCAACGATAAGTTTAAATCTGAATATTCCTGCGAAGCATCATCAAAATTAAATGTCTTTTGATCGTTCATCGAACTTTGCCAATCAAAATCGGTTCCAAAACGTAATCTTAGCGAATCTGTTACAGGCTCTGTATATTCTAAGTCAAGCGAATAAGCATCACTTTTTGATGTATTTTTTGCATTCTGATTTCTTTCGTCGTTTGGTTTATTGTCCTGATAAAAAATAGTCTCCGAAATATTGATTCCGTTCGAATCATTTTTAGTGTTATTGTTATTAAAAACTACACTTAAATTTCGCGATTGCTTTTTAAAAGTTTTGTTGAAATTAATACTGTTAGCGAAACTCGTATTAGAACTTTCAGTATGTGATGTTGCCGTACTTTCGTTCAATGCATCACCATTTTCATTTTCAGAGGAAGTCGAGGACGAAGAATTGCTATTTGATTCTGATAAATTCAATTTAGGAGCAAAAACAATCTGCATAGTAGGATTGATTTTGTATTCTAACTCAAAATTAACTTTGTTCCCTGTATTTTCATTTCTAGTTTTAGAATCTGCTTCAGTTAAAATATTTCCTGTCGGTAAAAAACTAAGCTGATTCGATTTGCTTTCGTTTTTAGTCACCGCGTTTGTAAAATTGTAGCTGCTCATGAACTCCAAATCTTTTGTCCAGTCATCAGAATAATTAATTCCCGCAAGAGTAGACTGCGTAATTCCTTTTCCTCCACTGCCAGCGCCTTGACTGCCACCTTTTGCATTTCTTCCGCCTCCCATATTATCAAAAACCTCATCCATAGCAAATCCGGTTGAGTTAATATTATTGGCCGAAGCTAATACACTTATTTTCTGTTTGTTTTTGAAAAAGTTCATCATTAAACTGCTTTCATAGCGTTCATCCGAACCATATCCGCCAAGAACTTTACCGAAGTAGCCTTTATTTTTCTTTTCGTCAATTGTGATATTTATGCTCGAATAATCTGAAGTCGATTCTTGCTTAGCCAGCTCTTCTTTTTTGGTTTTAAAATCAGAAACTTGAACTTTTTTAATAATATCAGCCGGAAGGTTTTTAATGGCAATAGCTCCATCCTTGTCAAAAAATGCTTTTCCGTTGACTAAAACCTGATTAACTTCTCGCCCATTTACCGTAATTTTTCCTGTATTATCGACATCAAAGCCGGGCAATTGCTTCAATAAAGTCTCCACATTTGCATCTGGGCGAACTTTATAAGAACCAGCATTAAATTCAAGAGTGTCTTTTTTAATGGTAATTGGCGGTGCTTCACTTTTAATTACCACTTCATTTAAAACATTGGCATTTTCAAGCATGTACAATTTACCAAAGTCTTTACTTTCTGTAAGTCCTTTTTGTTCCTCAAAATAAGCTTGGTATCCCGTATAATTTACTTTTAAGAAAACTGGCTTATCATACTTTTTAGTATTGATAATAAAATTCCCGTTTTTATCTGTTGTAGCATATTCAATAATAGTTGAATCTTTTACTGCTGTAAAATAAACGGTGGCGAGTTCTAACGGAAGCTGCGAGTTGATATCAACCACAGTTCCTTTAATAACGATATTGTTTTGGGCATTTGCCGAATATGCAAAGGCTAAAAACAATAGTAATGAATAAATTCTGGTCATAAAATTAGGTTAGTTAGATCAATAAGACTTAAAAAAACGCAAAAGGTTTAATTGTATTTTTTACATTTATTCAAATATAATGCCAATAAAAAATTGATCCTTTAATTATCTAGACACCAAACATAAAAAAATCCCCTATTCGAGGGGATTCTTTTTTTATTTTTCTCTGATGTAAATATCGATCGGAACTCCTGCAAAATCCCATTTCTCTCGAATTTTATTTTCTAAATATCTTTTATACGGTTCTTTTACATATTGAGGCATATTAGCAAAAAATACAAACTGAGGTGTTTGCGTTGGCAATTGCATGCAATATTTAATCTTTACATATTTTCCTTTTGTTGCTGGTGGCGGATACGCTTCAATTACTTTCAACATATACTCGTTGAATTTTGAAGTTGCAATTCTTTGTTTTCTGTTTTCGTAAACTTGAACTGTTGCTTCCAATGCTTTTAATAAACGTTGTTTCGTTAAAGCAGAAACGAATAAAATTGGCACATCTGTAAAAGGCATCAATTCTTTTTTGATTTTCTCTTCGTAATCACGTGTAGACATGGTGTCTTTTTCTACTAAGTCCCATTTGTTTACCAAGATTACAACACCTTTACGGTTTTTCTCTGCCAACCAAAAAATACTTTGATCTTGGCCTTCAAATCCACGTGTTGCATCAATCACTAAGATACAGATATCAGCGTGTTCAATTGCACGTACAGAACGCATTACAGAATAAAACTCTAAATCTTCTTTTACTTTTGCTTTACGACGAATTCCTGCAGTATCAACCAAGTTAAATTCGAAACCAAAACGGTCAAATTTTGTATCAATTGCATCACGAGTTGTTCCCGCGATATCGGTTACAATATAACGGTCTTTACCAATTAATGCATTGATAAAACTAGATTTTCCTGCATTCGGACGTCCTACAACTGCAAAACGTGGTAAATCTTCTTTAACCTCAACCTCTGGTTTTTCTGGAAAAGCATCGATTAAAGCATCTAATAAATCTCCTGTTCCGCTTCCTGAAATACTTGCAAATGTGAAATAATCTCCTAAACCAAGATTATAAAACTCAACTGCATCTTTTTCACGCATTGCGTTATCTACTTTGTTTACAGCCAATAAAACTGGTTTTGTTACTTTACGAAGCAATTTTGCAACAGTTTCATCCATTGGCGTAATCCCTTCTTCAACATCAACCACAAAAATAATAACATCGGCTTCGTCGATAGCAAGTTCTACTTGTTTACGGATTTCGCCTTCAAATACGTCATCGCTTCCGCGTACGTATCCACCGGTATCAATGACAGAAAACTCTTTTCCGTTCCACTCGCTTTTACCATAGTTTCTATCACGGGTAACCCCAGATACTGAATCTACAATAGCTTCTCTTCTTTGTATCAGCCTATTAAAAAGGGTTGATTTCCCCACATTAGGTCTTCCTACTATCGCAACAATGTTATTACTCATTTTATTGAATTTTAGATTTTAGACTTTAGATCTCAGATTCTTAGCTTCCTAAAAACCTAATCACTTGTAATCCAAAATGCCTTATTTAAATTTTTTGCAAAGGTAGTTAAAAAAAGTTGCTGAGACGCTAAGTTTCTTAGTACCTAAGTTTTTATTATTTTCTGTTTCAAGTTTCAGGTTTCAAGTGCCAAGTTTTATACCTGACGTTTAACTTGAAACCTGAAACTTGAAACAATTATAAACTATTGATTATATCCGAAACGTTTCAGCATATTAGCATTACTTCTCCAGTTTTTGTTCACTTTTACGTAAAGTTCGATGTGAATTTGTTTTCCAAAGAATTTCTCTAAATCAGCACGGGCATCGGTTCCTACTTTTTTCAACGCTGCACCTTTATGTCCAATGATGATTCCTTTTTGTGTATCGCGTTCAACCATAATTACTGAGCGGATTCGGATAATAGAATCGGTTTCATGAAATTCTTCTGTTACGATTTCAACTGCATACGGAATCTCTTTTGCATAATTCAATAAGATTTTCTCACGAATGGTTTCGTTCACAAAGAAACGCTCTGGCTTGTCTGTTAATTGGTCTTTTGGATAATAAGGTGGTGATTCTGGCAATAATTCGATAATCCTTCCGAAGACCTCAGGAACGTTGAAGTTCTGCAATGCCGAAATTGGAAAAATTTCTGCATTTGGCACTTTCTCTTTCCAGAAAGTAACTTGCTGTTCTAATTGTTCTTGGTTTGAATTGTCAATTTTATTTAAAAGTAATAAAACCGGAATCTTAGCATGAATGATTTTCTTGAAGAAGTCTTCGTCTTTCAGGTCCTGCTCGCCTATTTCGACCATGTAGATTAAAATGTCAGCATCTTCAAAAGCCGATTTTACGAAGTTCATCATCGATTCCTGCATTTCGTACGCTGGTTTGATGATTCCAGGAGTATCAGACAAAACCAATTGAAAATCTTCTCCGTTTACAATTCCAAGAATTCTATGACGTGTAGTTTGTGCTTTTGATGTAATGATCGACAATCGTTCTCCAACGAAAGCGTTCATCAATGTTGATTTTCCAACATTTGGATTTCCGATAATATTTACGAAACCTGCTTTATGTGACATTTTTTGCTTTATTTATTTTGCAAAGGTAGTCATATCAACTCAATACAGAAAATAAAACATTTTTTAAAGTTTTCGTTGGATTTCTCAAAAATCGGCGTATCTTTGCACCCGAAACATCGCGGGATAGAGCAGTAGGCAGCTCGTCGGGCTCATAACCCGAAGGTCACAGGTTCGAGTCCTGTTCCCGCTACACAGACAAAAAGCTTCAGAGAAATCTGGAGCTTTTTTTGTTTAAATACGATCTTTAATAGACATAAGTAATTTTTGATTTAGATTGCCAGTGCAAAGTCAGGAGACATTCGCACAGCATTTCATTAGAACTCTTCGGAGAGCAGGGGTTTTATTTTTTAATATTCAAATTTCCTTTTACTCTAATGAAACTTACTTTTTCTTTCGTTTTCAAATTAATTGCATAAATAGTATCCGGAGTAATTTTTACAATTTTTTTATTGCCTCCCATAAAACTTAAAATCGAATCTTTTGTTATACTCCATTTATTATCATTTTGAATGTCAGTAAACAATCGTCTTTCATTTTTTTCTTTATTAAAAGAATATTTTAAAACATTCCCCTGTTTGTCAAAACTGAAAGTAAATCCGTAATACTCAGCTCTATCTCTAGGCCATTCATAATTCCAATATTGAATAGAATCTTTACAGATTAAATATTCTAATTCTTTTTGCTTATTTGTACAACCAATCGAGATAAGTAGGCTTAAAATAATTACCTTTTTCATATTTCTTTATATTTATATTTATTCTTCTGGGAAAGTTAAAGTCTTCAAATGAATAGGATGAGACCCATCCGGTAATTGAACGCTGATACCATTCCCATCAAATTTTGATAAAAGCTGAACTCCATTTTTAGCATTAAGTTTATTAAATTTACCTACTTGAGTTTTAAAATCCTCAAAACTTATCTCTTCTTTCAAATAGGCATTATACATTCTGTTTGCAAAACCTGTAGCTACGGTATATTTATTATCATCGCTTGTGCTATTAAAATCGTCTGTTTGTGGCTGCCCTAAATATACATTTGCATGTCTCACAAAGGTGTAATTGTTCCTTTCCTTAATTGCTTAGTATTTGTCCAAATGGTATTTGCCCTGTTAGTATATGCACCTGTATTTTCCTCATCCATATTTCTAACTCCATAATACCCTCCGTAACATCTTAAAGAAGCTTCTTTAGCTATTATTCTAGATACCGCATATCTAGTGCCTTTTTTAGTATAGTCAAGTCCTGATAAATACCTTAAGCCGTGTTTTGTTTGTATCATAATTTTAGTGCCTACACCTGTATCTCTAATCAATCTGCCTGAGGCACTATAAATTCTATCCATTCCATCAGGATCTACAAAAGCAATAGGATTATTACCACAATATATATATGAGCTTTCATGCGGATATTTTTCCATTTTTGGATCTGTAGTTAACCAAAGCGAAGTCTTCATATCCAAATATCTAGCCCCATAGTAAGAAAGATTAGTCTCTCTATCCAGCTCCTTCCCATTAAACAAATAAGGCGAAGAAAAACTAGACGAATGCTCCTCAAACAAAACCTCCCCAAAAGCAATATACTCCACATGCTGGCTAATGCTTCCGTTTTTGGTTGTAATATACGAAGTACTTCCTAAATGATCAGAAAAATAATAAGTCTAACTATAAAACACAAAAAACCTCGCAACTTGCGAGGTTCTATTTTTGCTATTCTTTATCGATTATCTTTGCGCCTCACGAAAGGATTCGTGCGGGAGCGAGGGAAAGGCGGATATATCCGCGTGATCGTTTTTTTTTCTAAATTTATTCTTTAAATAAATTTCTATATTTTAAACAATCCTTCTTTAGATAAATTATTTTATCAGAATTAAAATTAGAGTAACAATATTTATTACACCTAAAATCAAACTTTGCAACACCAATCATTTTATTTTTTTTATAAAAGATTAAAATATCTTGGTAACAATTTAAACATTTATAATCTGGATAATATTTTCCCGGATTTTGATTTGTAAAAAAATCATCTATCTTTTCTGAGAAGTTATTACTAATTTCAATTTTTACAAATCCAAAATGCGATAGGTTTTCATAAGTAGTTTTAGCTTTTTTTTCCACAAAATCAGAATAATAAATATCAAATTTTTTAGTTCCATCTGGTGGACCAGGAATATTATAATGATCACTATGATAATATTCTACTTTGTCATAAAAAGAGTTTTGTTTTTTATCTTTAACACAACTAAGAAAGATTAAACTTATTAGAATAGAAGAAATTTTCATTTGAATATTAATTTATTTACTATCGATTATATTTTTTACGTCTTTACTATTTGGCTTCCAATTCCATGGAAATGATTTAATTACTTTACCATTTTTATAGACATTCCAAGAACCTTTATTTTTAGTACCATTAGATGCTGTACCCATATATTCTCCTTTTTCATCATATAGTACATTTCCAGTAGCCCCCACGGTAATTAAACCTGTATTTTTATTTTCCTTAGAAAGTGTTTCTGCTATTGAATTCTCTCCGTAAGCACTTCTGCATCCGTGAAGTATTAATATTTCATCTTTTTTAGATAAAAAATCACTTTTAACATTATTACTTGCAAGCCAATTTTTTAAATCTTCAGTATTCCGAATAGCAAAATGTTTTTGTTCTTTTTCGTAAAAAATTGATAAATAAGAAAATCCTTTAGAGTTTTTATCTCCATCAGTATACCATCCGTGAGAATAAATATGTGTTGTATTTTTCTCCTGTTTTTGATTTAATGCATTTTTATATATTGAAGCATTCGTTCTTATATGAGATTGTTCTGTTATTCTGTCAACTCCTCGTAACAAAGGATCTATCTTAGTATTTTTGTTAGCATTAAAAATAGTTCCATTATTTGTAACTTCAGTTTGTTTCCCATTTGGGTCAATGTATTTGATTGGATTTTGATAGCAGTAGATGTAAGAGCTTAGATTTCCACTATAAAAAACCCCTCCATTATGTTGTCCATCAAAATAAAATTCTTCTTCAAATATAGGATTATATAAAGCCAGCGGATCAACATTCAACCACAAACTTGTCTTCGCGTCATAATACCTAGCCCCATAATAACTTAAATTCGTTTCCCTATCCAGCTCCTTCCCATTAAACAAATAAGGCGAAGAAAAACTAGACGAATGCTCCTCAAACAAAACCTCCCCAAAAGCAATATACTCCACATGCTGGCTAATGCTTCCGTTTTTGGTTGTAATATACGAAGTACTTCCTAAATGATCCGGATGGAAATAGAAAATATCATTTTCTGGCATTCCTGTTCCGGTAAAACCTTCCCCAGATTTTACGGTTTCTGGTTCTATAGGTGGGCCAAATTGTACTGGCGGTCCAGGAACATCACCGGGTGCATTGAAAACTGGATTTCTCGGCCAGCCTGCTGGAGGTTCTTGGTTTTCTTCTACGGGTTTAATGACCTCGCTTGGGTACTGTAATTTTAAGGCTCATTAAAAGCAAAAAAACAAAAGAGACGACCAACGGGTCGTCTCAATTTTATGTAAATTTCACTAACGTTTAATTCTTTATCAGATATTTACAGTACTTTTTTATAAAAATACCTAATCTGAAACATTACCCGAAGTATAATTATTTACTCCGTTAAAATGCTTTTAACTTAAAAATAAATTATTTATCTAAATTTAAATTAAAAATTTTCGCAGCTTGTTCAATTTCATCATCTAAGGAATCATCAATTTTTAATGAAAATAAAATCCATTTATCATTTGGCTTGTACAGCTTAAAAATAAATCTAATTGGTTGCCTATCATATTTAAGCATGTAGGAGTACAAAATAAAGCTATCTGATAGTTGTTTTTTTACTATTAACTCGTTTCCATAATATTTCCCTACATAATCAACAGTAAGCTTATTAACTTCATTTTTCATTTCTTCAATCCCATCGGTCATCCTCATTGTCCAAGTATTTGTATTGTAAATTTTTTCCACTGCCCTAGATGGACTTTTTGAATACTCAGCAAAAAAATTTTTGATAATTTCATCTGATGACACTTGTGAATATGTCAATTTACAGAAAAAAAATGTCGTAATTATTAATATTCTTTTCATTGTTAATATTTAATTTTTATAAAATTTTATTACTATTCTCTATAAGCAAATCATAATCGGGTTTAGTAACATTTTTTAAAACTAACTTATAAAAAGGATCTAATGAATTTTTAGGTTTTACTACAATTGTTAATTCACCATTTGCATAAGTACTTATCGAATCTATATAAAACATACCGGATTCAGCTTCAATCTCTCTTTTAATATAAAAGGGTCCTTCATATATACCTATGAAATTACTAAAATACATATAGATAACTTGATCGTCAAAAAAAAACCTCACAAAAGATATCTGATTATTACGTTCTATAAAACCTTTTGTTGTGTAGCAACTGACTCTGATTTTTTTTGTATTCGATAACAAATTTACGTTACTGATACCTTTCGGATTAACCAATTTGATTGCAGCCCAATAACCTAAAAAAGGAAGCGAAACAAGGAGCGCCGTTTTAAAAAAATCAACAATCTTCTTATTAAAATCTATTCCCCATAAATCCAAAGAGCCTAATATAAATATTAGAATAAATGCTCCCAAAATACAACACAAAGCTAATTTATTAGCTTGTTTAGACAACTTTATCATTTATTAAATGTTTTAACTACTTTTTCTGTGATTTTTACGATCGGTATCTCTACCAAAACTCCAAGTTTTGCTCCAATTTCGAGACCCAACATTTCAGTGCCCTTTATTACCAAATTTCCTTTTTTAGCATCAAAATATATTCCAACGTTTGCTGCAGCACCTACACATTCAATACACCCTCCTTTAGTTGTTGCCATTTTAAAACCAAAATAAGTTACTCCAGAATTCACTTCTCCTTTAAATGCTCCTGCTTCAGCACCTCCTCCAAAATTAAATCCATATTTCCCCGTCTCTCCTGTTAATATACCATTATCTGCAGTTGCTTCAGCATATAAAACAGAGCCTTCCGCATTATAGAAAATATTAAAGTCTTCAGTGCCTAATCTATTTTTCGTTTCCCCGTGAATCCCTCTAGCTTTTGCAGAAAGTGACTTAGAATATCGACCGCTTACATTTTTACCTTCAACATTAAATAATTTCACATTACTTTTAGTGGAAAAATTCTTTTTTTCTTTATTATAGCCAATAGTAACACCCGAAAAACCTTTTGAATCAGAATTCACGTAATCCCCATGTCTTCTATAAAAACCATCCTGTTTAGATAGATCAAAATCTTTTTTCTTACTCGGTGGATCAATACTATCTTCTCCTTCTAAACCTGTTGGATCAGTAAAACGAACTGGGTTATTAAAATTGAATACATAAGTACCATAAGCTGGCATTTTCTCCGCCAAAGGATCAATATTCAACCATAAACTAGTCTTCGCGTCATAATACCTCGCTCCATAATAACTCAAATTAGTCTCCCTATCCAACTCCTTACCATTAAACAAATAAGGTGAAGAGAAAGATGATAAATGCTCCTCAAAAAGAACCTCCCCAAAAGCAATATATTCCACATGCTGTGAAATAGAGCCATTTTTGGTGGTAATATACGAAGTACTTCCTAAATGATCCGGGTGAAAATAGAAAATATCATTTTCTGGCATTCCTATTCCGGTAAAACCTTCACCAGATTTTACGGTTTCTGGTTCTATAGGCGGGCCAAATTGTACTGGCGGACCAGGAACATCTCCGGGTGCATTGAAAACTGGATTTCTTGGCCAGCCTGCTGGAGGTTCTTGGTTTTCTTCTACGGGTTTTAAAACTTCACTAGGATAAGAATCTCCCGTAAATTCTGGCGTGGCATAAATACCTTGTTGTGTTGGAGGTCCGGGAGGCAATCCTAGACTCCTCACATAAGTATCTAATGCTTTTTGCTGTTCTGCTGTCAGTTTGCCGTAATTGACACCTCCTGCTGTTATTTTTAAAGGCTGTGCAAAAGTTCCGTTGCCCAGTTTACTTACAATTCGCCCTGCTCCTTCAAAATAGTGCTTGGTAAATTTCCCTTTGCTTATTACAAAATATGGCGAAACATAACCTGTGTAATCATCTGTATGAACAATGGTTGCGGCTGTTTCACCGTTTATGGCTACATTCTGCGAATCACCTGAACTTTTTATTACTCTTTCTCCTCCTGCATCATAAGTATATTGGTGAATTCTTCCGTTATCGTTAATTCCCATTAAACGGTTTTCTTCGTCCCAAGTCATTTTTCTGAAATTCTTTTCTTCGGTATAGCTTGTCGGGTTTCCATTTCCATCATACACATATTCTCTTGGCTGTACTTTTCCTGCTTCTGCAATTTTGTTCGGTGCGTTAGGGTGCAGTTCGTTGTCGTAATTATAATCTAATACATATCCTTTTTGCTCATTATTTACAATATGCACCAAATCTTTCTTAGTAATATTATGCATTTTGTTATAGCTCATATTCAGCTCATAACTCGCTTTGGTAAACTCGCCTTGATAAACTGCTTTAGCAGATTTTAAACGGTAAAAATCATCGTACTGGTATTCGTGCGAAGCAGTTCCTCCCAAAGTATTATTAACGATTGGCGCTGTATTTTTTATACTCAATACATTTCCGACCAAATCATAACCGTAGGCATTATTCATAACCTGTCTTGAACCGCTTTTTACTTGCAGCTGCTGTAGTCTGCGCATAACAGGATCGTAGGTATAATTGGTTTCGGTGTCGTTTCCGTATTTTAAATATTTGCGCTGTTCAAATTCATCATAACTCAATTGTTTGATGTAATCGTAGGTATGGCTTTCTTTTTTACCCTGCATGCTTTGCAAGTTTCCTGCACGGTTATAGGTATATTCTACCACTTCGCCATCTGGATATATCATTTTCTGGATTCTGTTCCAAGTATCATATTCGTATTGAGAAATATAAGTCTGTATATCTGTAGGCGTAATACGAAGGGTTCGAATTTCTTTTTCCACCTCTCCTAGTTTACCATAGAAAAATTCCTGACCACCGCTGGCATCTTGTACAAACCACAATCTGCCTCGGCGAGATGGTGTGCCGTCTGCTTTACCATAATTGTACTGCATGTTGTTCTGCGGGTTTTTAGGATATTTGATACTCTCTAAACGGTTGTAATTGTACACGTATTGTATAGCGCCACCATTAGGAACTGTATTTTTAATGTCTTGTGTAATACGAGTAGTCAAATTACCTGCTAAATCATATTCCATTTTCGTTGTTCCAGCGTCTGGATGCGTAAATTCGATGCGTCTTCCGAGCCAATCGTACGTACTTTTGGTGATATGATCCATGGCATCGGTAACTTTGATCATTTCGCCTAATGCATTAGTATCAAATTTCGTTGTCAAATCGTTTTGCATACTGGCTACATTCTGTCCTGTAGCATCGGTATACGTTGTATTGGTTTTGTTTAATGCGTCGGTTTGTGTAGTTTTTAATACTGGAAGACCATCATAACTTTCCAAAGCGAAAACTGTAGTATTGGAACTTCCGTCTGGCAAGGTTACTTTTATGGGGCGGTTTACCTCATCATAGTCTGTTTTCGTTGGTGCGATAGTAGAAACTGCCGTACTGAAATTATTGTCTAAAGTTGTACTTGTGGTTGGGTAATAACTGGTTATAGCTCTTCCTAATCCATCATAAATTATTTTTCCAGAAATAATATGCGCTTCTTGATCGGCGCTTCCTGCAGCGGTAAATAAACTGGCAGTTTTTTTAACCTGCAAAGCTCTTCCTAATCCGTCTGTATAAGTATAAGTCTCAATATCTTTATCCAATTCTGGATCGTAATTTCTGGTTTTGGCATACGGCACTTTGGCTTCTGGGAAATACTCATAAGCAATCGTATACGGTTTACCCGAAGCAATTTCATAAGGCGCACGAATCGTTGCAATACGGCCTTTTGCATCCAAAGTATAATCTGTACTTTGATCGTTACGGTCTGTTGTTTTAACTGGTACTCCAAAACGGTAATTGTATTCCATTTTGTTTTGATAACCAAAAGCATCTTTAATCTCCGTCATGTACTGATGATTTTCTGCATCGTATACATATTCTAAAGTCATACGCTGGTCTTTGTGATTTGAAGGACCTGTAATTTTCTGCAAGTTTCCGTATGCATCGTATGCGATATCGGTAATCGCAATTTTATCTGCTGAAGCGTAATTTTTAATCTGCGTTACTTCGGCAGTTGTCGTATTGATGGTTGTCGCTCTTTTTCGGCGTAGACCATCGGTTGTAAATACTTCTAATTGTTTTGGAATACCGCCATAATAAGGCGTTGTGCTTTCGTAATAACTGATTTTTGCGGTTACTTTATCAGCTGCAGCACCGTTGCCTAAATCTTCGTATTGAACGATATTTCCGTTAGCATCGTACGTATTAAAAGTATTGGTTTCCAGATAATCGCTTCCGCCTTCATAGACTTTCTGATTGGCATGAATTAATCCAACAAAAATACGTTTGGCATCGCAAGAAGGTAAATTCAATTCTGAAACGGGAACGCTCGCCTGTGTTGCCACATCTATAAAACTATATTCATTTTCAGACTCCTGGCGCATTTTTCCGTTTTTATCTAAAGTATAACTGTGTTTCAACAGATTTTTTCTGAAATAATCCTGATTGTAAAATTCCTGAACAGTCGTCATAAAAACCGAATTGTCTACCGCATCAATCTGCTCTTGAATTACTTTTCCGAAACCGTAAAACTCTCTTTCACGACGATCCTGATAACCGTCTTCGTATCTGAATTTGGCAATAGAATGATCAATTCCGTCACCAGTATGTCCGTCAAAAACATCAACACTTTGTAAAACCCATTTTGCTGAAGGGTTTTCGTAGCTTGGTTTTAGTAATTCGTAATCTACCGTATAACTGTTTCCCGCGCCATTTGTAACGCTTTTTAGTTTGTTGGTTCTTTTGATGTTGGACAATTGTGCTGTTAAATGACCATCATCTTTAGAAACTACATAATCTAAATTTCCATCGCCGTCGATATCCATAAAAGTACCTTCAGAACGGTTGGTACTCCAGCCTTTACTTCCTCCTATTGTTGGTGTAATACGTAAGAACCAAGCAATTATATCCAATGATACATTTGCATTTAATCCATAACTCACGCCTTTATTCTGACTCATTTCTGGAAATCTAGGATACACAACCGGCGCATCAAACGAGTTTCCTAAGTTTAAAGAAACCAACATAGTGCTGCCTACATATCTAATCTTATCTGCAAGTCCGTCACCATTAATATCCATAAAAGATTCATCACTATCCGACTGTGATCTGGCATAATTGGCTCCACCAGAAATTGATCCCTGTTTAATGCTGTATCCTAAACCTGCACTCCAATCTGTAGAGTTTCCTTTGTTGATACTCGCTAAGTTCCATTTTTCTGCTGGCAAAAAGCCGTAACCTGTATTTAAAAACACATCTCCAGATTCTGTTATTTTATCTGGCAGTCCATCGCCATTAATATCACTATGAATCAGTACAGAACGGTCCTCACCTTTACCCTGTGAAGCACTCACAGAAATGCTGTTTCCTCCTTTTTCAGCTTCTTTTGAGGCCGTTTCTTTTGCAGAATCTCCTTTTACTTTCGATTTTGCCACCGTAACACTCATAGAATTGGATGGCGCACCGTGACTGTAGCTTCCACCAAAATTAGGTCCTTCAGAGCTTGTTCTAGAATGACTGAAATTATCTCCAATATTTACGATTTGGTCCGAAACTTTTCCGACAGGCGCTGTCAATTGTATATTTCCTCCACGAATATAATCTGGAAAACGGTCACCATTAAAATCGCTCATGGTCTGGGTCATATACGAATCTCCGTCAATCGATTTACTGTATCCAAAACTTGCTGAACCTCCTGCAGAAATTCCCCCAGAAATACTTTTACTTTTACTTTCGCTGATCATATCTAAAGCAGAAGTGCTTCCTCCCTGCAGATTCGGAAGAGTAAAATCGGTATAATCAGCAATATCATCTTCTCCTAATCTCGATGTCCCGATGGTTTGTCCTTTAATGTAAATTCCTTCTTCTAGACCTTCCCATTTGTATTTACTATAAGACGGATTTAATGATACAAAATAACTATCAGCAATTTCATAACCTTTTCCATCATAATTGTCAGGATCTGTATTGTTTAAATCCGGTTCTGTATTGTAAGCATCTGACTGTTTTAAAAGCGTTTGATCAATAGTATTGGAAGCTAAATTTCCGTTAATCACAAATCCGCCCCATTGACGATGGTACAAACCGAATGTTCTTTCATCAGCGTTTAAAAGACTATAAATGGCAAAATCATCTGTTGCAGTATTTGAAATTACA
Source organism: Flavobacterium movens (assembly GCF_039581425.1). Taxonomy (NCBI): domain Bacteria; kingdom Pseudomonadati; phylum Bacteroidota; class Flavobacteriia; order Flavobacteriales; family Flavobacteriaceae; genus Flavobacterium; species Flavobacterium movens. The sequence goes on from NZ_JBCPXY010000004.1 coordinate 150,446, forward strand.
TCATCTGTTAAATCGGCTATATCCTTTAAATCGGTAATCTGAACTTGAATATTTAAGGCATTGGTTTTTGGATAGTTTTTAATAATGGTCACAGACTGCGCATTAGAAACCGTCATTTCCAATTGAATTGGAGTTCCTAAAACAGCATCAGGATAGTTGACCGCATTATCAAAAGTATTATTCACTAAAACCATGGTTCCTGCTGTGATTCTGTAACGATTGCGTGCCAATAAAACATTATTTTGTTTAGCCGAAATAATTACATCTCCATTATAATTATTAATATTTCCAGGATATTGGAAAGGTGTCGCCAACACTAAATCCTGTGGCAATATGCTTAATTTTACTTTTCCATTTACTGTTGAAGTTATTCCTGGAATATTATAATTTCCTTCTCTTTTATTGTATAAAGTATGTGAAACTTCCATAGGAACTTCTTCTGCAACACCACCTACATAAGCTGGCACTGTAACCGTTGGAGCAAAAGAAATAGTTTGCCAATTGATGTTGGTTTCGGTTTGAAGAGCCAAATTAATCTGCGTTTCGGCTTCAAATGCAGGAAGATTTACTGACGCTAAATTAAATGATGCTACTTCATTTGCTAAAAAAGTCTTTTCAAAAACAACTACAGCTGGATTGGTTTGATCCAAATAGTTTTTCGTAATAACCAATTTAATATGATCTGATGTTACTGGTTTGTTTAAAATTCCTTTTAATACAACGTTGCCAGCAATAGCAATTGTTTTTCCTGCAACAGAACTGCTGAAAAAATCTACATTTGCATTATATGAAGCCAAAGAATACTCATTGACATCTTTTAAAGTGGCAGAAATTATAAAATCGGTCTCCGTTACATTTCCACTTAAACCGCGGTCAAAATGTTTTACTTGCGAATAAGTGACAACAGGATTCCAATTTACAGCATCAAAATTTCCATCCTTTACCGAACTTACTCTAAAGTATAGTCGTTCTCCTTTTTCTACAGCAATTCCAGTATTTTGTTTCGTTTTAATGGCATAATCTTTTGGACCGATCGCCTCATTCCAAAGCAATTGGTTTCCTTTTTGAAAATACAAACGAACACCGTCTGCTTTATCATTTCCTGCATTATTTACATATGCTGCACGAGCTTTTATTCCATCAGGAGTGGTATCTTCAATTAATTGGTATTGATGCGAAACAGACACTATTCCTTTTACAGGCGCTTCCCACATACGCACCACATCATGAAGTGGATTCTGTTTTTCGATTTCTTCTGCAGAAATCGTAGTAAAACCTGGAATTGTTATATCTCCTCCCCCAAAAACAGGCGAAGGTGTTCCTGTACTGCTATTTCTAAAAGTTGGTACTCCATTCTCCAATCGGTTATAATATACTTGTCCGTTTTTAACAAAATCGACCAAACCGTCTCCATTAAAATCCATAAAATACGCTTTAGTTTTATTGGTAGATCTTTGCTGATCGTAACCAATATTTCCATATTTCAGATTTAAGTCGACACCCCAATTGAATGAAGTTGATTTTGAAAATCCAACATCACTAATATTAATTTCTTGTAGTTCACCAAAACCTAATTGTCCCGAACCAGCCAAATTTTTTCGGTAATAAACACCATTTTTATTCTTGAAAACTTTGTCTGGTAATCCGTCACCATCTAAATCTTCTAGACTTACTGCTGTATCAGATGATCCCCAACTGTTTCCTCCGTGACCTCCAACCGTAAAGCCTTTCAAACTTCCTGCATTAGTTGCCAAACCAATTCCAAGACGGTAGCTTACGCCATTTGTAGCTCCTTCTGAACTGCTGACTAAAGAGTGTTTTCCTGAAAAAAGCACATCGCTGAAAGCTGGAATCGAGCTATTTTTTAAATTATCATTTGGAACATTCCAAACTTGTTCTGCTCCAAACGGACTGTATTTTCCTGATGCGTCACGAACATCATCAAAGTAATCTAATTTATTCGTATAAAACAGTTTAGACTCTGAATCGTATTCTGAAATGGACTCTAGCAAAGTCTTTTTGAAAGCACCTTCTTTAAATTTCAATTCGTAACTGCGAACCAAGTCATTTTTGTAGCGGACTTCTATTTTCCGTAATAATTGATTGTTCAGCTGTTTAAAACCTAATCTGGCCGAAACCTGAACATCTGTTCGGTTTGCTTCACCAAGATCTGAGTTTTTTACGAAAGTGACACTGTAATTTCCTTTTTGCGATCCAGAACCAGTATAATACACTTTTTTAAGATACAATTCGCCATCGCGTTTGTCGTATTCATACTCCACTGTATTCCCTTTTAAATCGACTTGAAGACAAAGTGCCCAATGTCCGATATTTCCATTTGCATCCTGCAAAACACCATTTGCAGATAATCCAGATGGTGTTCCGCCATAATAACTCGCAACACCACTCTTATCTTTTACAACCCAATAATAATTTTTAGGAGATGATCCTTTACGGATAATCTGCTGAAAAGCACCTTCTCTTCTTGGATAAAACTGCTTATCAGCAGTTCTGGCAATCCATTCTGCTCTATGTGAGTTCGGAATCAAAGCTTCTCCTGCAACAGCATAACTTTCTGTTTCATTAACTGCATCATATCTTGGTGCTCCCCAGCGTGTTTCAATACTTACTGCCGGCGCCGAAATATCCCAGCCCATTCCTGCCCAGCTGTGTCCGCCATCACTATCATACTGTAAGTTAAAAGACGGTTGCATACCTCCTCGCCCATTCGGAATAACGATGGAAAAACCTGTACTCATGGTTCCTCTTCCGTTTGCCGAAGGCGGTGCAATAGATTGGATTCCTACCAAGGGACTGGCCGCTTTTAGATCTTTAATGCTTGTTGGCGTGTAACCCGAAGTTTCAGGCGATTCGGGCATTTTGATAATTCCCGCAATAAAATCTGTGAAATGGGTTGTTTTGGCCTTAATAATTCCTTGTTTGATGTCAAGAGAATCTTTGGTTACTTCCTGCCAAAGACGTTTGTTCTCGTCAAAATAAAATACATTGATGTCTTTTTCTGTATAACCTTCGGGAATTGTTTTTTTATCGTAAGGAAGTGAAAGTGTTACGGCTTTCTCAAATATAGTTCCGTGTGGCAGTAAACGAAAACCTGCATTTACAGCGGTCACATTTACCATTGCCGAGTTTAATGGCGCAATATCAATTTTACGTAAACCGCTTACCGATACTTTTACATTATTTTTTAAAGCTCCGGCAGGAAAAACAGCCAAGAAATCTTTATATTCTAAAGCATTAGCTGTTTCAAAATTGATGATTTTTGAAACACGTTCTTTTGCACTCTCAATTGGTCTGAAACTTTCTACATTAGAAAATTGCTTTACTTTTATTTCTTCATTTAGAATAACTCCCGAAGCAGTTTCCTTTAAAACTGAGAAAGATTCTCCGATCTTTTCAGCATCCAAAACCAATTCAAATTCCGGCTGAGTGACATCTACCGCAATTCCGGCAATAGTCATTTTTTTTAACTGAGAAGGAAAATTAGTTCCTTTGATATATAATTTATCAGCTGCTTTTAAAAGCGTAAAATTGGAATTCTGATTTCCGTTTTTATATACTATTCGTACATTTTTAATTTTGTATCCATTCGCAGTTCCTTCAGGCGCTGTAAACAAAAGCACGTTATCTCCTTTTCGCAATGATTTTTCAGATAATAATTCAGACTGACTAGTCCATGCTTTGTTATAAGACAAAAATTGCCCGCCAATACTGGGCTGGTTATTTAAACTTCTGGAAATTGAGGCTGCTTGATCGTAACCGAATAATTCGTATTCTAAATAAGCGTTTTCATTTTGTGCGGGAAGTTCATCTACTTTTAAATGAAAAACATTATCGTAGGCATCATCAATATCCTCAGGATTGTCAACCCCAATTATACCTTCTTTAATATCAGCTGCGAATAACTTTGTGGTTTTATTTTCACTTTTTTGAACAACCGTAGAATCAGAGACTGAAACCTCCTTTTCTTCCACTGTGTTTTCAGAAAACAGAGAAGCTATTTTATATTCGCTGATATTAGCGGCAAACAAAAATGCTCCTATTAAAAATACCAATACTATAATTCTATTTTTCATAAGTAGATTAAATCGATTTGAGGCAATCGGTTTATATTATTGAATTTGACAAATACTTTCTTTGTCTAGCTATTTCACAATTACTTTAAAAGTCTTATTTCCAAAATCTGAACTCACATTAACCAAATACATTCCTGACGGTTCTTTTATATTATCTTCATGCAGGTAAGTTTCAATCTGATTGTATTTTTTCTCTTTTAAAAGTGATCCCGTCAAAGAATAAATACGAATCGTTACGTCGGTCTTTTTAGGAAACTGCATCGCAATTGCAAACTTTCCGTCTCGAGTTGGATTCGGATATAAAATCAGGATACTAGAATCTGTAATTTCTTTTCCATCTGTCGCTACAGCAATCATTTTAGACGTTTTACATTCCTGCCCGTTTATTAATCGAAGTTCATAATTACCTGGTTGATCGATTAATATCTTCGGATTGTCATCTATAAAATTCCCTTCATAAAACCATTGGTATTGATAATTTCCAGACGGCAGAGCTGCACTGGCATCCAAAAGAAGCGCATTTCCATCTGTCAGCAGATACTCTGATTTTAGATTAGGAAAAGTTCCTTCCTTATCTGCCACAAATACGGTTTCTGAATACAGATTTCCTTTTTTATCTTTTACGATATAATCATAAGTTCCTGATGAAAGCTGCACGCCGGTCTGACTTTTTGCAGCTTGACTCCATTGTTTTACAACTGCTTCACTGCCTTCCTTTTTAACTGTAACCGTAAAAGGAGCTTCTCCACCTTCAATGGTATAATTTAATTCGCCAGATCCTGAAACGCCGCATAAAGCTTCGGTTATCCAAACTCTGCTGAACATTTGCGGCGCTACTTTTAAGGTAAATTTTGCTGTCCCAGATTTCTGTTTATTCCAGTCAAAATCTTTTAAAACCAATTTTTCTGTGCTGGAAGTACTTCCTAAACGAATGTATTCTGAATCGTTTTCATCATAAGTTCCCTTTCCAGAATAATCAACTAAAAGCCAGTAATAAGTGTCTTTTGGCAGTGTTCCTTTTATAAAAGCAGGATTAAATGTCCAGTCTAAACTAAGATCACTTGGGTTCGCATAATCCAGCTGCCATTCTCTAGAAACTCCGATTGGTTCTCCTTGCTCTTGCTTTTTAACTAAGAGATTCTTTCCGTTATCGCTCCAAAAAGCAAAATAATCATTAGGAATCTTGTCCGATTTACTTTTTACTTCAAACGTCATCATTCCTTCTTCTATCATATTGCTGCTTTTGGTTTGCAGCAAACCGCTCGCGTCGTCACGTCCGACTGCGGTAATTGACGACGTAAATCCTTTGTGTTTTTCGGCATCCCAGATCTTTTCTCCTTTACTGTTTAAATAGTTTTTATTGTCAAACTGAGAAAGTGAAATTCCGTATTTAATGGCTAAATAACTCGCCGCTTTCTGCGTTTCTAAACCAGATAAAACGCGGTTGTAAATCAAGATTTCGCTTATGCTTCCTTTAAAATCTTCTGGCGGCAATTTCTCCATTTTTGATTTCTGGCCAATAGTTAATGAAGACAGTTTTGCAACGCTATCAGTTACATTCTGCTGAAAAAAATGAATATTGGCTTTATGAGGTTTGATCTTTTCCTGATAAGACTGGTAAGAATATTTTTTTAAGTCAACCAAACGTTTGTTTGTCGCAGCCGAGATTATTTTTTGAGGATCATTAATTGTCCATAAAAATTGTTCTTTCAGACTGTCCTTTACTTTGTATACCATAAAAAGGGTCTGGCGCCTTTTACTATCTGAGCCAAGAGGCACAATTAAAGAATCCAGATCCGTATCAATAACAATACTGGGATTAAAATTAAAAGCAGCGCCATTGTATTTCTTTACAGGCACCTTTGCTTCTTTATTGTTTATGAGACTTTCCCAATAGTAACTCTCTCCCGTATTTCTGGATTTAATCCAAAAAAAAGGTTCTGAAACTGCTCCTGGAACTATTTTTTCCTGCGAAAAGACAGCATTCACAATTAGAAATGCTGTTAAGTTTACCAATAAAAAAATCCTTTTATTCATATTCTAAAGTGATTTTTATGATGATGTTTTTTTAGAAATTTCCTAAATCATCAAAGTCAAATGAATAACCAATAATTAGTGAAATACTATTGATTTTATTTTTGTTTTCGCTGTAACGATGTCCATTTTCTTCGGTCATTAAAGCATCTGTAAGCCCCAAAGAGTATCTTGCTCCAATAGAAAGATTATTGCCAAATTCATATCCTGCAGATAAAACTCCGTAGAAATAATTTTTACCCGTCAAAGATTCTTTCAATACTTTCTGAACATTGGCATCTGGCTCAAAATAAACACCAGAATCTGCAAATAATTCCTGTGCGTTTGAAGAGTATTTTATATTATCACTCGCAATATTAAATCCTACATAAGGCCCAACGCCAATATAAAATCCTTCGACAGGATAATATTTAAACTGCGCTCCGACATTGATATAACTATAACCAAAAGTCATTTTATATTTGAGTCCTTTTACATCTTCGTAATTCAAATCGGTTCCCTGACCTGAATAGGAGATTTCGGTCTGAATAGCAACTTTTGCATAAGGATATTTCCAATTAATAAACAAACCGCCCATTCCTCCAAACTTGCCTTCTTCTTTTAAAGTATAACCTTCATAAATACCTTTCGGCACTATCACATCTGGAAGATTGGACATTTTAGAATAGATTCCGCCGCCAAAAAGACCATACGTAATTTCTCGATCACCCTGCGCCAATAAAGATTTTGTGCTTACTAATAAAAGAAGCAAAATAATTTTTTTCATTTTTTTATAAATTACCATTCGTGAAAACTGTAGCCTAACGAAAAACAAAAGACACTGCTTTTATTTTGATTTTCGATAAACTGAAAAGATGATGCATTACTCTTAATCATGTCCTTTACGCCTAGATAATAGCGAAAGTCAAAGTGTATGCTTTTATGAAGTTCATAGCCTAATGCAAAACACAACGAAAAATCATCGTCTCCATCAAGACCATCTTTATAAAACTGTCTCGTGGCAACATCGTACATACCACCTGCTTCATTAGAATTATATGTTATATCGTTGGGAGATAAATTGATACCATAAAAAGCACCGGCACCAAAATTTAAACCTTCATAAGGATAAACTTTATATAAAGCACCGATTTGCAGAAAAGCATAATTTAATCCGAGTTCGAATTCTTTTCCAACGGCATCTTTGTAAGTCACTTTTTCTCCTGACTGTCTAAATAAGATTTCCGGCTGAATGGCAACTCGTGTATCATGAAGTTTAAAATTTAAAAAGAAACCGCCTTCTAAGCCAAATTTTCCCTTACTTTCCATAACACTGTTATCAAAAGTATTATCTCTCCCTTTTATGCTCTCTGGAAGATTACTGAAGGTGGAGTGCAGAACACCAAATTTTAATCCGTAGGTAATGTTAGTTTCGTTTTGACTGTAGATTGGGGCACTAAAAAAAAAACTAAAAATTATTAAGTGTAATATTACTTTCATTAGCAAAAATTTCTGCGAATATATGTATTAATTTTAGCTTACAATTAAAAAAATCCGATAAAAGGCACAAAAAATCCGATTATATACCTAATTGCAGGTAATTTTTGTTTTCAGGATTACTTAGACATTTGCTTGAGTGTCACAAATAAATTGTATTACATTTACTATAAATTTTTAAATCCTAACAGCTCGGCGAGCTCATATCCGCCGCCGCGGACACAGGTTTGAGTCCTGTTCCCGCTACAAGGTAAAAGCTTCAGAGAAATCTGAAGCTTTTTTTGTTTATATACCTTTCTCATTCTCTTCGCGAGCACAGATTGCAAATCTCAACTATCGTCGTCTACATATTGGAGCGATCGGGTTTTAATTACAGAAAATTAAATAACTTCGCTTTAAACAAAATTAACATGAAAATTATCTGTATCACATTATTGCTTCTCATATTTTTGGGTTGCAAAAAAAATGTAATAGAAAAAGAAATGAATGCAATGAACGAAATGAATTTCGTTCCAACCAAAAGCATGAAAATAAAAAATTTATTACCCTTTAAAAACCACGATGTTTGTATTGGTTCTTATATCTTAAAAAATGACTCAATTATCTCACAATATGAAATTGAATCAAAGTACTCATTAATAGTCATAAAACTTAAAAATATTTCTCAGAATTTCACATTCAATAATCATCAATCAACTAATTATTCAACACCAGGTTATTTTTCTACAATTAATGAAGGTTTATTCGAAGTTAATTTGAGTCCGGAAGTATTTAAAGATGACTATAAAATTAATCGCATAGATTTTTTTTCAGATAATGAGATAAATTACCAAATAAATAATGACACTATAAAAAGCTTTAATCTAAATTTCAGTAACTATGTCATCAAATTTAACAATAAAGATTCAAAAGTAATATATAGCAAAATAGAATATTATGGATTAAAAAACATAAATGCTAACATAGTATTTTATCATAATGAAGATAAACAATATATCTTCATCATGACACCTCTGAAGAAAAACGCTCCTATAGATAAAAATAAATTGTACGATCATCTTTTTGGAAATAATTTATTAAAATAAAATATCTAAATTGGATTTAAGTTTTTTAAATCATCTTTAAAATGGTTCGAAAATTGTCCCGTTAGGCTACAGAGACAAAAGCTTCAGAGAAATCTGGAGCTTTTCTTTTTTAGTCTTTATTAGATTAAATCTAAATCCTTTGTGGTGCTTTTATGAGGTGGATTTTATGCTTTTGGAGATGGTTTCATTATTCTAGATTTCTCCAACCTGAAACATTTCCAGATTTTAATTGAAGTACGATAAATAAAAGTATTACTCCTGATAATCCCAAAAAAGACACAATTATTCCTATTCCAACATATAAATTAAGCAGAAAAGTTAAAACACTAATTGTTAGAGTTCCCCAAAATGCCCATTTTTTCCATTTAAAAAGGAAAAATGTAAAAAGCAAATCTAGAATCGTGAAGACAACATAACAGTAATTTATTTTTTCGGCAAGATCAATTAAATCATTATCTGGATTTGAATCTAAAATTGTTTTCAAAGTATAGAAATCGGCTATTAGAAATAGTGAAAGCAAAATTGTAACTATTATATTCCTTTTTTTAGAATTTTCTATATCGCTTTTATTTGTATTGATGATCATTTGTTTCTGTTTTTTTCTGCTTGCACATAACTTATTATATGTGCGATAACTTTCACAAAATATTTATTTTCAAATATATAATTTCCCCTCCACAAACTGCCAAAAGGACTGTAATTAAATTTATACTTCTTGGTACTATAATGAGTAGCCTCTTCCCGCTACTAAGAAAAACACCACTTGTTTTTTTTATGGCATTTTGCGACAGCGGAGTAAATACAACCAGCAGAAAATATTTTTTTATATCTTCCCAAAATAAAATTTTCTAAAATGAGCCATCAGTTTTCAATAAAAAAATCATTTTTATTCAGCTTCATTGTACTAACAAGCTATTTTCTAGTTTCTTTTCATATAAAAAACAAAGAACAGACCACTTCTTATAAAACAAAACAAGTACTGATTTTTTCTAAAACCAATGGCTTCAGACATGAAAGCATTCCTGCCGGAATTGCAGCGATAAAAAAACTGGGACAGGAAAATCATTTTATTGTAGACGCTACCGAAGATTCTCTGGCAATTAATTCAAAAAACTTAAAGCAATACCAAGCCGTTATATTTTTAAGTGCCTCAGGTAATGTTTTAGACAAAAATCAAAAATTGGCTTTGCAAAAATTCATAGAAAATGGAAATGGTTTTGTTGGTATTCATTCGGCCACCAACTGCGAACCAGATTGGTCTTGGTACACGCAAATGATCGGCGGAATTTTTGAAGGACATCCTGAACCACAGAATGCTAAACTTATAATTGTAGATCACGAACATCTATCTACAAAACATCTTCCTGCAATTTGGGAACGAAAAGACGAATGGTACAATTTTAAATATCTAAATCCAAACGTAAATGTGCTTATAAAAATTGATGAGTCTTCATACAAAGGTGGCAAACATGGCATTAATCATCCCTTGGCATGGTATCATGACTATGATGGCGGAAGAGTATTTTACACTGCTTTAGGACACAGCTCTGAAAGTTACAGCGATCCTCTTTTTGTACAGCATTTACTTGGGGGAATTACTTACACTATTGACAAATAAAAAGATGAAATGATGATAAGACTTGAAAAATAAATCATTTACAAAAATATATTAATTCACATCATCCGATATTAAAACAAAAGCTTCAGATTTCTCTGAAGCTTTTTTATTTTATTTTTTCCACAGGTTTTATTAAATTATATTTCAGGCATCACATTTTCGAACACATATTTTTCCCATTGCTCTTTACTAAAAACTACATTGCCACATTTTACATTTTCAACCTCTGAAACTAAAACGATTTGTTTTATTTTATCCATAAAATCTACTAGTTTTTTCTCAATAAAGTCAAACCTAACCGTTTTAAACTCATCAGAATTGTTGATTATACAAATTTTCGCGCCTAGACCTGAGCCCTGCTCTTTAACAGGACGAATTGACCAATCGCTATAATTGTCAGAACAAACTTGATCAATATCAACTGGATTACAGAAATAATCAATATAAGCTGCTTCAATTCCTTCTGCCGCTAATTTATCAACCCAAAAAGTAGAATTCGGCAGATTCTTAGATTTATACTTAAAATCAAAAACATCCTCTGATAACTTTGGTTCTAGCACTTGTACTTCGACTTCATCTAATATAATTGAGAAATTTTCGTAATCAATTATAGCGCTAAAATCCTGCCACCAATTTTCGATTTTAACAGCATATTTATTTTCAATTGGTATGATTGCAAAAGTATCTGAACCACTAATTTTTGAAGAAAAATCTTCATTGGAGATATCTTCTCTTGTTATTTTGTGTCTGTTTTCTTGTTCACACCAATTATTTTGAACTGAATAAATTCTACTAATTTGTTCAAGCTTAAATGATATTTTATGAAATAAATATTTTTCGAAAGCAAATTTCCCGCTTGTCTCTTTATAGTCTAATGAAATTTTTATATCTGTTTCCGTAAACTCAATTTTCAGTTTTGAATATTCAAAGTAATTTTTAGTATGCAACCATTCATGAAAACTGTTATTATCCATAGCAATATTTAATTTTTGTTTGAGTTTATAGCTAGCTTATTTTTTTCAAATGTATAACTTTTGCACTACTAACCTACAAAAGCACTTTAAATTTTATCGATGCTTTTTACCACTTATATGAATGCATCTCGCTACTAAGTCAAGCTTCAAATTTCCCTCATTTTTTTTGCAACTCAATAATTCAATTTATAATTGATTGACATTCAAAAAATATTCTTTTTCACTTCTTCCTCACAATTTGACCCGTAATAGGTTCTCCTTTTTCTGTAAAAATATCATCGGCATAGTAGTTCTGAAACTGCATAGGAAGACCGACACCCGTTACAAGTGACGAAGTTGTCTGAAGATGGTAATGCAAATGCGGACCTGTAGAATAACCGCTGTTTCCGGCTAAACCTACCTTCTGGCCTCTTTCTACATTATCGCCTACGGCTACTATAATAGAATTCTTTTTTAAATGAAGCATAAAAGAAAATTCTCCATTCAAATGGTCTATAATAATATAATTTCCTAACGATTGTTTGCTATTTTTAATTCCTGGAATATTATCCTCAATATTGTTCTCTACAGCTATTATTTTTCCATTTCCAGGAGCATTTAAACGTTTCCCAAAACAATAATAATCTTCATTTTTGGTTCCGTCTCCCTTATTTCCTTTTCTGTCTATGACGTGAACAATATCTAGCGCATATCTCTGGTGGCGGTTAGGAGTAAAATGATGATTTAATTCTAGAGATTTTCCCCCCGCAACTATATACCAGTCGTCTTCAAAAGGCAGTTCTAATACTGTTTTTGTCTTGTAATTTAAATAAATATTCTCATCATATTTTCCTTCGTCACCCATTAAAGTATCTACACATGAAGTAAATAGAAGCGTAAATAGGATTGCAAAAAAGTAACCTAAAGATTTGATTGGTTTCATGATTAAAATTTGTAGTTAATACCTAGGTTTAATTGATGCTGCAGTTCTCTATATGCACTTGGCACCTGAAGTCTGGCGTAATTAAAGTTATACGTTGCTTTTATCTCAAAATGATTCGAAAGCTTATAGCCATAATCCAAATCCCATAAAACACTTTGATAGTTGTTTATTGTATAAAACTTTCCTTCAGCGTTGGTAACTCTAAGCAAAACTACAGGAAGGGTTAATTTTGACGATAAATATTGTTTTTCATTAATTTGGTATCTGAATTTACCCGCTATTCCAAATTCCTGATGCAAAGTATAATAATCATCATTATTAAAAGTCGAAGTATTCGGATTACTGTAAATAGAAGTATTAGTCTGCGATTGGAGTCCTACATATATGGTAAACTTATCTTTGCTATAAATATCTTTCAGATAAGAAAAACCTAAACCGACTTTTGAATAATCTGTATTGAGATTAGAAAGCCTATCCGTTTTTAGTCCAGCTGAAAGATAATCTAGCTTAACTTCAAATAGATTATCATTTTTGCTAGTTCGTGTGTAGTTTAATTTATACACCAGCCCTTCATATTCATACATTGCTACTGGAGCAAATTCTAGATTTTTTAAGAAGCCAAAATTATTTCCCACAGAGAATTCCAGCTGGTTCTTTTTTTCGGTCGTTTGCGATTGAACCGCTACCGCAGACAAAACTGCAGTAGTAATTAAGAGTCGATTTAATTTCATATAAATTGCAATGATTAAGTTGATTATCACAGCAAACCTAAATGAAATAAAAACCGACAAAGTCCAAATATCTTAAGACTAGAGAAATCCGAACTTATTTATTAGTATTCCGAAAACTATTTGGTGTCATACCTGTAGATTTTTTGAAGGCGTTATGAAATGTTGTCTTCGAAGTGAATCCAGATTCTAATCCTATTGCAAGCAAGCTGTAGTTTTCATAGTCAGAATCGAGAATCATTTCTTTCACGGCTTCAACCCGATAGTTATTTATATAATTAGCAAAGTTATCTCCCGTAATCACATTAATGAGCTGTGAGACATATCCCGCACTTATTCCTAACTGCTCTGCTACTTTTTCTCTGTTTAGATTGCTGTCTTTATAAATCTGATGCTCTTCGCAAAGTATTTCCAGTTTCTTAAAATAAGGGTTTTCTTTTGTAAAGATTTCTAAACCATTTACATCATTCCCTTTTTTAAGAGTTACTTCTTCGATAAGCATTTCATCTTCTAATACATTTTTTTTATTTAACCGTTCTTCTATTCCTATTTTATTGTCGGCTAGCCTATATCTAAACACACCATAATAAGCTGTACAATGAATTAAAAATGTGGCAAACAACGCTAGAATCTGCATAATATATGAGAGATCGTATTCAAAAAGCAAGCCTGTCAGAATAGCCACCATCCAGGAAAGCATTAATATATAAACCAAAAACCATAAAAAAGTAATCCATTTCTTTTCCTGTTTATCTTTTGAAAATTTAATAAACCTGAAAGTATAAATAGCCATAAAAGGCATAAATACCAAAATAAGATAAAAATCAAAACTCCCTATAGTTTCTAAAATGCTTTTAAGAAAGTGCGGAATTGTAAAAATATGTGCAACAGCATCACAGTCATAAAAAACATTTGTAATGGCTGAATATATAAACGGAGCATACAGCCATAGAATCTTTCTGGAATTTCGAATAGGATGATTTACCTGATGTATAACAAACATGAAAATAAAAACCGGGAAGAGAAATGCCCATTCGACATTATCAAGAAAACGCAGAAAAGGCATGCTGCTGTAAAGATCAATTATTTCGAAGATGAGATTGGCAATAAGCACTGAAAGAGTGAATATTGCAAAAGCCAGATACCTATTGGCATTACTTTTAAAAAGAGGTGATTTTAGAATAATTGCTCCAAGAACTATACCTTGAAAAATTGCCGTGTTAAAAAAAATAGTAAAGATCAATCTATATAGTGGTATTTAGTTACGATGCTGTTTCTGTTTTTTTTTTTTAGGTAATTACCTATAATTTTCCATGACGAAACTATACTTAATTGATTTTATTTACTGTTAAAGGATTTACAATTAAAACTAAATGAAATGACAATTAATAAGATCTGAATTACAAATTATCATTCGATTATTCTATAAAATCTTTAATAGAGTGGTTTATTTCAATGTTTCACATTGCTAAGAAAAAGTTAACGAGAAGTTAGAAATATACGCGGGCTATATTTTACAAATTAGAACCAAATTAGCTGGAGACAACTTTCTTAATTACATTAATGGATATAAAAACATCAGTAAATAAGTACCAATTTATCCACTTTTAAGGTTTTGAAACCTTTTATACTTTTTTTTACATCAATTTTGGCTTCAAATAATTCAAATCAATTTTTATGAAAAAAATTTTATTGCTAGCTGTTTTTACAGTTTTAGGATTTGCGAATGTTAATGCCCAAGAAATTAAATTTGGAGCTAAAGCAGGTTTAAACTTTTCAACTGTTAATGGAAGTAACACCAATAACATTGGTTATGTAACATCTTATCATGTTGGCGTTGTATCGGAAATTCCAATATCTGATAAATTTTCCTTCCAGCCAGAAATAATGTATTCTCGCCAAGGATATACCTTCAATAATGATATAGTTGCTATGAATTATTTGAACATTCCATTAATGGGAAAATATTACGTAACAAAAGGATTGAGTCTTGAAGCTGGACCGCAAATAGGTTTTTTACTTTCTGCAAAAAATGAAGGAGTGAAAGTAACAAATTCATACACGACTTTTGATTTTGGCGCTAATTTTGGCATCGGCTATAAACTAGAAAATGGACTTAATTTTAGTGCCAGATATAACTTGGGAATAACTAAGGTTGATACTGATAATAGAAATGGAGTATTTCAAGTATCTGTTGGCTACTTCTTTTTCTAAAATTTAATACTCTCGCTTTTATACTTGGTGCTTCTTCAAAAAGAAGATTATCATAACCGATGAGTATATATTAAAAAAGCTTCAGAGAAATCTGAAGCTTTTTTTATTAATATACTTTATCGAAATAAATCCCGTTATTTCTTTACAATAATTTAATATCAGGTTTTCTCAATAACTGATTTTATATTATTAAATGTTTTCTTAAATTCGCAATTCCGTAATGAAATCATTTGTTTTCATTCTAAAATTGTGATTTTCATATCAATACCACAAAAAAGAAACTTTGTAATCTCTTAAAAACAAATATATTATAACTACAATTCAACACAATGCTTAAAAAACACAACCCCAAATTTTTATTTTTTACCCTTCTAACTTTATTTTTTTCTGTTACTGCATTTTCACAAAAAAGTATTTATGCTGGAATCGAAATTGGTCGTAGAGCCATAAAAGTTTCGGTTATTGATGTAAATAACATCAGAAAAGCCGATTATAAAATTCTTTCTTTTTGGACTGAAAGAATTCCGTTTGCTGACCATATTACTGCTAATGGAGAACTTACTGCAGAAGATATCACTAAAACTAGTGTTATCGTTACCAACCAATTGCAAAAAATTAAAGCCGAAAACAAAATTCTTGAAGAAAACATTTTTGTTGTGGCTGCTCCCGTTTTTGCATCTGCCCGTAACATCGATGTATTAAAAAACAAAATCGCTCTTTTAACTAGCAAACAGCTAGAAATATTAGATGTTAACGAGGAAGCAAAAACACTTGTAAAAGGTGCCATTCCTCCTGTTGATTTTGCTAATGCTTTCCTTCTTGATATTGGTGCTCAAACTACAAAAGGAGGTTATATTGACGAACTTAAAGACGGTAAATTAGAGTTTGTTCCATTAGAACTTAGTTTTGGAACCATGACGCTTACTGATGCCGTAGAAAAGACAGTGGTAAACAAAAGTCAAGTAAACGATATGTCGACTTATCAAGAAAAATCTTTTGATTATAATGTAATTCTACGCAAAAAGACTAAAGAGTTATTTGATGCCAATCCTCCTTTAGCAAAAAAAGATAAACTATATTTATCTGGTGGTGCTGTTTGGGCGTTTTCAACTCTTTTCTATGATGAAAATGTGAATAAAGATCATTATGTTTCTTTAACCCTTCAAGATGTTATCGATTATGATGCTGTTCTTAAAAACAACTTCGGTAAGTTTACAAACCTTGCAAAAACAAACAAAGAGGCCGCAAGAGTTTTAAGCACTTACGATCAAAAATACTTAATTTCTGCTAACAACATTCTTGTAACTTGTCTTGAAAGTATTCCAGATTATGCTACAAAGAAAATCTACTTTGTAAAAGAAGGACAGGTAATCTGGTTAATCTCTTACATTGCAGATCGTTCGAAAAAAATAAATACTAATTTCTAAAAAAGTATTTTTCAATATTATAGAGCCTCAGAGAAATCTGGGGCTTTTTTATTTTCAGTTCAAATCAAATCGAATCAAAATTTTGATATCTTAGCAATATTGCAATCGATTACATTAAACCGACAAATCATTTTTGCTATGAGAATTTCTTTCTATCTATCTTTCTTTTTCAGCTTTTTTATGGCTGCTTACTCTCAAAAACCAACACCTGAGCAACCTCGAATACTAATTAGTACAGATATTGGAGGAACAGATCCCGATGATAATCAATCTATGGCGCATTTATTAATGTACAATGAAAAATTTCAAATTGAAGGATTGGTTTCCTCGCCTTCTTATGGAAATGGAAGCAAGCAGGAAATAATTCGAATGATTGATCTTTACGAAAAAGATCTTCCGAAACTTCAAAAACATCAAACAGGTTTTGCTACGCCAGAATATCTGCGTTCGATATCGAAACAAGGTTATCGCGGAAATGTGTCTTTTATTGGCTATTCTAAAGCTACTGAAGGATCTGACTGGATTGTAAAATGTGCCAGAAAAAAAAGTTCTCAACCTTTATGGATATTGGTTTGGGGAGGTTTAGAAGATCTTGCTCAGGCTTTGCACGATGCTCCTGATATTCAAACTAAAATTAAAGTATATTGGATTGGCGGCCCTAACAAAAAATGGAGCGCAAACAGTTATGCTTATATAGTTGCCAATTTTCCGAATCTATGGTTCATAGAAAATAACTCTTCTTATTACGGTTTGTTTTCTCCTAGTGAAGAACCTGATAGTGTGGTTATTTCAAATTATTATAGTAAACATATTCAAGAAAAAAGTGCTTTAGGAAAAGACTTTATCAACTATTATAAAGGCGAAGTTAAAATGGGAGATACTCCTTCTCTTTTATATATGATGGACGGCGACCCAAATGATCCAACTCGCGAAAGCTGGGGAGGTAGTTTTGAAAAGTTTAATTATAGTTCGAGAACTATATTTGATCGTACAACAACTATTAAAGATACTGTGGCTTACTGTTCTATTATGGAACTTCGTTTTACTGTGCCAAAGACCAACGCCAAAAAAGAATCAATTTGTTTTTGGATGGAAGTACCTTACGGAAAAACCATTCAGAAATGGCCTGGATATTATATCGGAAATGATGTTTATGCCATTAGATATATTCCGAAAAAAGCTGAGGTTTTACATTATAAATTAACTTCAGACCTTCCAGAAATTAATGGTAAAGAAGGCGCAATTGTGGCAACCAACTTATGGCCAGGCAAAAAAAGCCAAACCGATTATAAGTTAGGAACCAATTGGTTTACTGACAAACAGGACAAAAATCTCTATTTTGGAAAAATTCAAGGAGGAATAACCGTCTCAAAATGGAAAGAAGAGATTTTGCTAGATTGGAGCAAAAGATGGAAATGGCTAAATGAATAATTAAACTTAAATACATTATTTTATAATATATAAAGCTTCAGAGCAATCTGGAGCTTTATTATTTGATATTATAGCAATATTTTATCTTCCAACAGGAATATCTCATCGATAAAAAAATATCATTTTTGATTGTGTCCTGTACGGACACCTAATTTGCGAAATGAATTTTGCGAACATAATCAAGCGTTCTTACGGAATGTACATGTCTGAATCCAATTAAAAAAATCTACTAACCAAACATTCCTACGGAATGATGAGCTTCTTAAAAATTTTAAACCTGTTAACTTTTTTCAGGACAACTCTCCGTTTTAAAGCTCTTTAATTTGAAAATGGTTGCAACTTATAATTTGAAACCATGTTTGCCATTCAAAAAAGTATAATTTTTCTTTTAAACCCTAATTTTAAAATCAGGAAAAAATCATATATGAAATAAAACCTCCCGATTATGAAAAATTTAACCGCTTTTTTTATGGTAACTCTTTTAGCAGTAACTGCCTGCAAAAAAGAACCATCAAAAGATAATCAAGAAACAGCCAATACACTGTCTACTGACTCCATAACTGCTATTGCAAAAGAAGCCTGGATATACGGCTATCCAATATTTTATAATTACAAAGCTATTTACTCCAGTGCAATCAACAAAGAAGCTAAAGAATATTCCGGATTTAACAAATTCAAAAGCGTAGCTACAAGCGCAACTCCCGCAGATACTTTAATCATAACCATAAATAACGATACTCCGTACTCAATGGCGCCGATTAATGTTTCAGACGAACCTGTTATTCTTGAAGTGCCGAAAATAGAAAACGACCGATATTATGTAATGCAGTTAGTAGATCTCTACACCTTCAATTTTGAATATGTAGGATCGCGAGCAACTGGCAATAATGCAGGTAAATATCTCATTGCAGGACCAGATTGGAAAGGAGAAACTCCTAAAGGCATTGATAAGGTTTTACATTCTGAAACCAATTTAATATATCTTGTAGGCCGTACTCAATTACACGATCCAGCCGATGTATCAAATCTTAAAAAAATACAGGCGCAGTATAAATTAATTCCGTTGCATGAATACACAAAACAGCCTGCTCCTCCTGTAAAAAAATACAATCTACCTTTGCCAGTCTGGAAAGAAAGCGATTATGATTCGCTTCAATTTATCAGTGCATTAAATGCTTTATTACAATATGCAAACGAAGACAGCAGCGAAAAAGAACTGAGAAAGCGTTTTGCCAAAATTGGAATTGTGCCAGGACAACCTTTTGACAGTTCAAAATACTCGCCAGAAACGATAAAAGCAATTGAAAAAGGAATTGCCGAAGCCAAACAAGAACTGAATTCTAAAATAGACAATGTCAAAGATGCCGGAAGTCTTTTTGGCACACGTGCAGAACTTAAAAATAACTTTCTAAACCGTGCAATTGCTGCAGCTGCCGGAATTTACGGAAACACTAAAGAGGAAGCTGTTTATACCGGAAGCAATGTTGATAAAAACAATCAGCAGCTTTTAGGAAACAATAAATATGTATTAAAATTTACTAAAGATCAGTTGCCTGAAGCCAAATACTTTTGGAGCATCACGATGTACAATCTTCCTAAACGTTTTCTAATTCCAAACCCAATTAACAGATATTCTATCGGCAATAAAACCAAAGGTTTAAAATATGAGCCAAACGGAGATTTAGTTATTTATCTGCAAAGCACTTCTCCTGGAAAAGATAAAGAAAGCAACTGGCTTCCGACACCTAAAAATGAAAAATTCATATTTGTGATGAGAATTTACGGTCCGCAACCAGACGTTATTAATAACATTTGGAAAATGCCTCTTCCAGAAATTGTAAAATGAAAACCATTGCTACAGAAATAAAATCATATCCATTTTTCTAATTTTAATTTCAAATAATATGAAAAATTACAAATTATTATCAGGTCTATTTTTAGTTGCTATATCGTTACTAACTTCTTCCTGCAAACAGAATAACGGCAAATCAGAAACGGATTCTTCTGCATTAAAAGATTCTACTGCTGTGACTTCTGATTCAGTCGCACAAAAAAACAGTGTTCCTGTTACTGCTGCAAATTTTAACCGCGCAGAAACAGATCTTTACTTTACGACTTCGGTTAAAGATGCTGGTGGTATTGGTAATATGCATCATTATAGAACTTTAATGCCAATTGACAAACAAGCTGTAATTCGTGCTAACCGAGATGTGTTATATTCTTCTGGAGTTTATGATCTCGATGCTGGACCAATAACCGTTACATTGCCAAATCCAGGAAAACGTTTTATGTCTATGCAGACTATCGACGAAGATCACTATTCTGAAACGTATTACGCTCCCGGAACTTTTACTTTTACAAAGGAAAAAATCGGGACACGCTATCTGATGTTAGGAATAAGAACTTTTATTGATCCTAACGATCCGAATGATTTACCGAAAGTTACAGCATTGCAAGATGCAATTAAAATTAGCCAAAAAGATAAAGGAACTTTTTCGGTTCCAAATTGGGATCTAGTGAGTCAAAAGAAAGTTAGAGATTCTTTAATTGACGTTTCTAAAAAATTATCTGATACAAAAGGAATGTTTGGAGTAAAAGGTAAAGTCGATGAAACACGCCATTTATTAGGAAGCGCAACAGGATGGGGCGGAAATCCAGAAAAAGATGCACTTTATCTTTCTGTTTATCCTAAAAAAAATGATGGAAAAACGGTCTATAAACTTAAAGTAAAAAATGTTCCTGTAGATGGATTTTGGTCTATAAGTGTATACAATAAAGAAGGTTATTTTGAGAAAAACGATCTCAATATGTATACCTTAAATAATATTACAGCAAAAAAAGATGCTGACGGATCGATCACTATTCAGTTTGGAGGTTGTGACGGTAAAACACCAAATTGTATTCCGGTTACCGCAGGTTGGAATTACTGGGTTAGACTTTATCGTCCGCACAAAGAAATACTTAATGGCTCATGGAAATTTCCTGAAGCGGTTGAAGTTAAATAAATAGTATTGCCAATAAAATTAAGGCTTCAGAGAAATCTGGAGCTTTTTTATTTAAATTAATCTGTTAAAAATTTCATCATCTAAAAACTATATCGTAATATTGCAATATTAACATAATCTAATATGGGAGCTACTAAGACTGAACATTTTACAGACGCACAAAATCAAATTGCTACAATTGCTAAAGCATTAGGGCATCCTGCAAGAATTGCTATAATCGAATATTTACTAAAAGTGAATGAATGTATTTGCGGCGATATTGTAAACGAATTGCCTCTTGCCCAACCTACAGTTTCTCAACATTTAAAAGAGCTAAAAAACGCTGGCATTATAAAAGGAAATATCTCAGGAAATGCCATTTGCTATTGTATTGACGAAAAAACAATTGACATTTTAAACTCCTATTTTTTAAACATCACACAAACTATTTCAAAATCAAAATGTTGCTAAAACATTTTTTTTGACATCATATATCGCAATATTGCAATTAACAAATAAATAAAATAAGATGAAATTATCAGAAGTAAAACAGATTTTGCCAACATTAGATAATGTGGAATTTCAATTAGAAAACGGAACTTTTGTGCCAGAACATTTTCATGTAACAGAAGTCGGAGTAGTTACTAAAAATTTTATTGATTGCGGCGGAGTAATCAGAAATGAAAAAGCAGTAAACTTTCAGCTTTGGGATGCTAACGATTTTGAACATCGTTTAAAACCTAATAAACTATTAAACATCATTCAGCTGTCTGAAGATAAATTAAATATCGAAGATTTAGAAATTGAAGTAGAATACCAAAGCAATACAATTGGCAAATATGATTTAGAATTTAACGGAAAAACGTTTATTCTAAAAAATAAAACAACGGCTTGTTTAGCACAAGATGCTTGCGGAATTCCAGCAGAAAAACAAAAGATCAATCTTACCCAATTAACCAGCGACACTGCTTCTTGCTGTACTCCAAATTCAGGATGCTGCTAAAAAATGAAAGAACTAATCTTTAAATACAAGAAACCAATTGTAATAACCTCATCTGTTATTTTATTACAGCTTATTTTTGGTTTTGAACCAAAATTCTGCATTATAAATATCATTTGGCTATTTGTTTAATATGAAAAAGAAAATACTAATACTTTGTACAGGAAACAGCTGTAGAAGTCAGATTGCCGAAGGTTACATGAAGTTTTTTGCTGGAAATAATGCTGAGGTTTATAGCGCTGGTGTAGAAACTCATGGCGTTAATCCAAAAGCTATTTCGATAATGAAAGAGGACGGAATAGACATTTCAAATCACACATCAAATAATATTGATGAATATGCAAATATCGATTTTGATTTTGTGATTACAGTCTGTGATAATGCTAAAGAGCGATGCCCGTTTTTCCCAACAAAGGCAGTCAAGTTTCATTATAATTTTCCAGATCCAGCAAAAGCAACAGGAACAGACGATGAAATAATGGAACAATTTAGAAGCGTTAGAGAGCTGATAAAAGAGTATTGCAAAAACTTTGTGGCAGAAAATTTAAATTAAAATTTCTGCCAGCTAGAATCAATAGCGACATTTTATATTCCGTTAAGAATATCTCATCGGTAGAAAAAAAATATGGTTTTACATTGTGTTCTGTAGGGACACCTGATTTGCGAAACAATTACCGATCAAACGTTCCTACGGAACGTATAATCATGGTTCATGCTAATTTTTACCAACGAGACGTTCCTACGGAACGTGTAATCGTGATTTAAATTTCGTTTCTACCGATGAGACATTCCTACGGAACGTATATTCTTGATTCAAATCTCGTTTCTACCGATGAAACTTTCCTACGGAATGAGTTGCTTCAAAAATCTTGTGCGCATTTTTAAACATGATTTCATCAGATATAAAAACCAAAAATGCGCAAACCCAAAAAGGACTTACGCATTTTTTCTGATGAAACATTATAAAAAACGCCGTTTATCTTCTTCTTCCGCCGCCTCCGCCGCCAAAGCCACCGCCTCCCATACTACGAGAGCCTCCTCCCATTTGGCCAGCGCTTGGTCTTGACGAAGCACCTCCGCCTCTATTAAAATTGGATCCTGAAGAACTTCCTCTATTAAGATTTGAAGTCCCTGCGCTTGGTGATGCACTTTGTCTCGTTCTTCCAGATGCACTTGTATTTCCTGCACGATTGGAATTTCCTGCTGATGGTCGTGTGCTCGCAGAAGGACGCGAATTGCCCCGATTACTATTGTATCTATTATTGGTCGAATTGTCTCGCACTGTAGTAGATCTCGACCTATTGTTGTTGTAATTATTAAAACTGTTTCTGTTATTAATATATACATTGTTATGTCCGCCATGATAGTGCCCGCCATGATAACCATGATGATGGTAATAATGGTTGTGACGATAAATTCCTACTGCCATTACAGTGAAAGCAGCGAAATAAGGCGGATAAAATCCGTAATAATATGGTGGATAGTACGGAACGTAAGCTGGTGAATATACATATTGCACAATTGGCACCGTTTCTACCACAACTGCAGTTACAGCTGGCGAGCTTTGTACGGGTTCATCTCCTGTATAGGCAGGATTTGCTGTTTTTGCTGGAGATGATTTAGCAACTGGTTCAATGACATAATCTTTTCCGTACAGCAGCTCATCGCCCACAATCTGCATTTTTACCTTTCCGTTTTTGTCTTTATCGACCAAAATAACAGCAACGTCTTGGTTTTCGTTCTTGTTTACGGCAACTTGAAGAATAAACGTAAACGAATTACCGTTTTTCTTTGTGACTACTTTTATAAAGTCTACTTTTTTATCCAGATTCAAATCCAGATTATTGATGCCTGTTTTCTCCAGATTCAGATTTTTTTCAAATTCCTCAATAGTTTTTGATTTCTGAAACAAGGACATCACAGCATATAAATCAAGATTGTCGCCAGGAAGTCCAAGTTCTGGACCATCATTTTCAGCTTGACAAAAAATCAACTGGGCAGACATGATTAATGCGACTGTCAAATATTTTGTAAATATCTTTATCATAGTAAGAGTATAAAATATTAATAAGAGGAGTAGAAAATAATTCTTTCTATACTTTCTACTCTGTACCCAGAAATCGGCTAGTGTTTTTTGGCTTTATCCAATTCTCCAATAAAAGGAATAACATCTTGAATCTCTGCTCGTATAGTTACTTGTAAATACTGCTCAAGCTGTACAAATTTTGCTGCATTGATTCCACCAATAACTTTTACCAATTTAGAATGTGTTTTAGCAAGGAGTTTTTCAGATTCTTGATTGTATTTCAAATTCTTTGAAGTTAATTCTGTTGCTTTCGCATCACTCAAAGTGGCATAATTCTTTCCGTAATCTTCTAAAATCAAAATCTTTTGCTTGCTTAAGGTTTTACGTTCCGTTTCGTATTTATCATAAATCGGTTTAAATGCTGCAGCTTGCGCATCAGATAAGTTTAAGTATTCTTCGACTACATCGGCTTTCGATTTCCCATAAAGGTCTTGTATTAAATTAATTTCGTCAACAGAAGTCTGTGCTGCGGCATTCAATCCAAAAGCCAATGACAGTACAAATAGTATTTTTTTCATATTTTTATTTTATAGATTTATTGTGCAAAAAGGCTATTTACTCTATCATTCCATCAGAAGCGCTCATGTCTCTTACACACACATATTTGCCATCTCTTTTTTCGAAAAAGCTCATGTAGTTTCCAGTATTAATTGGCGTTTTGGTAGAATCTGTCACTTTATAATATCCTATTTCTACAACCATATTACCGTCTTTAGAAACAAAAACTTCTTTGGTTTCAAATGATATTGTATTGGTGTTATTAGTTAAATCTGATTTCAAAAATTCATATCTCGCCTCTTTACCAATAATCGGTGGCCTGTTCTGATAAAAAGTTATTGCATCGTCTGCATAATACCCAATCTCTTTCAGCTGGCCAGCATTATATGTTGCAGCATATTCATTTTCTTTCGCCTGAATTTGCTTCTTAACTTCTTTTAAGTCAATTACAGTATTTTCGTCCTTTTTTGTATTGCAGGAAATCAATAAAACACAGAATCCTGCAAGAACCCCTCTTGTAATTATTTTACTTTTCATATACATTTAATTTTCAAGTTGATATAAGATTATTTCCTTTTACAAACAGGTTCAAAAATTTGTTCGTAAACACAGTTTTTTTAATATTCTTCAAATATCTTTTGAAGTTCTGCTAAACTTCTTTGTTTTAATAATGCTACCGACAATAAGATTCTAGATTTCTGCGGATTCAAAGCGTATGAAGCGATAAGTCCAAGTTCATCATCATTGCATTCTACATTACGGCTTACAAGTCCAGTTGCAACGCGCGTGCTTCGAACTACGATAATTCCTTTTTTACTGGCTCTTGCACAAGCATCTAGCGAAGCTTTGTTCATATTTCCGTTTCCAACCCCAGCAATTACAATTCCTTTAGCGCCACGTTCTATCGAAGCATCAATTAAATCTGGCTTCATATCGGCATCGGCATAAATAATATCTACACGAGGAAAAGAGCTAACGCCTTTTACATCAAATTCTGAGTTTTTTCCAAATTTTTGACTAGGGTAATTAAAGAAATCGTTTGTTCCGTAAGAAGTTATACCGATAAGTCCACGAAGCGGAGACATAAAAGTCTGAACAGCCGTTGTACTCACTTTAGTTAAAGATTGTGCTGAATGAATCCAATCATTCATAACCAAAAGCACTCCACGCCCTTTTGCTTTAGAATCGCCAGCTACAGCAATCGCATTATAAAGATTTAAAGGTCCGTCTGCACTAATCGCTGTTGACGGACGCATGGATCCTACAAGCACAACTGGTTTATCTGTTTTTGTAGTTAGATTTAAAAAAAAGGCCGTTTCTTCCATCGTATCGGTTCCGTGCGTAATTACGAAACCGTCTACATCGTTGCTATTGGCCAATTCATTAATTCGATTAGCTACTTTTAGCATAATTTCAAATGACATATCCTGAGATCCAACATTTGCTATTTGTTCGCCTTTTATATCTGCCACTTTTAAAGCATCCGGAATTGCATTTACCATTGCATCAATAGTAACCTGACCCGAAGTATATCCGGACTGTACTCCAGTTTTAGCAGAACCGGCAATTGTTCCGCCAGTTGCCAATATTAGCACTTTAGGTTTAACCTGTGCGAACATGCTCATATTCAATGACAATATCAGCAGTAAAAGTATTTTTTTGTAAAAGTTGATATTTAATTTCATCTTTTTTTCTTTTTAGGTTGAAGATTATTTTTGGCCTGTTAAAGTTGCTGGATCAAGCAGTTTTTTAATTTGATCTTCTGTCAGCAATTTCTTTTCGCGTATAAGTTCTAAGATTCCTTTATTAGTTGCTAGTGCTTCTTTGGCCAATTCAGTTGTTTTTTCATAACCTAGAATAGGATTTAGAGCTGTTACAACACCAACACTTCTATCCATATAATGCGCCAAAACGTCTTTGTTTACTGTAATGCCATCAATACAGTTTTTTCTAAACAATGGCATCGCTTTAAAAAATAATCCTTGAGATTCCATCATGGCAATAGCCTGAACAGGTTCAAAAGCATTTAACTGCAATAAACCAGATTGAGCGGCAACTGTTACAGTCAAGTCATTCCCCATTACTTTAAAACATAATTGATTCATCAGTTCTGGCATAACCGGATTTACTTTTCCCGGCATAATTGAAGATCCCGGCTGAAGTGCAGGCAAATTGATTTCGAAAAAACCAGTACGAGGACCAGAAGCCAAAATGATCAAATCGCTGCTTATTTTTGCCAAAGCAACTGCCATGCTCTTAAGTGTAGAAGAATACATTACAAACCCTTGTTGGCTGGTTGTGGCGGCAATAAGATCTTTGCTCATTACAATTGGTTTTCCTGTAATTTTTGCCAAATGCGCAGCTACTTTTTCAGCATAACCTGGAGAAGCTGTAATTCCTGTCCCGATTGCTGTAGCTCCCATATTTTGTTCGCATAAATAAACTTCTGCCTTTTTTAAAGCACTAATTTCTGCGTCAAGCTGATTCCCGAAAGCATGAAATTCCTGCCCTACCGTCATTGGTACAGCATCTTGCCCTTCGGTTCTTCCCATTTTTAGGATGTCTTTAAACTCGTCACCTTTTTTATGGAAAGCTTTAGCCAAAAGATCTGCCTCTTTAAGCAGTTTGTCATTATGAAGCAGCAGCGCCACTTTTATCGCTGTTGGGTACACATCATTTGTCGATTGTCCCATATTAAGATCATCGTGAGGTTCGATGTATTGATATTCTCCTTTTTTATGTCCGCTTAGTTCCAATGCAATATTGGCCAAAACTTCGTTTACATTCATATTGGCAGAAGTACCAGCACCACCTTGATACAAATCGACCAAAAATTGATCATGATATTTGCCGTCAATTACAGCTTGGCAAGCTTTTTCTATCGCAGCAAGTCTATCTTTTTTAAGTCGGCCGACATCAGCATTGGCACGTGCCGCTGCTAATTTAACCATTGCAAAAGCTTTCACATAATCAGGATAAGATTGCGTAGTCAAGCTACTTATCTGAAAATTTTCTAACGCACGTGCTGTCTGCACACCGTAATAAGCATTTGCTGGGATTTGTTTTTCTCCTAGAAGATCTTTTTCAGTTCGGGTTTGAGCATTAAGAATGCCTAAAGACAATCCGAACAATAGCAGGTATTGTACAGTTTTACACATATTTTCTTTTTTTATTAATTAAAAAACAAAAGGCATTTACTGAATTCTTTTATAAAATGATTGTGAAAAATTATATTTAAAAGAAAACTGTATTTTATTTATTGAAGTACTCCATCCGTCATTAAAATTTTCGCGGTTACCCCACTGAAATTCAACTCCGACCATGCAATTCTTTACAGGAGTAAACAAAAGGTTTCCCAGAACGTACTGTCCCTTTTTAAAGGCATCATCTGTTTGTCCGTCTGAGTTATCAATATCAATCATAGAATATCCTATTGCAGTACTAAACTTGTCACTCCAAGTATGATCTAAAAAAGCGACAACACCAACTAGAGGAAGCGCAACACCTTTTACGGGAGTTACAGGGTTACCAAAATTGTTTTTGATACCAATGTCAACAGGAGCATCATTCATGTAGTTTTGTATACCTTCTCCGTATACAACCTGTCCTCTAAAAACATCATTTTCGCTAAAATTGATATTGGTGCTTAAATTAAGTCCCCAGCCTACAGCATCACCAGACAAATTGTACTGATCGTTATTCATATCTTTCCATTCGATTTTTCTCAAAATACCTGCTAATTCAATATAACCCCATCTTGTGCCATAATGGTATTCTGCCGAAAGATCTGGCAGCGGAAATCTTGCCTTTACTCCTTGCAATTCCACGCGATTTGCATAATCTCCCTGATCGGCACTTGCTCCTGGTCTTTCTAATGCAATCGTTAATCGAGTATCGCCTTGAATTGGCATATAACGTATCTGAATATTTCTAAAAAATACCATTCCGGTTGGTCCCCAATATTCGAGTGAATTTGGGAATACGCCAATATCCATAAAAGGGCTCCAAGTTTGTCCAGCACCAAATTTTCCTAACTCAGCATAAGCATGACGCAAACGAAAGGTAGTTTGTCCGGCATCGACACCTGTACCGAACAACTCGAATTCAAAATGAGTTTTTAATTCGCCAATTCCTGTATCAAAGTAATTTTTAAATCCTAATCTGGTTTGGCGCACAGAAGCGTAGTAACTGCCGTCTGGTCCGTATTGGTCTTTATAAGCAGGAAGTTTTGTCGGTCTTACCACATCATACCAATCTGATTGTATCTGATTAAAATTATAACCAATATCGGTCATAATAAATCCGTATATTTCCATGCTTTTATTCCCTTCATCTTGAGCCTGAACAAAAACAGAAATGAGAAAACAAATTATGAGGACACAATGCCTCATAGCTGTCATTTGCAAAAACCTTTTTTTCATAATGATTATAGTTTGTTTATTATGGGATACAACTTTTAATCTGATTTTTGCAGTCCTGGCTTAAAATAAAAGTCATTTTATTTTAAAAAATTGATATTTCTCAGTACGAATTTTTATTCACCTTTAAAAGCTTTCATCTGATCCTAAAAGCTTTTAGTATGGGAATGCAAAAATTTCAACACCTATACATTACAGTCTTTTTTGGTTAAAAAAAGAAACAAAACCCAGTTTTTACCTGATTATCAAACAAATATAATTAATACAATTGCACCATTAGAGTTATTAACCGTTACATTTAACCGTTAAAATATCAGATAAATAATACTAACATGTTAAATATTTTCATAAATTTATAACTTCATAAGCATTTGGTCTTTAACATTTTATACGCCCCAGTGACTTTTTTTTGACATTAATAATTTTCAAATAATTTATTATGGAGTCTACAAAAAAAATCCCCTCGGATAAAATTTATAATGAGCTGGAAAATGTATTAAAATTCTATTCTTTTAAGAACTCAACGCTTTTAAGCAATTTTCTGCGCTATATTGTCACAGAAACTATAGATCAAAGGCAGCAGTTTATTAAAGAATATTCTATAGCAGTAAATGCACTAAGTAGACCTTCTCATTTTAATCCCCATGATGATGCCATGGTTCGCATTCATGCAGGACGATTAAGAAAATTACTTACTGAATATTATTCTTCTGACGGAAAAGACAATCCCCTTATTATTCATGTTCCAAAGGGCGGTTATGTTCCTGAATTTATTCATAATAATAAACTGAGACCTCTTGATCTTCCAATTGTTACCAATAAAAGCAATCCTGTTATTACCGTATTCCCTTTTAAAACAATTGATCAGCGCCCAGATTTAGAGGCCTTTTCCCAAATTCTTTCCGAAGAAATCAGTGCCGAACTTTCCCGTTTTCAGGATATCTCCGTAATAGGTCATTTCCCGTCTGATATCATTTCAAAAATTAATGAAAATATTCTAGAAGCCGCCAACTTGATTGGAGCCGATTTTATTATTACAGGGCATATTCAAATTATTAGTAACAAACTGCAAATAAGAATTAATCTGATAAACCCTTCTTCTGGCAAGTTTGTAATGACCAAATTGTTTACTCCTGCCACCCTAGATGATGGCATTAGAATTCAAAATGAAATAGTAAAAGATATTGTTTCTACCATGGGCGGTTATTATGGTGTTATTTTTAATGAAATGGTAAAAACAGCGCCATTTAAAATATCAAACAACTCTAGTATTTTAAGGGTAATTTGCAGTTATCATGAATATCAGCGTTCTTATTCTATTGAAAATTTTGCTAATGCTCTATCCAATTTAACCGAAGCTGTAGAATTAGACCCAAACCATGCAATAGCTTGGGCCATGCTGGGCGAAATGCATTTAGCCTCTATTGCCCTAGGATTAGACAATTGCAAAAAAACAATTGAGAAAAGCAGTCACTGCATCACAAAAGCCTTAAATATTGATCCAAATTGCCAACAGGCTTGGTATGCGCTGACTATTATAAACTGCTTTAAAAAAGATCAGGATGACTGTCTTTCTACCGCAGAACAATGCCTGAAAATAAATCCTAATTCTTCTGGTATAACAGCAGGAATTGGCTGTGTATTGATTTTTGCAGGCTACTTTGAAAAGGGATTTAATTTATTAGAAAATGCTGTACATGCTAACCCTGCACATCCGTGGTGGATTAATATTGGATATTGGTACTATTACATCCATAAAAAAGAATATCAAAAGTCTTTATACTGGGCAGAAAAAATGGACTTTGAAGAGACTATTTGGGATCCTTTGCTAAAAGCCGTTTCATTATCGCTGCTTAGTGAAGACGCAAAAGCAAAAACATATCTAAATAACCTTCTAGAACTACAGCCGCAAACTGCGACAGAAATAAAAGAAACGCTTTTCAGTTTTATGTTTTCTGATGAAATTGTTTTTAAAATCATCAACAGTTTAAAAAGAATTGGGTTAAAAGATGGTATTTAATTCTTCTGCAAATCGAATAGAAAACTATGTAAAGCCAGATAATCGCTTTACGTAGTTATTTATTTTTAAGTTAAAAATGTAATTTAGTAGATTGCTTAATGTAGCTCATTACAAATGAACTCTGCACTTTACTAATATTCGGAATATCTGAAAGTTTTCTAATAAAATCGTTAAACGATTCTGGGTCTTTCACCACAACTTTCAGAACATAATCGAAAATTCCTCCCGTTACATACCCTTCAACAACCTCATCGAGTGCGGCAACTTGTCTCGAAAATTCTTCTACAAGTTCTAAACGCTGACTGTTTAGCGAAACGTTTATAATGACCGTAAAATTTAATCCTACCTTTTTCGGATCTATTATCGCAACGTAATCTTTAATATAACCCTCGTTTTCGAGTTTTTTAATTCGGTCATAAACCGAAGTTCTCGACATGTTCAATCGTTCGGTCAAATCTGTAATATCAAATCTTGCATTTTCCTGAAGGATTCGAAGTAACTCTATTTCTTGTTTGCTTAATTCTTGCATCGGATTTTTTCCAGTTAAAGTATAAAAAATAATTCAATTCAGGACAAAAATCAGAAAAAAGCAAAATTAAAAGGAATAAATACATATTTAATTTAAGTATATCGATAATTATTCATCAATTAATACTTTTGACCGTACAAAACATATTTCAAAACAACAAAATGAACAAATATATTATCATTGTTGCTCTAGGCGCATTGAGTTTCGGAATGCTTTCTTCTTTTGCTAAAATCGCTTATGGAGAAGGTTATTCGCCTGCTGAAATTACTTTGACGCAAGCACTTGCTGGAACTTTAATTTTATGGTCAATCGTAATTTTCAGAAAGCTTAAAAACGGACATAAACTGGCGTTAAACTGGAAATTACTTTTAGCTGGAACCACAATGGGATCTTCTGCCTATACCTATTATTTATCTGTAGCCTATATTCCTGCTTCTTTGGCAATTGTTTTATTAATGCAGATTACGTGGCTTAGCATTTTGGTTGATTGGATATTTTTTAAGAAAAGGCCAAATACGGTTGAGGTAGGATCAGCACTTTTCATCATTTTAGGAACTGTTTTGGCAGGAAATCTTCTAGACTTAAGCAATGCCAACATTTCTTTTACAGGGGTGGCATTGAGTCTATTATCGGCTTTGCTTTATACACTTTACATTGTTTTTACCAGCAAAATAGGAAAAGAAACACCAATGTTCGAAAAAAGCGCTTTAATGACCAGCGGTTCGGCAATGATTATATTTTTAATTAATTGCGAAGCCATTACTACAAGCACGCATCTAGATTTTGGATTATTGCAATGGGGAACATTTTTAGCCATTTTTGGTACCGTGATTCCGCCCATATGTTTTACAGTCGGAATGCCTAAAATTGGTGCTGGTTTGAGTTCGGTTTTATTAACCCTGGAATTGCCTGCCGCGGTTTTTTGCGCGCATATTATTTTAGGCGAAAAAGTTACTTTTCTACAAATTGTTGGAATTGCAATAATGTTGGGATCGATTGTTTATCTTAACATTTCGAAAGCTAAAAAAGAAAAAGTAGTTCAAAACGAAACTGCAATATGTTAATCAGCACATTAGACTAAGCTGTTGGCTCGCTTTTTCTTTTCCAATAATTTAAGATGATTTTCGGCACATAGAATTTTCTCTGTTGCACCTTTTTTTTGTATTTCAATGAGATAATGAAAATCTCTTTCTTTTGAAGTCGATTTTATGATAAACCCTTTCTTTAAATCCATTTTTCTTTCGATAATGGTTCCCTTGTAAGATCTCCCACTTATTGCGGTATAGGATACCTCTTGTCCTTTTACAAATTTCATTGTTTTAGCCGTTTGTTCGTGATCTCTGCTAATACTTCTAAAAAAAACCAATATTAAGGGGGTTAATCAGTTTTTCAATTTCGGCGAATGTATAAAGTTTCGGCAATTTATCAACCCGTATTTATACCTGTTTTCATCTTAAGATTGGCTTAATTTTTAAAGCTTATACACTTGCTAAAAACAAATATAACTTTCAATAAATGCTAAATAAAACACAAGTCTCACTTACTTTTCTTAAGCGCCTCTAATAATTCTGCCATATCTACTACAGCATAAGTTGAACAATAATCTGATACAGCATAAGGCAGAATTAAACTATTGTTATGAATAATAGCTCCACAGGAATACACTACATTTGGCACATATCCTTCTCGCTCATCTTCCAAAGGAGAAAGCAACGGTTCTGTAAGCCTCCCTATTTCTTTTGAAGGATCATCAAGATCAAATAATGAAGCACCAATACAATAACGTCTCATTGTACCAACTCCATGCGTAATAACAAGCCAACCTTCTTCTGTCCATAATGGAGAACCGCAATTTCCTATCTGAGTCAATTCCCAAGTAAATTTAGGCTTTTGCAAAAGGATTGGCGTGTTCCACTGCGTGACACGATCAGAATACATAATATAATTGTTCACGCCGTCAATTCTGGCCAGCATGGCATATTTGCCTTTTATTTTTCTCGGAAACAACGCCAGATTTTTATTCTGTGCCCCTTCGCCATGAAGTGGCATAACTCTGAAACTATAAAAATCTTCAGTAGAAATTAATTTGGGAAGGATTGTGTGTCCGTTATAAGCTGTATAAGTTGCCATAACACGATCTGAACCGTTATCATCAACAAAACGTACAAAACGAGCATCTTCTATTCCGCGGCTTTCAGAATCAGAAATCGGAAAAATGACGCGTTCCGTTATATCCGAATCATGTTTGAACTGCAAATCGTAAAAAGAATTTGCCAGCCATAAAATTTCTTCCAGCGCTACCTTTCTTTCTTCTCGAATCAAAGGATCTTTTAAAGCCTCAATCAGCATATTTTTAAGAACAGCAAATTCAAATTCATCAGGAAGATCCTGCATAATCTGAGCAATATACTTATCGGTTGTATGCATTTCATACAGCTTGGTCAAAAATCGCTCTTTATTAAATAATGTTTTATGCTCAATTTCTGCCTGATCAATATGATTTCCTATTTTCATGATATGCAGATTATTGTCGCGATCTAAAATGGCTCTTCTAAAAACAATAGATGAGATGTGGCCTTCACCCGTTGCACGAAAAGAAATTATAACCCGTTTTTCTCCCATTTCCAATCCCGTCTGATCAAAATCTTCTACAATAGAAGGATTAAAAATCGCAGCCGATTCTATGGCATATTCCATCGTGCAGTAAGACCCAATGAGCATTTTTCGGTCTAGAGACATGGCTTCATAATCAATCTGCATTCCTTCTATAATTGGTCTTATTCTTTCGCAGTGTCTA
The DNA here is from genome assembly GCF_039581425.1 of Flavobacterium movens. Taxonomy (NCBI): domain Bacteria; kingdom Pseudomonadati; phylum Bacteroidota; class Flavobacteriia; order Flavobacteriales; family Flavobacteriaceae; genus Flavobacterium; species Flavobacterium movens. The sequence goes on from NZ_JBCPXY010000004.1 coordinate 184,781, forward strand.
AAGAATACAGCCGAAATATTTCGATGTCTTCTCGCAAATTCGCGAAGCGTCTGCTCCAAAGTCTGCAGCACCTGTTTCTCATCCAGCATCATTATCCGAAGTATCATTTGCTGGGTCCTTTCTTGCCCATTCATAAAATATCGGGCAACAACTCTTCTTGAATCGGGCAAAAACTTTACATTTTTTCGGACAACGGATACTCGCATAACTGGGAAATTTTAAGACTGCAACATTAAAGGAATATTTTATTACACAACAAGTTAGTGATTTTTGTTAAAGTAAAAAACTTAATTTTTTATTAAAACTTCGAATTGGTCTATAATCCTAAGTTCTCTTTAAACGATTTTCTCAAAAGTTTTTTCTTAATTTCGTTTTTATACCAGCAACTTAAAGCAATGAAGAATAAAGTTAAATTTTTGAGAGAAGAAAAAAACATGACTCAAAATGAACTTGCTGAAAAATCGGGTCTTTCATTGCGAACTATACAAAGAATTGAAGCTGGAAATATGCTCAAAGGTTTTACTTTAAAAACACTTGCCGAAGCTCTAGAAACCAATCCAGAAAATCTTACTTTTAAAAAAGAAAACATCCAAATCGAAAGAGCCAAACTAATTAATCTTTCTGTTTTATCCGGACTTATTATTCCGTTTGGAAGCGTTATTTTTCCTTTAATTTTAACGTATAAAACCCAAGATTCAACAAACAAAGAAATAGGCAAACAAATTCTAAGTCTCCAAATTGTTTTAAGTCTTATTCTTTCGGTTTTAATGATTGCAAGTCCGTTTATTCAAAATTCATTTACTTTAAAATTTCCGCTTTTTATAATTCCATTAATTACTATTCTTAGCTTAAAACTATTGATTGTCATTATAAATGGAATCTGTTTAAACCAAAAACAAGAACTTGCCATAAAACTGAAAAACAACTTCTTATAAAGCAAGTCATAAAAATGACGTAAAACTGTCGTACTGTTTTTTCACGAAAATCAGAATCGAAATCCGAATCTTGCAGAAAAAACAGACCATGAAATTTTTTAAGAAAATTGCATCCGTACTTTTAATTGTTATCGTTTTATTCTTGTTGGGAGGATATTTTTATTTTCAAAAGAAATTCACTCCCCCAGAAAACTATTTGAAGGTTTCGGGAATTGCAGAAAAAATTCCAATAAAATGGATTTCAAGCAACGACAACTCGCATTCTGCTTTGCTTTTACCTGTTAAAATAAAAGGAATTAGTCGGACATTTTACATGCAGTTTGATTCGGGTTCGCCTATTACTGTTTTCTACAAAAAATCATTAGAATCTATTGCTGAAAAATTTCAAAATCAGCCGAAAATTGATAATGAAAACATGTCGATTTCTACTGCTTTCACAATCGAAAATATGAATGTAATTTCAGATACGTTTGAAGTTTTGAATTATGGCGAAGAAATAAATTTTGACGATTTAAAAGCCGTAAATATAATTGGTACAATTGGAACCGATTTATTAGAAAAACGAATTACTATTTTAGATTTTAAAAACAATCTATGCTCTTTCATTGAAAAAATTCAAGAAGATGATTTTGTTGATTTTGAATTTAAAAAACGTAAGATTCTTATTCCGTCTACCATCGAAAATAAAAAATTAAAACTGCTTTACGATTCTGGAACCAGTGGCTATGAATTGATTACTACAAAAGAAATCTGGCAGGAATACCGCAATAAAAATAGCGTTGTAAAAACTGAAAAAGGAAATTCATGGGGAAATACTTTAATTGTTTATTCCGCTTCCGCGAAAAAGAAAATACAATTTCAAAAAACAATCATAAACCTTTCTGAAGTTACTTACGTTGAAGGCACTTCAGATCTGCAAAAATTCTTAATGAAACGTTCGGGAATGCAGGGAATGATTGGCAACAAACTATTTCTGAACCACAAACTGATTCTGGATTGCAAAAACGAAAAATTTAAATTGGAATAAAAGTAAAATTCTACAATATTAAACGGTTTTAAGAATTGATTTTGATGATATTTTTGACGTTCTCTATAAAAGCTTCAGTGTCTTTGATTTCTTGTTTTATCAATTGATGATGATCAGACAAATCGTGCTGCTCCATCATATCTTTTTTTAAATATTTAATCATCGATTCCAGGCTTCGCGTATTATCTTGATTTTGTCTTTTTAATTCACGCTGTTTGCTTTCCAGATATTTTAAAGTCTCTTTTAACTTTTGAACGTTTAATTTTCCCAAACCTTTATTTTTAATATTTATAAAAACAATTGCTGGAAATGCAAGAATTCAATATGCTCCAAAAACCAATACCATTTGAATTCAACCTCATCCCCAGCCATTGTTATTGGTACTTACGAACAAATTGATTTTTTGGATTTAGAAATTTTCCTATTTTTTTGATAATTTTTAAAACAAGAAAATAAACAATTGAATTACAAATGTTTAAATCAAAAATAGGAAGGGAATATTTTTAATTTTGAAGCAAAACAGAAAAGAATGAATGTGATTACAAATCATTTTTACCATTAAAAAACACAACTTTCAGAATCTCAAAACATTAGCAAAAATCATTTAAAATTGTGAATATCTATTTGAAGATTTAACTATTTATTTTGCAGTAAGATTTATCTTTGGCATCCTTAAAATTTAAAAAGAGATGAGCGCAATTTGGTACGAATGCAAAGTAAAATATAGAAAGACAGATGAAACTGGAGGACAAAAAGTTTTAACCGAGCCTTATTTGGTTGATGCTTTGTCTTATACAGAAGCCGAAAAAAGAATGACCGAAGAAATGGCCGCGTATACAAGTGAAGAATTTAAAATCACGGCGATCAAAGTGGCAAATTATGCCGAAATTCATCCTTTTGAGAATGCAGACAGATGGTTTAAATCTAAAATCACTTTAATCGCTTATGATGAAGAAAGCGGTAAGGAAAGAAAAACGAGCATGTATATGCTAGTTCAGGCAAATGACGTTCGTGAAGCTTATGACAACACACTTCATATAATGAAAAATACAATGGGCGAATATTCTATTCCTGCTATCACAGAAACACCAATTATGGATGTTTTCCCATATTTCAGTGGTGAAGAAGGCGAAACAGAAATGTTGGAAAGATTCAATACCTTAAAAGCTTCTAAACCAGAAAAGCCAGAAGCAGAAATAATTGATCACATGGAATTTGAAACTGTCGAGGAATAAGACTTTAAAATTCAAGACTTTTCTAAAAGACTAAAAATAAAAAAAGCAAAATAGAAATCTATTTTGCTTTTTTTATTTCATGCTATTTTAATAGAGCATTTTTGCCAATGGCGTTACCGCCGAAGCCGATTTTGGCAATAAAGCCGTAAGTGCATCAAATTGTGTTGGACTAATATTTTTTTTCATTTTTGAAATAAACGACTCTCTAGTGGTAGTCATTTTAGAAGTATAACCTGCCTTATCAGTAGCCATTGTAGGCAAAATATTCTTCTTTTTGTTTAGAGTTTCATTTACCAATGAATTTACCACCGGTTTTTGAGCATCTGTTAATTTTAATTTTGGAGATAAAACCCCCATAACCTGATTCGCTAAACTAGCAACATCAAAACCTGGTACCGCTGCCGTCGACGCCTTACTCGCCGCTTTTGTAACGTCTCCTATACTTTGTGCATTTGTAAATGAAATTGTCCCTAAAAAGACAACTAAAATCAATAATTTCTTTTTCATGGTATTTTCTTTTAAAGTTATTTGCTTGATACTAAAGGTAATAAAAATGTTAATTCAACTGACATCTTAAAACTATAAATATCTAAATACCTGCACTTTAAAGCATTTTGCTCAGAAACATCCCGAATATTCTAAAATCAAAATAAGTTCTATCTTAGCTACAGAATTACGTGTTGATTTGAAACCACTTACAACACAAAAGCCCAAGAAACCTAAGAAACCAAAATCTATATGACCAAAAGAAACCTAATTTTATTCGGATTTATAGTTTTAAAATTCATCCTCCAATATATTTTAATTAGTCCAGAATACGATTTACAGCGTGACGAATATCTGCATCTCGATCAGGCGCATCATTTGGCTTGGGGCTATTTATCTGTTCCGCCTGTTACCTCTTGGTTTTCGTATATTATTTATCTTCTTGGAAATTCAGTTTTCTGGATCAAGTTCTTCCCTGCCCTATTTGGCGCATTGACGCTTTTAATTGTCTGGAAAACTATAGAACTTTTAAAAGGAAATCTTTATGCTTTAATCCTTGGTGCTTTATGCGTTTTGTTTTCGTGTCTGCTTCGTCTCAACACATTATATCAGCCCAATTCTTTCGACGTTTTATGCTGGACTGCATTTTATTATTTTCTCATACAATACATTACTTCAGAAAACACAAAATGGATTTATTTCGCTGGAATAACTTTCGCCTTTGGTTTCCTGAACAAGTACAATATTGTGTTTTTATTTCTCGGATTAGTTCCTGCTATTTTACTTTCTAAACAGCGAAAAATACTGGCAAAAAAAGAGTTTTATTTTGCCCTTATTTTAGGATTAATACTAATTCTGCCAAATCTTTACTGGCAGTACAGCAATCATTTTCCGATTGTACACCACATGAAAGAATTAGCTGAAACACAATTAGTCAATGTAGATAGAGCCGACTTTATAAAAGAACAGATTCTCTTTTTTATTGGAGGATTATTGGTGATTTTAGCTGGACTTTATGCCGTTTTATTTTACCAGCCTTTCAAAAAGTACCAATTGTTTTTTGCAGCGTTTATTTTCACACTTTTGATTTTTATTTATTTCAAAGCAAAGGCCTATTACGCTATAGGATTATACCCAATTTACATTGCTTTTGGAGCTGTATTTCTATCTGAAATTCTAAACAATGGCTGGAAACGTTTTCTAAAACCTGTTTTTATCCTCATTCCGTTATTGTTTTTTATTCCGATGTACAACATTGCTTTTCCAAATAAAAGTCCTGAATATATGGTGGCACATTCGGAGAAATATAAAAAAATGGGAATGTTGCGTTGGGAAGACGGAAAAGACCATCATTTGCCACAAGATTTTGCCGATATGCTGGGCTGGAAAGAGCTGGCTAGAAAAACAGATTCGCTATACACATTAATGCCTAACCAAAAAGAAACTATTGTTCTTTGCGATAATTACGGACAAGCTGGCGCCATTAATTATTATTCTAAAAAAGGAATAAAAGCAGTTTCTTTCAATGCCGATTATCTCAATTGGTTTGATCTTAGCATTCAGTACAAAAACCTCATTCGTGTTAAAGAATATGACAAAAACAATGAAGAACTGAAAGAAACAAGTCCGTATTTTGAAACGGCTGTTATTGGCGGTCAGATAAAAAATCAATACGCTAGAGAATACGGAACTACTATTTTTGTTTTCACAAAAGCTAAAATCAATATCAACAAAAGATTAGAACAAGAAATTAACGAAGAAAAAAGCAAAATTATAAATGATTAATTTCAAAGACATATCTTATTTAAAAACTGGAAATCTTAAACAGCAAGCTGCATTTCATGTTTTAACCAAACATAAAGTTCTGGAAAACCTTGCTGAGTTTGATCCTATTTTGGTTGGCACGATTCCGATAGATATTGATATTGAAGACAGTGATTTGGATATTGTCTGTTATTGGCAAAACAAATCTGCTTTTATTGAAAGAATTAAACATTTATTCGAAAAAGAAAACCGTTTTTCGATTAGAGAAATTATGATTGACAATAAGGAATCGGTTGTTGCAAACTTCTTTATTGAGGCTTTCGAAATAGAAATCTTCGGACAAAATACTCCGACCGAACTTCAAAATGGTTACAAACATATGCTTATTGAAGACCAGATTCTTCGTTCTAGAGACGAAAACTTTAGATTAGCCATCATAAAACTAAAAGAAAGCGGTATAAAAACCGAGCCTGCATTTGGCGCGCTATTAGGCTTAAAAGGAAACGTTTACCAAGAATTATTGGATTATAAAATCTAAGAAAAGTCTTCTTTTATAAAAATTATAAAAAATAAAGTACTAAAATTATTTGCATAACCGTATTTAGTGTGTATCTTTGCACCCGAAACATCGCGGGATAGAGCAGTAGGCAGCTCGTCGGGCTCATAACCCGAAGGTCACAGGTTCGAGTCCTGTTCCCGCTACTAAAACAAAAAAGCTTCAGAGAAATCTGGAGTTTTTTTTTATTTTAAATAAGGCCTCGCCAAGATTATAATTCCTCTGACTTTTTTAGAAGCACACAAATTCTAACATGCGTAAAAAAAACGCAAAAACATAGACATTTACCAGCCTTTCGATTGAACTCTTCGAAAATCAGAGCAGAAGATTAAAGCTGATCTTTTCATGTCTTTCTCTTTTCACTGTAACCTTGCAACCAATAATCTTTTATAAATTAAAAATGTTTTAAAATTAAATAATAAAATTTTTCACCATTTTATAGTTAGTAATTCAATAATTTATATTTTTACGATATTACCAAGAAAAATTAACTAACCAAAAACTTAAAACATTTTAGATGGATGCATTAGTAAAAACTAAAGAAGAAAGACTTAATGTATTATCGAAAGTCTTTTCTCCATCCTCCCCAATAACTATTTCAGATTTCTTTTTTGGAAGAATAGAACAACTATCTAACATTTGTGATGCAATTAATGAAAGAGGACAGCATGCTATCTTGTTTGGTGAGCGCGGAGTTGGGAAAACTTCTTTAGCAAATAAAATGACTGAATCTTTTACTAATTTATTTCCCGTTATAGTAACATGCAACAGAAAAGATACATTTAATAATATTTGGCTACAAGCTTTAGGAAAAGTACAGTATTCAACAACAACAAAAGGAATAGGATTTAAACCTTCCGAAATTGAACATTTTATAAACTTAGGTACGTATTTAAATCCTAAATCGGAAAACTTCCAATCTGACATTATTAAAATATTGAATAATTACAAGCAATTTACCTTTCTATTTATATTTGACGAATTTGACAATATTATTAATGATAAAACTAGAGAAGATTTTGCAGATCTAATTAAGTCGTTTTCAGACAACATCACTAATTCTACAATAGTATTAGTTGGTATTGCAGATGATATTGAGTCATTGATCGGCAATCATCAAAGCCTCGAAAGATGCCTAAAACAGGTCAAGATGCCCAGAATGTCTAAAAAAGAATGTGAAGAAATTATTGATAATGGTTTAGCAGCTTTAGACATTAAGATAACGACAAAAGTCAAAGAAAAAATTATCGAATTTGCTTCTGGATTTCCCCATTACGTACATTTAATGTGTAAATATGGTGCACATGAGATAATTAAAAATAATAAATTTGAATTTTCACAAGTTTATTTGAATATTGCTATTAAAAAGGGAATTGAGAATACTAACGAACAATTAAAATCATCATATAGAAAAGCGATTGTTGGAACACAAAAATGGCAAGATATTATTTTTGCATGTGCTCAATCACCAATCGACAACTACAATTGTATCAATAAAATGGATATAATTAAAAATTACAACATAATTGCAGATTCAAATGTATCAGGCGGAACAATTTCTTATAATTTGAAGCAATTTTGCAGTGCCGATAGAGGAAATGTTTTATCAAAAATTGGAAGTGGAATAAATACGCGTTATAGATTTACAAATCCAATGATGAGAGCTTTTGTAAAGCTCAAATTGAACTCTAATTAATGGAAAACAAACCGTTTTAAGTAATCAATGATACAACAAGAAACATTGTTAATATAACTTAAATTGTGTTAAATAAGGTTTTACGTATTTATATATTATGTACATTTATATACATTTGCGCGACAATCAAACCTTCCTTTTCAAATATTAAGTAATTTAATTGTTAATTATTTTAATCAAAAACTCTAAGAAATGACAAAGCTAAAATTAAATTGGAAAGAAATACTTTTCCCTGTTCTTGAGGATATTAGAATAATAAATAAAGAAGTTGAGACCACAAAGGTTTCATCTAATAATTGGGCTTTAGCAGAAACTCAAAATAATGCTGCATACAAAAAAGTGATAAATACAATTAAAGAAAGCCGTTCAGATGACGACAACCAACATAATATTGTTATAATAAAATAACAATATATGGAGGTTTCTATTGGATTAAGCACTCTAATTTTTATATTATTTTTTATTGTATTTCCTGGTTTTATAGCAAGGAGATTCTATTTTAATGGGGAGTTTTCGAAACAAATAACCAGTACCATAAATTCTATTCTTAACTTAATCTATTCTTTTTTTATTGGAATCGTCTTATCGCTGGGTTTTATTTTGATTATTAATTTTTTTCGCGAAAAAAATCTTGATATTGACCAAATTATAAGCAAATTTTATTCAAATTTTGTTATAGAACCATCTGAGTCAAGTACCTTCAACAAATTTAAAGGCTTGTCTAATACTGTTTATAAAGGATTTCTTCCATATGTAGGCGGGGTTTATATTTTCTCAGCAGTAATTGGACTTTTTACAAGTAAAATTATTTTGTTTTTAGGCATAGATACAAAATGGAAATTTTTTCGCTATGGAAACAATTGGCATTATTTGTTTTCTGGTAAAATATTAAAATTCAAAAATCATTTCTCTTCTGATTTTAATCATAAACTAAAAGTTAAATACACATATCTCGATATTCTTGTGTCTGAAAAAGGAGAAGAGACTACTTTGTATTCTGGTTTTTTTGCTGATTATGATATTTGCGCCAATGATATTAGTAAGCTAGAAAGAGTTTATCTACTAAAAGCTACACGCTATAAAAAAACAGATCAGGGCGTTATTACACGAAATATACCTGGCAATCTTTTCACCATAATGGGTGATCGTATTTTAAACATTAACTGCACTTATGTTTGCTTTAGCGAAGACGAAAGCAAATATAAAAATTTCATAACTAAGCGAAATTTATTAATTCCAGCTCAAATTCTAACTACAGTTTCGTTTATCGCAGTGGCTATTTGTATAATATTCTCCCTAAAGGTTACTGACAATTCATACTTTAATGCGATATTGACTTTTTCTTTTTTTGACAAAATTATTATACTTTTTCTTTTGAATATTTTCATAGGCTTATTAACCCCTTTTAAAATTGAGTCACAAAATCATAAGATAAGTTTTATTGGCGCTGAAAATTACATTACCAAAATTATTGTTATAGCATTGTTTTCAGTACTATATTTTTATATACTTCCTTTCATCTCAAACACCGTTACAAGCTTATTTTAACTTAATATCTAAAAAGTTTTTTTTTACGCTTTTATTTTAAATCCTCATTCACATGAAGATATAAATTTATATTGGCTTAAATTATTTAAATCATCTTGAAAATGGTTCGAAAATTGCCATTTCAAAGTTACTAAAACAAAGCTTCAGATCTCTCTGAAGCTTTTTTGTTTTCTAGAATTTCTCTAAAACTTTTTATATTCGTTGTGTCAAATTATTCTACAGAGTGCAAATTGAATCCGACAGATTCAGCCCCTACCTTTTTCACTTTATAATTCCTCATTTCTATCCCAAGTCCGTGATCTCCTTCAAATGTAGAATTGAAACAGATTCCAAAATAACCTTCATCTATTTTTCCTGCCATATAAATTGCTTTCGGCTTTATCATTGAATCAATAATTTGAGCATCATTATTTATTGGATTAGGATATTTTATGTCGTCTTCAAATTCATTCAAATAATCGTTCCATAGAAATGTGTAATAATCAAAAATACCTTTTCGGATGTCTTTAATAAATGATTCTTGATTTTTAAGAATAGAATCGATTGTTGATTTATGAGTTTCTGAAATCTCTTCATTATCAATTATTAATTGACAATCATCACAATTAAAAATTCTAATTGGCAATCTGCACACTAATTGGTCATCGCTAATTCCGAAGTTTGGATAGGTATAATTCTCCCAAATATATTGACTTGGATATTCTCTTCTATGCCATTCATCAAACGTTTCTTGTGCACCCATTTATAGTTTTTAAAGTTTGGATTAAATTGTTTTCTAAATTTGAAATATATCAGACTACTATTTTTTTTCTAGTTCTGTTTCGGTATGCATTACACACCCCCACTTATTATTTTCTTTAATCCAAGTAGAAGTACAAACACACTTTATAGGCATTTTTGGATTTTGATCTGCTATCTCAAAATCGAGACGATATCCTATTACGGCAGTATTTTCGGCAATTAGCTTTTCTTTTACATCATAGATGTTCAACACTTTTATTTTATTGGTCTGCCCAGAGTCAAACATATTTTTGAAATCAGCCTCGCTGATACTTTGAATACCGTTTTTTCCGGCAACTATGCAAGGAAACAGTGTCAGATTTCTCACCGTTTCATAGTTATTATTTTCAACTCCGTGCCAGTATTTTTTTTCCAATTCTATAATTTGTCCTTCCATATTATCTCGTTGTTAATTAGACTTTTCACAAATTTCACATTAATATTGAATTAAAACTCCTCTTTTAACATAGATTTAATTCAAGCTTTTTACTTATAAACAGGCTTTGGGCCTTTAGAAATGATAGATCTCATTACGCCAGGAAACCATCTTTGCAACCATACGGCTAGTTTGCCGTGTCCCGTGAAGATGTAATTTCTTTTTCGTTTTAAAATAGCCTTTACCATCACTTTTGCAGCTTTATCAGTAGGCCACATTAAATTTGATGGTCGCGGATCTGTCTGTTCAGGATGCCAAATTCCATCATTATCTATTCTTGCAATTTCCGAAACCACAAATCCGGGATGCATCGTAGTGCAGCTAACACCAGTCCCCATTAATTCAACCTGCAAAGTTTGCCCAATAGAATTTACAGCCGCTTTTGAAGCACCGTATGCGCCCACATTAGGATTAGGAAGATAAGCGCCGACGCTTCCAACCAAACCAATTCGTCCTTTGTTTTTCTTTAAATGTGGCAGTGCGTATTTTACCGTTAAGGCTAATCCTGTAACATTGCCTTGCAATTGCCTATTCCAATCTTTGGCTGTTAGGTTTTCGATACTTCCAAAAATGCCAAAACCAGCATTGGCTACAACCACATCCAAACGCCCCCACTCTTTAATAATTTGTTGGACTGCATTTTCAATAGAAATTTCCTCCATTATGTCACATGGAACCACTAGCGCTTCTCCACCTGAATTTCTAATCGAATCAGCATCTTCATCCAGCAGTTCTTTTCGTCTTGAAGAAAGAATCACTTTATACCCTAATCTTGCACATTCAAGAGCCATCGATTTTCCAATGCCAGATGAAGCACCTGTTATCCATATTACTTCTTCTTTTGCTTTTGTCATTTTTGCAACATTTACCTCAAAGATATAACTTATTCATTATAAGAACCATAATCAAAAATCAAGTTTTTAAAATAGTAAGTTTACAAGCAGAAAGATTGTTCTAGCGAGTTTCACATTTGATAAGACAAAAACTTATACAAAGTGAACACTCAAAGAAAGCGCAATTTAATCCTCAATAGAAACTCTTCTTATTTTAGAATTAACCCTATAAAATTCGTCTAGCAATTCCATTTCATCACTTGTTAGCATTTGCAAAGCAATTTCAAGCAAAAGCAATACATCCATTCCTGTTGAAATCGGGTCATCTTTTAATGCACAAATACTTGTTTTTAATAAAGAGGCAATTGTAAGATTTAATTCGCTATACGAAGCAATTTTTAGCGATAACTTAAATTCGTTTTTGCTTTTTGGATCTGGTTCTAGTTTTTTGAAATAATTAATTCTATTCATCAATTCTACAAAATCTGATGCTATTTCTCTTTGTTTTAAATTCATAATCATACTTTTTTATTATCTGACAAATTTATAAGGACACAAACAAAAAATAAGGAACGTATTTATCCAGTCAAATACGTCTGTTAAAATAGTAGAAACAATTATTTTCCTAATTTGACCTTTCATTTTCTTCTCAAAAACCACAAGATTATTCTTTCAAAACAAAAATCGCTTAATATTTCTAAAAAATATTTTCCCATTTAAAAACAAACCTTTTCTTCGCATACACATAAAACAACAAATTACTAATCAAACAAATACAACTACATTAACTCGATTAAAAATCAAAAAACGATCATCTAAAACAATTTCCAATCAAAAAAAAATAAAAATTTTTCTCAAAATCCTTTGTACATCTCAAAAATAGTTGCATTTTTGCACCCGCAATAGCAAAGCAGGTCCGTTCGTCTATCGGTTAGGACGCCAGGTTTTCATCCTGGTAAGGGGGGTTCGATTCCCCCACGGACTACTTACTAAGACAAAAGCTTCAGAGAAATCTGGAGCTTTTTTTGTTTATATTTACTCCGTTAAATGTTTTAAAAAAGACAATCAAAAAATCAACCCAAATCTTAAAATGAAACACAAATTAATAGCCCTTTTATTTGTATTCGCCTTTGCAAATATGTCTGGACAAGCGCCCGCCAGCAAAACCAATTACACAAACAGTAAATTACCTACAGAAGAAGCTGTTACTAACAAGTCTCTAAAACCGCTTAAAAAGATTTCTCTAGACGATTCCTCTATTTTAATTTACGATTACGACGGTTCGCTTTTTTCATGGGATTTAGAAGTAGAAAGCATTGTTTGGACCGTAAAAGCTTCAGACGCCCATACAGAGATGTGCGCCAACAAAATAACCATACACGATGGCGTTGTATATATTCCGTTTATTAATGGAGAAATTTATGCCGTAGATAACGGAACGGGAACTATTTTCTGGAAATCTAGAATAGGAAACATTACAGACCAAATTGTTTTAAAAGATCAGACTCCGATTATAGCTAATGGAAAACTTTTTATCACTGCCCAAAATCAGAATCAGAGCAGTAATTTATACGCTTTGGACTTAAAAGATGGAAGCTTGGCTTGGAACTACAAATTAGACACTCCAAATAACGATATTGAGCCACTATTTTTCGACAATAAGATCTTTACCCAAAGCGCAAACAATGTGTATTGTTTTGAAGCTAATACAGGAAAACTGCTTTACCAAAAAAGCTTTGACGAAACCATGACTGGTAAACCAGTGACAGATGGAGAAAGTGTTTTTATAGCGGGCGACAAAAATTGGCTTTATGCTTTAAAACCAAACAGCTTAGATGTTTTATGGCAATTTAAAATAGACGAAAACCAAAACAACGTTAAAGAACGCATAGTATGCCACGACAAAAAATTATATTTTGCGGCACAAGGTTCTGAAGTTTCATCTATTTACGCTGTAGATTCTAAAACAGGAACACAGCTTTGGAAAACAGATTTTAAAGGCGATAATGTAGAATACATAGTAAAAGAAGTTGATAATCTTTGGGGATATACGCGCAAAAAGAAACTTTTTGAATTGGACTTATCTAATGGAGAAATCGCTTTTGAAGAAAAATTAACTACACTGCCTATTTCTAATATTGAATTTCCTGCCGACGACAACTTGCTTTACTATTATTGCGATGCAGGCTTAATTCAGTTTGATTTAAAAGAAAAAGACGAAAACGTATACTACATGCGTACTTCGATTAAAGATGACGCTTATAGCGCCTATTTAAAAATAATTCGATAAGAGCTTCTTGCTTTTTGAAATAAAAAAAAGACCATTTTTTCAAATGGTCTTTTTTATACTCTTTTGAGAAAAATTTATGCTCTAAACAAAGCATATTTATTGTAGTTAAACAAAACTACATCATAAGGAACATAAAGCGAAACTATTTTCTCTGTTGATTCATTGAATGTGATTCCGTTGTACTTTCTAAACAAGTAAATTTCTTTCAGGCAATTAGAAAGGCTTTGATGAATCTCGCTTGTAAAAGTTGGCAGTTTTTTGTCGCCCACCAAAAGATCAATCTGGTAGTTTGAACTGCTTTTTGACAAGTTATTTCCAATAATTCTAATTGTAAAAGTTGTTGGTTTTCCGTACTGCTCACCTTGATATTGTAGTGTCATGATTTCTTCTTATTAAGTAATTAGTAATACCGCTGATTAATCGGTTTTTGGTTCTCCGGATACTTTTATTAAAGTTATAAAATTTTAGACAAACATAAAGAATTCAATTCTAAATTAAATGTTATTTTTTTTAAAGACAAAACCTCTAGAAACCATAAAACCGTAACATAGTTACGGTTTTGGCAATTAACTAAATATATTTAATCAACTTGTTTAACGAGTGTAAAATTCATTCATAAGCATCGATTAATTTTGGGTAACTATTGTAATTTATTTTCTTGGTTTATTTCTAATAAAAACGGATTTCCGTTTTCGTCCATCATGGTCATATTTAAAGCATCTAACAATGCTGTCTTTTTTGAAACTTCGCCTGTAAATTTATTGTACGAAAGATTTAATTCTCCCAAACTGCCAAGCTTTTCAATTTCTTGCGGAATCGCGCCCGAAAATTCATTGTCAAATAAACTAAAATTCTCCAACGCACTCCAATTAATAATTTCGTTTGTCAAATTTCCCGACAGCTTATTATTATTCAGCAGCAATACTTTTAGACCAGCGATTTTATAAATCGAAACAGGCAGTTTTCCGTTTATCTCATTATGGCAAACAGCTAAAATCTCTAACTGATTCAGCTTTCCAATTTCCAACGGAAGCTCTCCTGAAATCTTATTCATAAAAAGCTCTAAATCTTTCAATTTTGTCAATTGGCAAATCGAAGGCGGAATTGTTCCTGACAATTTATTATCGGCAATATTAAGCGTTTCTAATTCTTTTAGATTAAAAATGGAAGAAGACAAACCTCCTTCAATTTTATTCTTTTCCAAATTGAGTGATTCCAAATTTATAAGATCGTAAAAAGCCTCGGGCAATTCTCCTTGTAGATTATTGTCTGCCAAATTTAATGCAACAACTTTTCCGTTTTCAGCTTTTACACCGTACCAGGTAGAAACAGATAGACTTAAGTCCCATTTGTTTTTCCATTGCAAACCATTTGTTGCATGATACAATTTTATAAGCGCTTCTTTTTCTTTATCCGAAATAGCATCTGCCAAAACATTTAGCGAAAAAGCAAATAATAGAGAAAGAGTAAATACAATTTTCATAACAGATTTGGGGATTTGTTATAAGGGTAAAAATATACAATTCGTAGGTAAAATACACTAAATATCGGCAAACTGTTGATAAAAATTTTATTCGTAAGATTTATACTGCTTTTTAATATTTTTAAAAACCTGCATTTTTTTTGACTACATTTGATCAACTAATTCTAAAAACCTCACATTATGCAAATTAACTTCGTTGCTTTATTCATTGCAGCCATTGTCACACTCGTAACTGGTTTTATCTGGTACAGCCCAAAAGTATTCGGAACCATCTGGATGAAAGAAAATAATCTTACTCAAGAAGAGTTAAGAAAAGGGAATATGCTTAAAATCTTTGGACTTACGTACATTTTTTCTTTAATGATTACGATGACTTTAATGTCGCTAACAATTCATCAGTCTGGAGCTATCGGAATGGTTGGCGGACCTCCTTTAATGGATAGCGCAAAACCTTCTTTTGCAGCTTTTATGGCAGATTACGGAATGGCTTACAGAACTTTTAAGCATGGTGCGCTTCACGGCTTTATGTCGGGACTATTTTTTGCTTTTCCGTTAATTGGAATCAATGGTTTGTTTGAAAGAAAATCTTGGAAATATATTTTCATCCATAGCGGATACTGGATTCTTACTCTAACTCTTATGGGGGGAATCATTTGCGGATTTGCTTAATATCATTTATAAAAAACCCGTTTGAAGAATAATCTCAAACGGGTTTTCTTAATAATAACTTAAACCCCTTTAGTTATTATAAATATTCTCTAATTTTGAAGAAATTAGCTCACTCTTTTGAATACAACATATTCTTTCCAGATTTACAAAAGCGCATCATTACTGCCTGTAGAATGGAACTCGCTTGCAGCAAATAACATTTTTTTGACACGCGAATATCTCGAAGTGCTGGAAAACTCTTGTCCGGTAAATATGACTTGCCATTTTATCGGTCTTTTTGAAGAGAAAAAGTTAATCGGAATTGTGTTAACACAGTTCTTATTTGCAGAAAAACTCGAGTCTTTTGGAGAACGCGATAAATGTTTAAAAACTTCAGTGCGTAATTTTGCTTTAAAGAATTTTGCTTCACATGTTTTATTCGTCGGAAACAATATGCTTACAGGACAAAATGCTTTTATTTTTGATAAAAACATCAAAGAATCCAAAGCGATTAAAACACTTCATAAAGCAATTAATCAACTAAAAAAAGATTTAAAAGAAAGCGGAAGAAAAGTTCACATTACGAGTATAAAAGATTTTACTGCAAAAGAAATCGAACCGCTTCAAGCTGAATTCAAAAACAATTACACGTTTTCTACCCAGCCCAATATGATTTTTAAAATCAATGAAAATTGGAAATCAGAACAAGATTATATTGATGCATTGTCCAAAAAATATCGAGATCAATACAAACGCGCACGAAAAAAATCGGAAGGAATTGTAAAACAGCAAATGTCACTTTCTGATATTAAACAATATGAAGATGTTATTTACGATCTTTATTTTCATGTTGCCAAAAATGCACCTTTCAACACTTTTTTTCTAGCTCGCAATCATTTTAGTTTTTTTAAAGAAATAATGGGAGAAAACTTTCTTCTGTACGGTTATTTCTTGGATGAAAAACTAATCGGCTTCAATACTTTAATAAAAAATGGAGATGTAATGGACACCTATTTTTTAGGCTATGACGAAGGTGTGCAGCGTGAAAAAATGCTGTATTTAAATATGCTTTACGATATGATTGCGTATTCTATCAAAAAAGGTTTCCACGAAATTGTTTTTGCCAGAACCGCTCTAGAAATCAAAAGTTCTGTTGGAGCAAAACCTGTAAAAATGTACGGTTTAATTACGCACAGCAACGCTTTGATTAATCATAACATTTCTAGATTTTTCAATTATTTGGAACCAAAAATAGAATGGCAGGAGAGAAATCCGTTTAAATAAAAAATGTGTCGCTCCGATGGAGCTTTTTTGTCTTACAGCTTATTTTTCTATACATATTTCGCTCTTCCAGAGCTAAAAAAAAGCTCCGTTAGGAGCATAATAATTTTAGAAAATGTATAATTCAGAAGGCTTAAAAGCTCCAGCGGAGCGACATAATTCAACACTAATATTTCTTCAATAAAATCACGGAACAGCAATTTTCATCTGTTTATGCAGAATATGAATTTCTAACGAAGTCTGCGCACCGCAATATTCACCATCAATTTGAAAATTAACGGGATAATCTGTTTTAATTTCAGCTCTATCGGTCGAGATAATTACAATATCATCAGAATCAATTGGCATATTTCCCGTAATTATTTTTCCAATCAGAAGCAGATCAAGGCTCTTTAAAATCACCAGCTCAAACTTCCCATCATTCATAGCGCCATTCGGATTGATAATTACACCTGTTCCATATTTCTGTGAATTGGCAATTACAATCATTCTTGCCACATGCTCGACCGTTTTGTTATTTGCTGAAATAGTTGCAACGAAAGGTTCTTCAGATTCTTTGAGCGTCGTAAAAGCCTGCAATGCATAGCCCCAAAAACCACGAACATCGCTTTGCTCGTAATTTTTAACCAGATTGGCATTTAATCCAAGATCGCTTAAATGGATGCTTTTTTTACCGTTAATGCAAATCATATCCATTTCGATATAATGGTGCAAAAAGGCTACTTTAAGGTTCTCCTCTATTCCTGTCGGAAGATTTAAGTCGACTGAAAGTCCGTTTGCAGAGCCAGCTGGTAAAATTCCAATTATGACATCTTGATTTTCCATAGCTTCAGCCACCATTTTTATGGTTCCATCGCCTCCCGCAACAATAATTCGTTCTGGTTCCGATTCGTTATATAAAGATTGTATTGCTTTTAAATCATTTTTCCCTGTAGTCTCATACACTTTCAAATCGAAATGATTAGTTACAGCAAACTCTTCTACAGCATCTATCAAATCAGATTTATCTAAGTCTCCAGAAATAGGATTTACCACAAACAGAATATTCTTTTTCAAAATTTTATTTTTAAAACCAATTAAATTAAGTAATTTACAGTTACATAAATATACGTAATTAATGAAACCAATTCTACAATTATATCGCGGTTATGCAAATGAACAAGAGTTAATTGTAATGGGGCATGTTTTTAAAAGGGAACACAAATACAATTTTGAGAACAGGAAATTAAAAAATGCCACTTCGATCCTTAAATTGTTCAGAATAAAAACCATCAAAAATTTTGACGTATATCTTCATTACAACAACGAAATAATTCATACCAAAACACTAGACGACGGGTACTTTAACTTTTGTATTCCACTAGAAAAAGAAACACATTTTGGATGGATGCCTTACGAAGTAAGCTTAAAATACCAAAATGAAACCACAACCTGCAAAGGCAGCTTTATACGACCTCATAAAGGGAAACTAGGAATTATATCAGATATTGATGATACTTTTTTGATTTCGCACACCAATAACATCTTTAGAAAAATTTATATTTTATTGTTCAAAAACGTTAACGATCGTAAAGTTTTTAATGATGTTGTAGCACATTACCAAGCATTAAGTTCTGCTGGAAGAAATAATACCGAAGAAGTAAATGCATTTTTCTATATTTCTAGCAGTGAATGGAATTTATACCGATTTATTGCCAAATTCACACGAATCAACAAACTGCCAAAAGCGGTTTTTCTACTAAAAGATATCAAAAGAGGAATTACTGATTTTTTTATGAGCGGAAGAGGAAATCATGATCATAAATACGAAAAAATTAAACATGTTGTAGAGTTTTACCCAACTTTAAAATATGTTTTAATGGGCGATGATTCACAGCATGATCCAATACTTTACGAAAGAATTTGCAAAATATTTCCCGTTACCGTTGTTGCGGTTTATATTAGACAAACTGGTAAATCTCCCAAAAAAGAAGTTCAAAAGATTCTGCAAAATTTAGAAAGCCTGAATGTTTCTGTTTGCTATTTTAGAGACAGCAGCAAAGCGATTGAACATTCTAGATCGATTGGGATTATTAAGTAGTTTGTTTCAAGTTTCAAGTTTCAAGTTTTGAACTGAATAAATATTTAACCGCAAGGCACGTTAAGTTTTTATAAGCTTTTATAAAACGCAAAGTTCGCAAAGCTATCTATCGATAAAGCTTTGCGAACTTTTTACATTGCATGCAAACTACAAAAAACTTAACGTGCCTTGCGGTTAAATTTACCTCTTACGATTACAACTTGAAACTTGAAACTTGAAACAAAAAAATTAAGCATTCATTCCTTCAATTTCTTCTGAGACAACTTCCCAGTCGATTAACAATTGCTCTAAATCTTGTTTCTTTTTGTTGTAAGCTGTAAAAAATGATGCATCTTCGATATGTTTGTCGTAATTGGTTTCTAACATCTTATCATCGTGCTGGATTTGCTTTTCTAATTGCTGAATCTGACTTTCGATCTTGCTTAGCTTGTTCTGAAGTGCTTTTCCTTTCTTCTGATCTTCGTAAGACAATTTACTAGCTTCTTTTTCTTTCGGAGCAGGTGCATTTTTTACCACATCTTTTTTCTCAACTTCGCGCATGTTTTCTAGATTACGCTGTTCTAAGAAAAAGTTGATGTCTCCTAAATATTCTTTAATCTTTTGATCTTTAAATTCGTAAACAATATTCGACATTCCTTGAAGAAAATCCCTGTCATGAGAAACCAATAATAAAGTTCCGCCGAATTTTTGAAGTGCAGCTTTTAAAACGTTTTTAGATTTAATATCTAAGTGGTTCGTTGGCTCATCCATAAGCAACACGTTGATTGGCTGCAATAACAGTTTACAAAGTGCCAAACGGTTACGCTCTCCCCCAGAAAGCACTTTCACTTTTTTCTCCACATCATCTCCACGAAACAAGAACGAACCTAACATATCGCGAACTTTCATTCGGTTTGTATCAGTCGCTGCATCTTCCATTGTTTGCAGTAAAGTGATTTCTCCGTCTAAATATTCAGCTTGATTTTGAGCAAAATATCCTAATTGTACATTATGTCCCAATTTGATATTTCCTTGGTATTCAAATTCGTTTACTAGAGCTTTAATAAAAGTCGATTTTCCTTGTCCGTTCTGACCAACAAAGGCAATTTTACTTCCTCTTTCTACCAATAAACTAATATCTTTAAGAATCGTTTTATCTCCGTAAGCTTTTGTTACATGTTCAGCTTCAATAACTACTTTTCCTGGTTCTTTTGAAACTGGAAATGAAATATTCATTACCGAATTATCATCTTCATCTACTTCGATTCTTTCTACTTTATCTAATTTTTTAATCAAGGATTGCGCCATCGAAGCTTTTGAAGCTTTCGCACGGAATTTCTCGATTAATTTTTCTGTTTCTTCAATCTTTTTCTGCTGGTTCTTTTGAGTTGCCAATTGCTTTTCGCGAATTTCGTGGCGCAACTCTAAATATTGAGAATATGGTTTATTGAAATCGTATGCTTTTCCTAAAGAGATTTCGATTGTTCTATTCGTTACATTATCCAAAAACATTTTATCGTGCGAAACAATTACCACAACTCCAGGATAATTACGAAGGAAATTCTCCAACCAAATGATACTTTCGATATCTAAGTGGTTAGTAGGCTCATCCAGAAGCAACACATCATTGGATTGCAATAACAGTTTAGCCAATTCGATACGCATTCTCCATCCACCAGAAAATGTTTCTGTTTGGTTATTGAAAACTTCTCTTTTAAAACCAAGACCTAAAAGAATTTTCTCTGTGTCTCCCACATAATTGTAACCTCCAAGAAGCTCAAAACGATGCGTGTAATCAGATAAATCTTCAATGATTTGTCCGTATTCCTCACTTTCATAATCGGTTCTAGTAACCAATTGATGATTGATTTCTTCTAGTTTTTTCTCTACAACTTTAATCTCTGTAAAAGCCTCATACGCTTCTTCTAAAACGGTTCTTCCTTGTTCAAAATCAATATCCTGACGTAAGAAACCCATTCTAATATCTTTCTCCTGAGAAATAACTCCAGAATCTGGTTTAAAATCTCCTGCAAGCATTTTTAGCATTGTAGATTTACCAGCTCCGTTTTTACCAACAAGACCTACACGGTCACCAGCCCCCAAACGAAAAGTAACTTCTTCAAATAAATAGGTTCCTCCAAAAGAAACAGAAAGATTGTGTATATTAAGCATAATGTATTGCTGTAAATATAAAGGCTAAAAAACCTTTTTTATCATTAAATAAATAAACTGTAAACAAGCGAATTATCCCGTTACAATTTTGAAAGTGCAAAAGTATAACTTTTAATTGAAGTTTTGGCACTGAAAAACAATAGCTTTTGCAAAATTCAAAAACTAAAAACTTTATCTAATTCGTAATTTTACTTCTTTAGTTAAGCCAAAAAAAATTGCATTGGGAATATGCCCTTATATGAATTTTAGAAAAAAAAGAAACATTGTATAAGTTAGAAAGATCCCCAAAACCAAACCAATATAAGCGGTAAGTTTTTATCCTAATTTAGTAGCTTAAAGCCTGAAAATACCCTATATTTGCTCTAAATAATTTTTCCCGTTCACACTGGTATCCAAATACAATCGAGGTGAATTAAAGACTATAAAACTTACTTAAATGTTTAAAAGAGGTTCCAAACTAAATAGCATAATAACAGGAAGTTGTCCGAAATGCCAAAAAGAAAGCATGTATGAAGATAAAAATCCGCTTCATTTAAGCAAAGTTCTCAAAATGAATGAACATTGCAGCCACTGTGGATTTAAATACCAAATTGAACCTTCGTTTTTTTATGGCGCCATGTATGTAAGCTACGGATTAAATGTTGCAGTCGGAATTGCTGCTTTTATTGTTTCTTTTGTCTTTTTTGGAGCCACAATCGAGCAATCTTTTATTACAATCATATTAACATTAGTTGTATTGTTTCCTTTTGTACTGCGTCTTTCAAGAAACTTATACATCAATATGTTCGTATCGTACGATCCTAAGGCCGGTCAGGAGTAAGAGATTTTAAATATCTTTTATGGAAGCGTTTTATATCAGCTTCACGATCTATCGGGGTTCCGTTTTCGATATTATCATACAACATTTTAGCTAAAGCCGGCCCAAGCATTACACCACGTGTCCCTAATCCATTAAGCAGATGAATGGATTGATAAGCTTCATGAGTACCCACCAAAGGTCTTCTATCAGCAACCGTTGGTCTAACTCCAGCAAAATGCTTTACAATTTCAAAATCACAGGTAATAATTTCTCGAATACGATCTAAAAGTTCTTGTTTTCCTTCTTCGGTAGGAAGATCTGTTTTATCGTGCCAATTGTAAGTAGCACCAACTTTAAATAAATTACCTCCTATTGGCAGAATAAAAACGCTGGTGTTAACAATTAAATCCAATTTCAAATCTGGCGCTTTTATTAAAAAAAGCTCACCTTTTGTTCCATCCAAAGGCAGATAATTAAAATAAGGGTTTTTATGCAGACCAAAACCTTCTGCAAATATGATATTGCGAGCTTTAATATTTTTATATTGAATTCCCGAATCAAGAATCTCCAAGAAAGAACTATGGAAAGATTCCTCAAGAAGCATATTATTTTCCTTTAAGTAGGCTTTATAACTTTCCAATAGCTGTCCAGTTTTAACGTAACCCGTATGCAAAACTTCTCCGTAATCGTAAGGAGAATCGATTCCTTGATATTTCTTAGTAATTAGTTGCGTTGATAAAAAAGGGGCTAAGTTTATTTTATCAGAAGCTGCAAACCAATTATTCTGTTCTTCTATTGAAAAAAATTTTCGAAGAATTGGCATTTTAAAATTGAATTTCTCTTGCAGCTTGTCTTCAACCTGTTCATAAAATTCATTCATTAGAACCAAATGTTCTTTGGCATTCCACACTTCGCTGAAACGTTTTAAAATCACTGGATTGTACAAACCGCCAGCAATTCTCGAAGAATTCTGAGATTTGTCATCAACAACTAAAATAGATTTATTGTTTTTTAGGGCGATTTCGGCAAAAGAAATTCCAGCCAATCCAGATCCGACGATTAAATAATCAAGCATTGTGAAGTGTATAAAATAAAAAAAACTCTTACTACAAAGGTAGCAAGAGTTTTTCTTATAATTTAGTTTACAAACTTAGTAATTCCACATATCTTCTTCAAAATTACGAATCTTCTCTTTTACTCTTTCAGATTCTAATAATTGGCTCTGTGCATTATCTTTAATATAATCTTTAATCTCACGATCGCCATAAACATTTTCTTCTTTGTATATTACAGCATTAAAACGTCTTGAGTTTAAGATTTGATCGAATGAAATCGGAAGTGCCGAATTTTGATCATTAAAAGCTTTTCCTTCATAAAGTACTTCTCGAGCATTGGGAAAGAAAACCCAGAATAGCTCTATATAATCTTTTTCATCGCTATTCATGGTATAAACATCAGGAGTTACTGGACAAATTCCAAGCAGACGGTACTTTAAATCACTTTGCCTTTTATCAAAATACCAAAAACCTTTAATTTTATACTGAGTAACATCTGCAGCCGTAAGATCTTGTTTCAAAATATATTCGGCAGGAACTGTTCTAGTTGGCCCTACAGTTTGATCAACATAATTGACTTTCTTGTTTTTTCCTGTACCTGTAACCACTTTTTTCTTAACAACACGCGTTCTATAATCGTCAGGATATTGATTAATTAGTTCTCGGCCAGCATCAGTTGTATCAACTCGAGATAAAGCTCCCTGAATGTCTTTTAAAGTCTTTTTAGTATTGAAATAACTATCGGTATAAACTTCTGTAATCTTACCGTTTCTGATTGCTTTGGTTAAAATATCATAAAGCGAACGTCTATCTGAACCAATATTCGCAGTATCAACAGGGAAGTATAATGGAAAATTGATTTTTTCGTTTAAATCAATAATTTCCCAAACCATTTTACCCATCAAAACATCTCGATCATCAACATAACCATATGCTAGAGGTTTATCATTATCAGATATCATTTGAGCAGGTGTTTTATACCCTATCTGATCGGCAGTTTTGGCATTAAGTAAATTAGACTGAGCATTAGAAGTCAAGCTCCCGAGAACAGCAACAATAGCAATTAATAAATTTCTTACTTTCATCATGACAAATTTTACAGAACATTAAACGAAATTATATTACAAATATTGTTATTTTTCTTACATAATCAAAAAGAAATCAAATATTAATCTAAAATTAGATTGTTGTGAAACTTTTTGACATAAAAAAAACTCTTACTACAAAGGTAGCAAGAGTTTTTAAATATTTGATTATGTGTAACTTAGTAATTCCACATATCTTGTTCGAAATTGCGGATTTTCTCTTTCACTCTTTCAGATTCTAACAACTGATTTTGTGCATTGTCTTTCATGTAATCACTAATTGCTCTGTCTCCATAAAGATTTTCTTCTTTGTAAACGACAGCGTTAAAGCGTCTTGAATTTAAAATCTGATCGAATGAAATTGGAAGAGCTGAATTGTTGTCATTGAACGCTTTTGCTTCATGCAGTGCTTCTCTGGCATTTGGGAAGAATACCCAAAACAATTCAATATAATCCTTTTCATCACTATTCATTGTATAAACGTCTGGAGTTACTGGGCAAATTCCTAGTAAACGATATTTTAATTCACTTTGACGTTTATCAAAATACCAGTATCCTTTAATTTTATATTGAGTAACATCTGCAGCAGTAAGATCTTGTTTCAAGATATATTCAGCAGGAACCGTTCTTGTTGGTCCAACTGTTTCTTCTACATAAGAAACTGATTTGTTTTTACCTTTACCAGAAACTACTTTTTTCTTCACAACGCGTGATTTGTAGTCATCAGGATATTGGTTAATTAACTCTCTACCTGCATCTGTTGTATCAATACGAGATAATGATCCTTCGATGTCTTTCATAGATTTTTTAGTGTTGAAATAACTGTCAGTATAAACTTCAGTAATTTTTCCACCTTTAATAGCTTTAGTTAAAACGTCATAAAGAGAACGTCTGTTAGGACCAATATTAGCTGTATCTACCGGAAAATACATTGGAAAGTTGATTTTTTCATTTAAATCAATAATTTCCCATGTCGTTTTTCCCATCAGGATATCTCTATCATCTACATAACCATAAGCCAAAGGCTTATCATTATCAGAGATTAATTGAGCAGGAGTTTTAAGTCCAATCTGAGCAGGAGTTTTAGCATTAAGCAAGTTAGATTGTGCATGAGAAGCAAAACCTCCAGCAATAGAAACAATAGCTATTAAAAAATTTCTTACTTTCATCGTGGTATCGTTATAAGATATTGAATGTAGTCTGCACTACTTTATTATTGTATTTCGTAAATTACCGGAGCAGTTCTTGGCAATAAATAACTACCAGCTCCAACAAGTTTTGTTTTAATTTCAGAAATAGTAACTTGGTCTCCTTTACCTGCTCTTGAAAGTACTTGTTTACATTGTGCATTCATTTTGTTTCCTGTAACAACAACTGTAGGCTGTCCAGCAATCTTCATATTGAATCCAACAACATCTAAACCAACTTCAAAATCAAAATCAAGAAGTTTAGCTCCAATAGTAGCAATCTCTAAGTTAGATTTAGGACCTTTAACAACTCCCATCTCACCTCTAATTGTTCCTGTTGGACCAGGAATACCTTTAATTCTGAATGTTTTCTTATCAGTTACTTTGTCACCGTTTGGTAAAGTACCAGTTACAGAAATTGTAGTTTCAGTACCTTGACCTGGGCTCATATTATATTTTCCTGGTTTTCCAGCTGAAGCTAATCCTGGAGCACTTGCAACAATTTTGTTTGCATCAACACCAGCGAAAGATACAGAGATTGGGTTAACAACTCCTCTATATACTACGTTCATTTTGTCTGCAGAAATTGTAGCTGCGTTTGGTCTTGGAACTACAACATATTTTCCAGAGAATTTTAAAGGAATATTTTTCCCATCCTCTAAGAAAGTAAATTGTCCGTTGATATCTTGTTCTCCAACTCCACCAGCAGTTAAAGAGATAACAGCTTGTCCGTTTACAATTTGTCCAGGACCTTGGAAAGAAGTTGGTGTAGTGTTTTCGTCATAACGACCTAAAACAACTTTACCAGTAACTTTTTCACCTTGGAAATAAGCGTTTTTATCTAAAACAACAATTGCTTGATAGTTGCTGTAAGAAGCAGCAGCAACCGCAGCTTTACCTAAAGCACTGTTGTAAACGTCAGTTTCAACTTTTTTAACATCATTTTGCCAAGCTGAAAGTTTAGCAGCAGATGCGATAGCAGGGAATCCTTTAAAGTGGTACGCTAAGTATTTTTCTTTAATTCCCTCTTTGTTTTTAACATCAGAAACATCAAATTTCTTTTCAACTTCCGCAATAATTGCAGCGTATTTTTTGTCTGTTCCTAAAGCAGCTTTAATGTCAGCTTTATATTTTTCGATTTTAGAAATAATTTCGTTACCTTTTTTAGTGTAACCGTCTCCTGTAAACCAGTCGTCGATATTATCTCCTCTATCCATAGATTCGTAAGGCATTTTTCCAGTTGCTTTATCAACTTCAAAACCTTTAACAGCCTGAGCTTTAAGAGTACCTATATAATCATAAAATTCTTTTGTAATTGTTTCAACTTTGTGAGCTGTTACTGCAGCAATAGCGAATTCTCCTTTTGCTTCAGCAGCTTTTTGATCTAAAGATGTTAATAAACCTGCATTTGTTTCTGTTGAAGTAGTGTTTGCACCTTCAAACTTCTCATTCATCAAACCAAAAGCAGAAATAACTTCTTTTGATACGTTCATTGCTAACATCGCGATGAAAACCAGATACATCAGGTTAATCATCTTCTGTCTAGGGGTTAATTTTCCTCCTGCCATTTTTTTCTAATTAGTTCTTTATTAATAAATTTAATATTAGTTAAAAACTAATTATCCTTTGTTACTCATTGCAGAAAGCATACCACCGTAAACACTGTTTAAAGAAGCAATGTTTGCAGTCATAGACGCCATTTGTTCTTTTAATTTAGAAGCGTTTTCAGCGATTTCTTTGTTAGCCTCAGCATTTCTAGAAGCGCTTTCTAATTGAACTTTATATAAGCTGTTTAATGATTCCATTTGAGCTGCTGCAACAGATAATTCTTCAGAATATTTCTTTTGTCCAGCGATTGAATCTACAGTTGGAGCAATTCCTTTAGCAGCAGATTCGAAGTTTTTGATGCTGTTTCCTAAACTTGACATTAATTCACCGTCAATTTTAGCTTCTTTTAATAATGTATCTAATTTTTGAGATAATAATCCTTGAGCGTCAGTTGGAGTTTCAGCTTTAGCTTTTTTCTCTCTAGCTTGTCCGTTAGCTAATTCTGGGTAAACTAGTGTCCAATCTAGTTCTTCTTCAACTGGTTCGAAAGCAGAAAGCGCGAAAATTAAAGCCTCAGTAACTAATCCTACTGAAAGCATAACTGTACCTGTTAATGGTCCAATCTCAAAGTGAGTAATTTTGAATAACGCTCCAACGATTACCACTGCCGCTCCCATACCATAAGCGAAATTCATTGCTTTTTTACTTAATAATGCCATAATACTTTTTTTTTAGGTTTAAAATAGATTTGTTGGATATTGATAAAATTATAAAATTACTTTTTTCTGTTTCCTGTAACTTGAGTACCCATGTAATCTTGTACAGTTCTGAATCCGATATAACTTCTTGCAGAATCAGCATATTCGTGGTCACGTGTACTTACCTGTAGGAAATAAGCAACGTCTTTCCAAGAACCACCTCGAACTACTTTTCTTTGGTTTTTACCATCAATTACGTTTGGATTCATTGTTGATACATATTCGTAAGCGTTTGGATTATAAGCCGAATCTGTCCACTCAGAAACGTTTCCTGCCATATTGTATAATCCATAACCGTTTACATCGTATGATTTAGCTTCAACTGTATAAAGTGCTTCGTCAGCAGCGTAGTCTCCTCTACTAGGTTTGAAGTTTGCTAAGAAACAACCTCTATCACTCTTAGTATAAGGACCTCCCCATGGGTAAGTAGCAGACTCCAGACCTCCTCTAGCAGCATACTCCCATTCTGCCTCAGTTGGTAATCTGAAAGAGTTTACTAAGTCACGTCCTTTTTTCTTAGATTTAATGTAGCTGTTTTTGTTTAAAGTTCTCCAAGCACAGAATGCTTTAGCTTGTTTCCAAGTCACACCCACTACTGGATAATCTCCATAAGCTTTGTGCCAGAAATAATCATTATGCATTGGCTCATTATATGAGTAAGCAAAATCTTTAATCCAAACTGCAGTATCAGGATAAACATTTACCTGTTCAGTTTTTACGAAGTCACTTCTTTTTCCAACTTTAGCTTTTGCAGCAGCTTGAATATCCATCCAAGAATAACGGAATTTCAATTTATTTACGTCAATTGTTCTTAAACCATTGTATGATTCTTCAATTGGTAAATACATAGAATCCATTACTTCAGCGTAATACTCGTCTGGATAAGCTTTAGTATCTTTAATTAATTTTACTTTTCTGTTTAATTTTCTTCCAGCATATGGATCATCCTTTGTACCAACACTATAGTAGTTATCATACATGTATTTATCATAAGCTGTCATTTTTTCTGGATCAGAGTCGTTAAAAGCATAATCAGCAATACTTCCGCCTTTTTTACCTTTTCCATCAGTAGCTTTCTGTCCAGTTTCGTCGGCTAAGATCGCTAAACGAACTCTCATTGTAGAGTCTTTTACCCACTCCACAAATTGACGATACTCACTATTTGTAATCTCAGTTTCATCCATATAGAATGAACGAACAGTTACAGTTTTAGTTGGAGCATCTTCCACGTTAGCTAAATCAGCATCTGATTTACCCATAATAAAAGATCCACCCGGAACTAATGTCATTCCATAAGGCTTCTCGGGATGCCATTTCCCTCCTGTAACACCGACTAATTCACCTTTGTCACCAGACTTACCACAGCCGATTACTAGTGTTAACATTGCTGCAAATGCAATAAACTTCTTCATATAAATTTGGGATTATCTATTCATTATTAAAAGTCCGTAAACGTATTTATTATTTATCTAAAAAACAATACTACTTGCGAATTTATTTTACTGTTCAAAAATAATGTTAAATAAAATAAAAAAAAAATATTTTATCGATAAACTGTTCTAAAAAATCGATGTAAAACGTTAATTTTTATATATTAGAAAAATTTTCCTACTAATTAAATTTAACCTTTTTAAACAGGTTTCAAAATTTTAAGATTTCACTTAAATTTTCGTTCTATAATGCGTTTTTTCGTTGCGCTTTCCACCATCTTTCTGGCAATTCTTGATTGCAAGCCGACAAATATTCTTCGTAAGAACAAGGTAATAACGTATTTCTTTTCAATTTATTGTTGCCATTTGATTCATATGGAATTTCGATCCACCAACGGTCAGTTTTATCGCTTTTATAGAATATCAGTTCTTCATCTTCTAACGGAACTATATACTTTAAATAGTTAGCCCTACTTCCAAATGGATATTCTTTTGAGCGGTAGTGATACCCCTCAATAAAATACCATACAATCTGAGCAATAATAGCCGATTCGGCCAATGTACTGTTATGATTGAATACTCCAAAAGAAGAAACTTTATCACTGATACCAGCATATCTAGCCAAAGCACAAATCTCTTTTCCATTAAATCCGTTTGGCTCAAATGTAACCATATTAGCTGAAGCAGAAGATTTTACAGAATTCAAATCTATACTAACCAAGTCTGCATCTCTAAAAACTGGCTCTGCTAAAGCTATTTTATTAGAAATTTCACCCAATCTATAAGCATCAAAAAACAGCTTTTCGATTAAATCAATTTCTTCTTGCGAATTATAATAAGTTTGATATCCTATATTACAGTAATTGAAAAGATTATTAGGCTCATCAATAATAATTTTTGTCAGGTAAGAGTTAGCAGAAACCGACTCATTTTCTTTACCAAAATCAAATTTATTATCCACTGCAACCAAATTTACCATCTGCTCTAAATCATCGTAAGCACGATACAAAGCATAGGTCAAATCCTGAGAACCTCCTAGGACTATAGGTATGACTTTATTCTTGATTAATGCAGCTGTAACTTTCTTTAATGCAAAATAAGTATCCTCTACAGAATCGCCTGCAAGTATATCTCCAAGGTCTGCTATCGAAGCATCCCAGTTACCTGGAAACATACTGTAAAGCTTTTTACGCACAGCAGAAAGATTAACTTCGTTAATCATATTGATGTTTGTACGGTCTTCTAAAACACCAATTATAGCAATATTTATTTGCGCAATATCAGGAAACTGATCTTGGGTATGAAAAACAACTTTACTCCCAAGCTCTTGTGAAGACAGTCCTCCGACGAATCTTACAATTGCATCATTAACTGGTTCTAGAAAATCAAATTCCATCTATATTTATTTCTTTTTAGCAGTTGTTTTTTTAGCCGGAGCTTTTTTAGCTGTTGTTGTTTTAGCTGCAGTTTTCTTTGCAGGCGCTTTTTTCGCAGGTACTTTAGCAGCAATCATTTCTTGAACTTGAGCCAGAGTTAATTTTGTTGCATCAACATCTTTGCTTAATTCAATTTTGACTTTACCTTTCAGAATCACAGAACGTCCCCAACGGGCTTTCTCTACTACAATTCCTTCTTCTTCCCAGTTATGAATAACTTTATCAATATTTTTCTGAAGTTTATCTTCAATCAATTCTTCAACATCAGCTTGAGAAAGATTATCAAAATTGTATTTCTTGCTCACATTAACAAAAAGTCCGTTCCATTTAATGAATGGTCCAAAACGTCCCACACCTTTTTGAACAGCTTCTCCTTTGTAAACCGCAATTGGCGCATCAGCAAGTGCTTTTTCGTCAATTAATTCCTGAGCTCTTTCTTTAGAAACATTAAGCGGATCTTCTCCTCTTGGTAATGATATAAAGACACTTCCGTGACGAACATAAGGTCCATAACGGCCATTATTTACTTCAACTTCTTCTCCTTTATATTCTCCTAAACTTTTTGGAAGCAAGAACAAATTCAGAGCTTCTTCAAGTGTAATGTTTCCAATATTCTGGTCCGCCATTAAACTAGCAAACTTCTTATCTTCATCGTCTGCTTCTCCAATTTGAGCCATTGGACCAAATTTCCCTAGACGAACAGAAACTTGTCTTCCATCTGCATCTTTTCCTAGAATTCTTTCACCACTTTCACGTTCAGCATTTGCCTCAACTTCTTTTACATTTGGATGAAATTTGTTGTAGAAATCCTGCATCATTTTTGCCCAGTCAATATTTCCTTCGGCAATTTCATCAAAGTCTTGCTCAACTTTTGCAGTAAAATTATAATCGAGAATGTTTCCGAAATTCTTTACCAAGAAATCAGTAACAATCGTTCCGATATCTGTAGGAACCAATTTCCCTTTATCTGAACCTGTGTTTTCTTTTAGAACTTTTTCTCCTACCTTACTATTTTGCAAAGTAAGCTGTGTATAATTACGCTCTACGCCTTCAAGAGTTCCTTTTTCAACATAATTTCTATTGATAATTGTAGAAATTGTTGGTGCATAAGTTGACGGACGTCCGATTCCAAGTTCCTCTAATTTTTTAACCAGAGATGCTTCAGTGTAACGTGCAGGCGGTCTTGAATATCGTTCTGTAGCTGTAATATAGTTATTTGCTAGTTTCTCATTTACTTTTAAAGCCGGAAGCATTCCTTCTTGCTCTTCCTCATCGTCATCATGACCTTCTAAATATACTTTTAAGAAACCTTCAAAAAGCAATACTTCTCCAGAAGCTGTAAAAATCTCGCTATGATTGTCTGCTTCAATTTTTACGTTTGTTCTTTCAAGCTGTGCATCGCTCATTTGCGAAGCCAAAGTTCTTTTCCAGATCAAATCGTATAAACGAGCTTGGTCACGGTCGATATTTACGGTGTGACGAGACATATCTGTCGGGCGAATTGCTTCGTGCGCTTCTTGTGCTCCTTTACTTTTATTAGCAAAAGTTCTCGGTTTAGAAAATTCTTTCCCGTACGATTTTATGATTTCTGCCTGTGCAGCATCCATTGCTTCTTTAGAAAGGTTTACCGAGTCGGTTCTCATATAAGTAATAAGTCCGGCTTCGTATAAACGCTGCGCTAATTGCATGGTAATTCCAACTGGCAAGTATAATTTTCTTGCTGCTTCCTGCTGTAACGTAGAAGTTGTAAAAGGTGCAGTTGGAGATTTTTTGGTAGGTTTAGTTTCTAAATCTGCTACCTTATATTTAGAACCGATGTTTTGATTTAAGAAATCTTCGGCTTCTTTTTTAGTATTGAAGTTTTTTGGAAGTTTTGCTTTAAAAGCTTTTCCTGCTTCATTTACAAATTCTGCAACAATAGAATAAGTTGCAACTGCATTGAAACTTTGTATTTCGCGTTCTCTTTCAACAATCAAACGCACAGAAACCGACTGTACACGACCAGCTGAAAGTCCGCCTTTAATTTTTCTCCATAAAACCGGAGATAATTCGTAACCCACTAAACGATCTAAAACACGACGTGCTTGTTGTGCGTTTACTAAATTATAGTCAATTTCTCTTGGATTATCGATTGCTTTGAGAATCGCAGATTTTGTAATCTCGTGAAAAACAATACGTTTAGTTTTTTTAGTATCCAGTTTTAATTCTTCCGCCAAGTGCCATGAAATAGCCTCTCCCTCGCGGTCCTCATCGGATGCTAACCAAACCGTTTCGGCATTTTTAGAAAGTGACTTCAATTTCGTTACCAAGGCTTTTTTATCCGGAGAAACTTCATATTTAGGTTTAAAACCATTTTCTACATCTACTCCTATTTCCTTTGATGGTAAGTCCGCTATGTGTCCATAACTTGACTCCACCTGAAAATCACTCCCAAGAAATTTCTCGATCGTTTTCGCCTTTGCAGGTGACTCCACTATTACTAAATTCTTTGCCATTGCTCTATTTTTCTGCAACAAAAGTATTTATTTTTTTTAAATATTAACCTTACGAATGCATTTTTGAGGTATTTTGATATTATGAAACTTAAAATTGCAGATTTATCTGTAATAATCTCGATAATATATATAGGTATAACTTTTAGTGATTTTTAACCAAGAAATCCCTTTATTTTAGATTGCAGATTTTAGATTTTATATTTTTTGCCATTGAGTTTAAACTTTCGTCCAGTACATATCAATTGATAAAACAACGCATAATCTACAATCTAAAATCTGCAATCTAAAATTTTTAAAACATTGTTAATTCTTTATCTGACATCTTGTCATATTAGATTCAATTACCCTATCTTTGCACTTTGAATTTTTACAATGGAAAAGATTATTGAAGAAAGCAAACAGGGTGAAAGTCTTGTTTTGGAAAATAAACCTGAGAATACTAAAAAACTATTTATAGAAAGTTACGGCTGTGCGATGAATTTTTCGGACAGTGAAGTCGTAGCTTCCATTTTGTCTGACGGAGGTTATAATACCACTTCTGTTTTAGAAGAAGCCGATTTGGTTTTGGTAAACACTTGTTCTATTAGAGATAAAGCAGAGCAAACTATTCGCAAACGTCTAGAAAAATACAACGCTGTAAAACGTACGAATCCGAAAATGAAAGTGGGCGTTTTGGGCTGTATGGCAGAACGTTTGAAAAGTCAGTTTTTAGAAGAAGAAAAAATAGTTGATCTTGTGGTTGGACCCGATGCTTATAAAGATCTTCCGAATTTATTGGCAGAAGTTGAAGAAGGCCGTGACGCCATTAATGTAATTTTATCAAAAGAAGAAACATACGGAGACATTTCGCCTGTCCGTTTAATGAGCAACGGAATCACAGCTTTGGTTTCGATCACTCGTGGATGCGATAATATGTGTACATTCTGCGTTGTACCGTTTACACGCGGACGTGAGCGTAGTCGTGAGCCTCAAAGCATCATGAATGAAATTAAAGATCTTTGGGAAAAAGGCTTTAAAGAAATTACACTTTTAGGACAAAACGTTGACAGTTACCTTTGGTACGGAGGCGGATTGAAAAAAGATTTTGTAAACGCTTCTGAAATGCAAAAAGCAACTGCCGTTGATTTTGATCAGTTGCTAGAGATGGTTGCTGTTGGTTTTCCAAAAATGCGTATTCGATTTTCGACTTCAAATCCGCAGGATATGCATGAGAGCATTCTGCATGTTATTGCAAAATATCCAAATATCTGCAAACATATTCACTTACCGGTTCAGTCTGGAAGTAATAGAATTTTAAAAGAAATGAATCGTTTGCACTCTCGTGAAGAATACATGGCTTTGATTGACAAAATTAGAGCAATTGTTCCAGATGCTTCGATCTCTCAAGATATGATTGCTGGTTTCCCAACAGAAACAGAGCAAGATCACCAAGACACTTTAAGTTTAATGGAATACGTAAAATATAATTTCGGTTATATGTATTCGTATTCTGAACGTCCTGGAACTTTGGCTGGAAGAAAAATGAAAGATGATGTCGAGGAAGAAACTAAAGCAAGAAGATTACAAGAAATTGTCGATTTACAGCAAAAGCATGCTTGGTTTAGAAGTGAAGAATTCGTTGGAAAAACAGTTGAAGTTTTAGTCGAGAAAGTTTCTAAGAAATCTAAAGACGAATTCTCCGGAAGAAATTCTCAGAGTATAACAGTTGTTTTTCCAAAAGAGAATTATAAAATTGGAGATTTCGTAAACGTAAAAATCACAAGCTGTACTTCTGGAACCTTGAAAGGAGATGCGGTTGGTTTGAGTAGCATGAATTAATTTTTTTTTGCCACAGATTAAAAGGATTAGAAAGATTTTTTTTAATACTTTTCTTACTTTTAAATCTTGGTAAAAATTAATTGTTTTTATGCAACATTATAAAGAAAAAGAGACTTACAAGATTATTGGGATTTGTATGGAAGTACACCGAAATCTTGGGCCAGGTTTATTAGAGGTGGTTTACAAAGATGCTTTAGAAGTAGAATTTAGAGAAAATAATATTCCTTTTGAAAGAGAAAAAGAATATTCAATTGAATATAAAGGAAAAGTTTTAGCTCATAAATTTTATGCAGATTTTGTAATTAATGAAGATGTAATTTTAGAAGTTAAAGCAATAAAAGAATTTTCAAGC
This sequence comes from Flavobacterium movens, assembly GCF_039581425.1. Lineage (NCBI taxonomy): Bacteria > Pseudomonadati > Bacteroidota > Flavobacteriia > Flavobacteriales > Flavobacteriaceae > Flavobacterium > Flavobacterium movens. The sequence continues at coordinate 219,973 of NZ_JBCPXY010000004.1, forward strand.
GAGCACATTGCTCAGATTTTAAATTACATAAAACTATCAGATTCAGAAGTAGGGCTACTTGTAAATTTTCAGACAAAATCTCTTCAATACAAAAGATATATTTTATAATTTAGAAAATCTGTGTTAATCACTTTAATCTGTGGCAAAAGATAAAAATTATAAGCCAAAAGTTTAAAAGTTAAAGGTCAAAGTAAAAACTTGAAACCTGAAACAAACAAAAACTTGAAACAAAAAACTATGGAAACAGTTCAAGCAATAAAACAGCGATTTGAGATTATTGGAAATGATCCGAAATTAAATCGCGCCATTGAAAAAGCCATTCAGGTTGCTCCAACTGATATTTCGGTTATGGTAACTGGGGAAAGTGGTGTTGGTAAAGAAAATATTCCTAGAATTATACATTCGCTTTCGCATAGAAAGCATGGTAAATATATTGCCGTAAACTGCGGTGCAATTCCGGAAGGAACAATTGACAGTGAGCTTTTTGGTCACGAAAAAGGAGCTTTTACAGGTGCAACAAGCACACGCGAAGGTTATTTTGAAGTGGCCGATGGCGGAACAATCTTCTTAGATGAAGTTGGTGAATTACCACTAACCACTCAGGTAAGATTGCTTCGTGTTCTTGAAAACGGAGAATTTATTAAAGTAGGTTCTTCACAAGTTCAAAAAACAAATGTTCGTATTGTTGCGGCAACCAACGTGAATTTATTTAATGCTATTGAAAAAGGTAAATTTCGTGAGGATTTATACTATCGTTTAAGTACGGTTGAAATCACATTACCACCTTTACGCGAAAGAAATGACGATATTCATTTATTGTTCAGAAAATTTGTGGCCGATTTTGCCCACAAATACAAAATGCCGCCTTTAAGACTGGACGATGATGCCGTTCAGCTTTTACAAAAATTCAGATGGAGCGGAAATATTCGTCAGCTTCGAAATGTGGCTGAGCAGATTTCTGTTTTAGAAACGAATCGAGATATCAGTCTTGCCACTTTACAATCGTACTTGCCTGCTGAAGGAAGCAATTTGCCTTCTGTTATTAGCGATAGCAAAAAAGAAAGTGACTTTAGCACCGAAAGAGACATCTTATACAAAGTGCTTTTTGATATGAGAAGTGATCTAAACGATTTGAAAAAACTCACTTTAGAATTGATGAAAAATGGTACATCTAAAGTACAAGATATTAATCCGAATCTAATTCAGAAAATATACGGAAATCAGCAAAACGACAGCGAAATTGATTTTGAAGAAGAACCAAGAACTGCTGTTATGACAGCGCCTACTGTTCGAGAAGACAATTATCAGATGCAAGATGACAATTACTTGTTTGCTGAAACTATCGAGGAAGAAGAAGTTTTACGTTTAGAGCAAAAGGAAATCGAAATGATCAAAAAATCATTAGAAAAAAACAAAGGAAAACGTAAAGCTGCGGCAGATGAACTAGGTATTTCTGAAAGAACTTTGTATCGTAAAATCAAGCAATTCGATCTATAAAAATAATTAAATTACAATTTCGAAATTCCAAATTCCAATTATCTATATTTGGAGCAATTGGAATTTGAAATTTAAAAATTGGGATTTCCTCTTAAATATTATGAAAAAAATATATTCTCTTTTTGCACTTTTAAGCCTTTTTATGTTGAGTGGCTGTTCTGTTTATAACTTTACAGGAACTGGAAAAATCGATGCTAAAACATTTCAAGTTAACTTCTTTCAGAATAATGCCGATTTAATTGAACCTGGAATCGATAGAACTTTTACCTTGGCTTTGCAGGATTTGATTATGAATCAAACAAACTTAAACTTAGTCAGTAATGGAGGTGATTTAGTTTATGAAGGAGAAATTACAGATTACAGAATTACTCCAATGACAGCAACTGCTGATCAGCAGGCTGCTCAAAACCGTTTATCGATTCGTGTCAATGTTCGTTTTATGAATAAAAAGAAAGAAACAGATGATTTTGAGAAATCTTTTGAATTCTATTACGACTTCCCAGGAAGAGACTTACCAACAGGATCTGTTTTAAGTGAAGCAATTAGAGTTATTTTTGAAAGAATTACACAAGATATCTTTAATGAGTCATTAGCAAAATGGTAGTTTTGCATGTTTGTTTAATCGTTAAATCGTAAAACCGTTTAATCGATAAAACAAACAAAAATGAATAAACGATTAAACAATTAACCGATTAAACCAAAAATAAAGAATGAACGTTAGCGATTATACCTACTTAATGAACAAACCCGATGCTATTACTGAAAAGCAGGCGGATGCATTAGGCAGTGTTTTGAATGAATTTCCGTATTTTCAAAGTGCACGCGCATTGCGATTAAAAGGACTTTACAATCAAAAAAGTTTTAAGTATAATTATGCTTTAAAAGTAACAGCAGCGCATACTGCTGATCGTTCTGTTCTATTTGATTTTATTACTTCTGAAGCTTTCACTTCTATTCAGAATGATTTCTATGAACAAAAATTGAGAGATCTTCTTGAAATCACAGTTTTTGACAGCGAGATCATTTCGCCTGAACAAATTCAGAAAGCTATTGAAATAAAAACAGACGTTGAAGAACAAGCTGTTTCCGAGATAATAAAAGAAACACCAATTTCTACTATAGAAACTCCTTCATTTACAAAAATCGAAGAGACAATTAAAACGCAGGAACCAGTAAAAGCGGAAGAACCTGTCATTATTGAAGAACCTAAAAAAGTTCCTGAAATTGACCCTTCTATTTTTCTGGCTATTAAAGAAGCACATTCTGTTACTTTTGAAAAACCAATTATAATAGAAGAGCCTAAAAAACTTCCAGAAATAGATCCGTCTATTTTTCTTGCTATTAAAGAAGCGCATTCGGTTAGTTTTGAAAAACCAGTAATCGAAACAGAAAATAAAATTAATGCTGTCGATTCAGTCTCAAATATTGAGGAAGAAAATGAAATTTTATCAGAAGAAGAAATAGAAGAAGAAACGATAATAACAGAAGAACCTAAAATAGACCGTATTGAAAACTCTATTTTAAGTTCTATTAAAGTTTCTGAAACTCCTTCCATAACTGAACCTGAATCTATAATTACAGTTGAGGAGCATAAATTTGATCGTATTGAAAATTCTATTTTAAGTTCGATTAAAGAATCAGAAGCCGCAACTGCTGAACAATCTGCAAAAGTTGAGGAAATAAAAGCTGAACCTATTATAGAAGAGCCTATTTTAAATTCGGTTGAAGAAGACGAAGATGATAGCGTTATCGAAGAAATGATTATTCCAGAATTTAAAATGAATTCTGTTGAGCGATCTATTCTTTCTTCGATTAAAGAAGCTGAAACAAAAAAACCTGAAGAACCAAAAGAAGCAGCTCAAGAGGTTATCAAAGCTGAGGATAGCGAAGAAGATAAAGAAGAAGAGATTAGAGAAGAAAATGAGGAGCCGATCGAAGAAATAATCGAAGAAGAAGAGCCTAATGAACCTGCAAAAACAGCTGCAGAACATTTAGAAATTGGAAAACCTTTGGATTTTTCTCTTAGCGAAAAACATTCGTTCCAAGAATGGCTTCAATTATCTCGAACAGAACCAATTGACCGCTCAAACGAACTTTCTCCAGAAGAACAAGCTAAAATTGAAGCTGCTAAAGAAGAAGAAAGACAAAAGAAGGCTGAAATTATCGATAAATTTATTGAAACCAATCCGAAAATATCTCCAATTAAACCTGGAACAAGTGCTCCAGTAGTTCAAATTGAGGCTACTATAGAAGACAATTCGTATTTAATGACCGAGACTTTGGCCAGAGTATATCTGGAACAAAAGAAATATACAAAAGCAATTCAAGCTTATGAAATATTAATTTTGAAATATCCAGAAAAAATTACTTTCTTTGCAGACCGCATATCGGATATAAAGATTTTACAACAAAATAACAATAACAATAATTAAGTAATGAGCACATTTTCAATTTTTTTAGTTTTAATCACAATAGTTTGTTTTCTATTGATCGTAGTTATCATGGTACAAAACCCTAAAGGAGGCGGATTGTCTTCTACAATCAGCGGAACGCAGATGTTAGGTGGAGTACAAAAAACAACTGACTTTTTAGACAAAAGTACTTGGACTTTGGCTACTGTTTTAATTGTGCTAATTTTACTTTCTAGCTTAAGCTTCTCTGGATCTTTAAGCGATACTGAATCTAAAATTATTGATAAAACTGAAGCTCCTGTAAACGCACCTACAGCTCCAGCACAAGGAACTACTCCTGCGCCTGCAACACCTGCACCAGCACCTGCACCAGCAAAATAAAAAGTAGCTCGATATACAATCTAATGCCAGCCTGTCAAAGCTGGCATTTTTTTTAAGAAATAATGTCAGTTTTTCTAGCATGGCACAGTTTCTGAAAGTTTATAGAACAGAAAAAAACGTATAACTTATAATAATATAAAATCATGGCTTTAAACATTAAACCGCTTTCAGACCGCGTACTTATTGAGCCTGTTGCAGCTGAAACTAAAACTGCCTCAGGTATTTTTATTCCTGATACTGCCAAAGAGAAACCTCAAAAAGGAACTGTAGTTGCAGTAGGAAACGGAACTAAAGATCACACTATGACTGTAAAAGTTGGAGATACTGTTCTTTACGGTAAATATGCTGGTACTGAATTAAAATTAGAAGGTACTGATTATTTGATTATGCGTGAGGACGATATCCTTGCAATTATCTAAAGATTGCTGTAAGCCGTAAGCTTTAAGCTATAAGCTTTCACAAAATGCCTATAGCCTACTGTTTAAAGCTTAAAGCTAACAAAAAAATGAGAGATTTTAAAAAATATGACATTTGGCAGCTGAGTCATTCTTTCACTTTAGAAATCTATAAAATAACTTCTCTTTTCCCAAAAGAAGAATTATATGGATTAACAAGTCAGATTAGAAGGGCATCTTCCTCAATCCCGACTAATATTAGTGAAGGATGCGGAAGAAATAGCGACAAAGAGTTCAATCAATTTCTCAACATTGCTTTAGGTTCTGCAAATGAAACCGAATATCTTTTGATTTTAGCTAAAGATTTACAATATCTAAATAATGAAATTGCAGAAAATCAAATAGAAAAAATCAACAGTATAAAAAGCAAAATTTACAAATTAAAACAAGTATTAGTTCAGCAATAAGCTGTAAGCCATAGGCAATAAGCACTATGCTGCAACTGAAACCCACAGTAGAAAAGCCTAAAGCTTAAAGCCTACTGTGTAAAGCATAAAAAAAATTATTAACAGCAGTAGAAAAAGCCTAAAGCTTAAAGCCTACTGCCTAAAGCAAATAATAAAAATGGCAAAAGATATAAAATTTGATATTGAAGCACGTGACGGATTAAAACGTGGTGTTGATGCATTAGCAAATGCTGTAAAAGTAACTCTTGGACCAAAAGGTCGTAACGTAATTATCGGAAAATCATTTGGTGGACCAACTGTTACTAAAGATGGTGTTTCTGTTGCAAAAGAAATCGAATTAAAAGACGCACTAGAAAATATGGGTGCGCAAATGGTAAAAGAAGTTGCTTCTAAAACCAATGATTTAGCTGGAGACGGAACTACAACTGCTACAGTTTTAGCTCAAGCTATAGTAAAAGAAGGTCTTAAAAACGTTGCTGCAGGTGCAAATCCAATGGATTTGAAACGTGGTATCGACAAAGCTGTTGAAACTATCGTAGCTGACTTAGCAAAACAAGCTAAAGTTGTTGGAAGCGATTCTGACAAAATCAAACAAATTGCTTCTATCTCTGCTAACAATGACGAAGTTATTGGTGAATTAATCGCTACAGCTTTCGCTAAAGTTGGAAAAGAAGGTGTTATCACTGTTGAAGAAGCTAAAGGAACTGATACTTTCGTTGATGTTGTTGAAGGAATGCAATTTGACAGAGGGTACCTTTCTCCTTACTTTGTAACAAACCCAGAGAAAATGGAAGTTGAATTAGATTCTCCTTACATTTTATTATACGACAAAAAAGTATCTTCTTTAAAAGAATTACTTCCAGTTTTAGAGCCAGTTGCTCAATCAGGAAAACCATTATTGATTATTGCTGAAGATGTTGACGGAGAAGCTCTTTCTACATTAGTAGTAAACAAATTAAGAGGTGCTCTTAAAATTGCTGCTGTAAAAGCTCCAGGTTTTGGAGACAGAAGAAAAGCAATGTTAGAAGATATCGCAATCTTGACTGGTGGAACTGTAATTTCTGAAGAAAGAGGTTATACTCTTGAAAATACAACTATCGAAATGTTAGGAAACGCAAAAAGAGTTTCTATCGATAAAGATAATACAACTATCGTAAGCGGTGCTGGTGAAGCTGATATCATCAAAAACAGAGTAAACCAAATTAAAGGTCAGATGGAAACTACTACATCTGATTACGATAAAGAAAAATTACAAGAGCGTCTAGCTAAACTAGCTGGTGGTGTTGCTGTTCTTTACGTTGGTGCTGCTTCTGAAGTTGAAATGAAAGAGAAAAAAGACAGAGTTGATGACGCTTTACACGCAACTCGTGCTGCTGTAGAAGAAGGAATCGTTGCTGGTGGTGGTGTAGCTTTATTAAGAGCTAAACTTGCTTTGGCTGATTTAAAAGCGGACAACGCTGATGAAGCTACAGGAATTCAAATCGTTTCTCGTGCTGTTGAAGCTCCATTAAGAACTATCGTTGAAAACGCTGGTCTTGAAGGTTCTGTTGTTGTAGCTAAAGTTTCTGAAGGTTCAGGTGATTTTGGATACAATGCAAAAACTGACGAATATGTAGATATGCTTACTGCTGGAATTATCGATCCTAAAAAAGTAACTCGTGTAGCCCTTGAAAACGCTGCATCTGTTTCTGGAATGATCTTAACTACAGAATGTGCATTAATTGATATTAAAGAAGAAAATGCCGGAGGCGGAATGCCAATGGGTGGCGGAATGCCAGGAATGATGTAATTCATTCTCTTCTTAAAAATTAAAAGCGCTGGATTTTTTATCTGGCGCTTTTTTTGTTCGCCACGAATTGCACTAATTTCCACGAATGATTTTGCTTATAAAAAGTTGCCACAGATTACACAGATTAAAAGGATTTCTTTATTGGATACACTAAAAAATTTTCACACAGATTTTACAGATTCAAACAGATTAATTTAATTTTTATAATCTCTGATCTGCATAAAATAAAAATCCTTTTAATCTGTGGCTGAAAAGAAAAATAATTCGTGGAAATTAGTGCAATTAGTGGCAACCATTTTTTATTTAACATTCTCTTTTTCTTTAAAAAATATGTTATCTCTACCTTTGCAATTCTATTTAAAATTGCACAATGAGAAAATTCACAACTCACTTTTTATCTTTTACATTTTTACTTCTTACTACTTTTTTACAAGCCCAAAATAGCAAAGAAAACTATGTAGTTTTAGTTTCTATGGATGGCTTTCGCTGGGATTACGGCAAACAATTCAATCTTCCGAATTTGAAGCAAATTGAAAAAGAAGGCGTTCATGCAAAATCAATGAAACCTTCATATCCTAGTAAGACTTTCCCAAATCATTATTCGATTGTAACAGGACTTTATCCAGATCATCACGGAATTATTAATAATGTTTTTTATGATGCTTCTTTAAATCAATCTTTTTCATTATCAAGCAATGCAAAAAATGATTCGAGATTTTATGGCGGAAATCCGATTTGGAATTTAGCCGAACAGCAAGGCGTAAAAACAGCCTCCTTCTTTTGGCCGGGTTCTGATATTGACAAAAGAAATCCGAGTTATTTCAAAAACTACGACGGTAAAATTCCGTATGGCGCAAGAATCGATACCGTTATGAAGTGGCTACAACTTCCAGAAAAACAGCGCCCGCATTTGGTGACTTTGTATTTTGACGAGCCAGATCATACGGGTCATAATTTCGGTCCACTTTCGTCTGAAAATAAAAAAATGGTCATCAAGATGGATTCTATAATGGGTGAAATATCTCGAAGATTGGATCAATTGCCTATCGGAAAACAAATCAATTTAATCATCGTTTCAGATCATGGAATGGCCGATATTAGCAATGATAAAAAAGTAGCCGTTTTAGATTACTTAAAACCAGAATGGTTGGGTTATAAAGACGTAATCAATCCAATTATGAGTTTACAGGCAAAACCTGGCTATCAAGATTCTATTGCTACTGCTTTGAAAAAAGTGCCTCATATTAAATTCTGGAAATCGACCGAAGTTCCTGAAAGACTACATTACGGAACGAATACGCGTGTTCATGATTTTGTTATTGAGGCCGATAAAGGTTGGAGTTTAGTCAACAAAGAAAGTACACATATAAAAGGTGGAACTCACGGTTATGATAATAATGAAAAAGATATGCATGCTATTTTTTACGCAAAAGGCCCTGCTTTTAAAGTCAATAAGAAAGTAAAAACGTTTCAAAACGTTTCCGTTTATCCCTTAATTGCTCATATTCTAGGCCTACAAACGGGTGAAATTGACGGAAAATTGAGTGATGTAGAATCAATGCTGCGCTAAATTAAATAATTTGTCAATTTGATAATTTGATAATTTGACAATGATTGTCAACCTGAGCGAAATCGAAGCGCGCTTCAATCGGCGCGTAGGCTTCGACTCCGCTCAGCCTGACAAAAACATAAAGACAAACAAAGTTTAGACCCGATAGGTTTTAAAACCTGTCGGGTTTATTTTTTGATAACATATATAAATATTAAGTCATTATAATTACTTAATTGACAAGCTTCACATTCCTTAAATTGTTTTGTTAAAACTTTAAAAATATTATGAATCTTTTAACCATTTTAGGACACTAATCCAATTAATTTTATAGCTACATTATAAGTATCATAATTGCCAAATATTTTCTATTTATGAAATTAATCATCAGGTTTTTTAGTTTTCTATTCTGCCTTCAATCTTTTGCACAGGCTATATCCAATCAAGACAAAATTACCAAATACCTTAATGATTATTTTTCTCAGGATCGCGAGGTTATTCATGTACAATTCAATAAAAATCTTTTTACAAATAATGAAGATATTGCCTTCAAAGGATATATTCTTAGTAAAAACTATAACATCCCGAACAGCAATACTACAAATGTTCAACTAATCGTTTATAATGGCGAAGACCAAATCGTTCAGAAACAATTACTTTTTGCGCAATATGGTGTTTTTTCTGGCGGAATTCATTTAAACGAAAAATTTAAATCTGGCAAATATCATTTTCATTTCTACACAAACTGGATGAATAATTTTAAGGAAGACGATTCCTTTAATGAGACAATCGAAATTATTGATAAAAACGTTCCGTATGCATTTCAAACCACTGAACCTAATTGGAAAACAGCAGAGGTAAACTTGTTTCCAGAAGGAGGAATTATCTTAAATGATATTATTAATACTATTGGAATTAAGATTACAGACTGCAATAAAATAGGAATAGAAGTAGCAGATGGAGTTATTTTGGATTCTAAATCAAATGAAATTACGCACTTTCGCACCAATCACACGGGAAATGGAGCTTTTTACCTAAGAGCCGATTTAAACGAAAAATATACCCTTAAAATAAATACTGATAAAGTAAAAATAACGCAGCCTCTAGGCAAAATTGCAGAAACTGGAGTTATTTTAAGTGCTCCTAATAATCCCGCTCGAAACAATTTGCTTGTTGTTCTAAAGACAAATGAAAAAGGACTTCAATTGTATCAAAATAAAAAATTCACCGTTCTGATTCAACAAAATGGAAATTCAATGCAACAAGAAGTCAGCTTCAAAAACAATAAAACAGAGCAACCTTTTTATTTCGATAAAAAATATTTGCCAAATGGAGTAAATGTAATCAGAGTATTGGATGAAGATTTAAATGAAATCACAGAAAAGCTAACCTATATTGAAGAAAACAAGGTTCCTTCTACAACATTAGAAGCAAAAATAACATCTAATGACAGCATTCTATTATCTGGAAAAACCGATGTTAATAAAGCAGATTTAAGCATTAGCGTTCTTCCCGAAAAGAGCGTATGTTTCAATCAAAAAAAGACAATTTTAAGCACTTTTTACCTAAATGCCTATCTGGAGAAACCTGAAGCTGATACTTATTTTTATTTTAATCCAGAAAATAAAACTCGAAGACAAGACATAGAGTTATTGCTGCTAAATCAGAATAGAGGAAAATATTTATGGGAAAATATTAAATCAGGTCCACCAAAAATTAGCTTTGAATTTGAAAAAGGGTTCGCCATAAGCGGAAAAGTAGAGAAAGAACTAAAACCGAATTCTAAGAACAAAATTTCTCTCGTTGCATTAAAAAACAGTCAATTTGATCAAACCAATATAGATCAGAACAATGATTTCAAATTTGAACATTTTTTCGCCCAGGATTCGACTGTTTTGGCATTACAAATGACCAATGAGAAAAACGTTGCTTTAACCACAAAAATAGCAGCACGAATAGCTCGAAATGAACCTCGATTTGTTTTGGGGACATCATTCGAAAAAACATTTTGTCCCATTTTAAAAACTTCTGAAAATGTTTTTAATTTTCCGCCACCTAAAACAAAAGCTAGCGAACTAAAAGAAGTTGCAGTAAAAAACACTTTCAAAAAAGAGGTTTTTACTCATAAAGACGATATGAGCCCTATGGCCAAAGCTTTTAAATTTGATGGCACGGAATTCAGAACTGTATTGAGTTTTCTATCTTCAAATGGTTATGAAACTGGCATTAATCCAACTGACTTTAGCGTATACATAAAAGAAAGAAGAAGTTCTTATCTTGGCGAGTCTGGAAAATCTCCAAATGTATATATTGACAATTTTTTAGTATTCGATTTCAATCAACTCTTCAACCTTACATTAGATGAAATAGATGAAATTTATATTGATCAGACTGGAAGTTCTGACACTTCTACCATAGGACATGGTACAATTAAAATTTTCATGAAAACAGGACAAAAAAACAATTATTTCAAACCAAAATTCACAACATTTATTGTAACAAAAGGCTTCGCAAAAGATTTTAATTATAAAACAGCTCCATTTGAAAATCAAGATGAATTTAATTATTTCGGCACATTGGGCTGGATACCAAACATTGAGTTAAATGATCGTTCCGATTATCAAATTAAAATTCCAAAGAATCAGCAAAAAGAAATACAGGTTTTAATTGAAGGTTTTACTAATGACGGACAACTGATTTCAGAAGTTAGAAAAATTTCGGTTGGAGGAGTTTTTTAATGTGGCAATTTGAAAATGTGTCAATTAGATAATTTATTGATGGTTTTTAATTGTAAAAATGCCAGCAATACGGCTTATACACAACGACAAGACAATTATCTAATTCTCACATTTTCTAATTCTCACATTTTCTAATTCTCACATTTTCTAATTCTCACATTTTCTAATTTTCTAATTCTCTAATTATCAAATTGGCACATTATCTAATTAACTAACCACTTTATAAGTCGGATCTTCAATAACATTAACATTTATAACCGCATCAGCATTTTTCAGCAATTGCCTGCAATCGGCACTTAAATGCTGTAATTCTACTGTTTTATTGAGCTGATTGTATTTCTTAGTCAGATTATTTAAAACTTCTATTGCCGACATATCTGAAACACGGCTTTCTTTAAAATCTATTACAATATGATTGGGATCGTTTTGAATATCAAACTTTTCTAAAAAAGCTGCTGTAGATCCAAAGAATAACGGCCCATAAATTTCGTAGTGTTTTATTCCGTTTTCATCAATATAATGTCTTGCACGAATTCGCTTAGCACTTTCCCAAGCAAAAACCAAAGCCGAAATAATTACGCCAATTAAAACCGCCAAAGCAAGATTATGCAACACAATTGTGATTACGGCAACTAAGATTCCAACAAAAATATCGTGTCGTGGCATTTTATTAATAATCCTGAAACTTGCCCATTCAAAAGTTGTAATGGCCACCATCATCATTACACCAACTAAAGCCGCCATTGGCAGTTTCCCGATTACTGGAGCTCCGAAAAGAATAATCAATAAAATAGTGAGTGCTGCAATAATTCCCGAAAGTCTGGCTCTTGATCCTGCACCAAGATTTACTAAAGTCTGTGCAATCATTGGGCAGCCTCCCATTCCGTAAAAAAAGCCATTTAAAATATTTGAACTTCCTTGTGCGATACATTCTCTATTGCTGTTTCCTCTTGTTCCTGTGATTTCGTCAACCAGATTCAAGGTAAGCAAACCTTCCGTTAAACCAACAGCCGCAACAATGACCGAATACGGAAATATCACTTTTAAAGTTTCAAAAGAAAATGGAATATTCGGAATGTGAAACGGAGGAAATCCGCCTTGAACCGAAGCGATATCTTCTACTGTTTTGGTTTCAATATTAAAAACAATTACCAAAGCAAAAACAACCATAATGGCTACTAAAGATGCTGGAACCGCTTTTGTAATCTTCGGAAAAATTAAAACAATCGCAATAGTCAAAGCGACCAAACCCAACATAATATATAGCGGAGTTCCTTGAAGCCAAGAAACCTGTCCGTTTACAACTGTTTTAAACTGCTCCAACTGCGACATAAAAATCACAACTGCTAAACCGTTTACAAAACCAAACATAACGGGCTGCGGAACTAACCGAATAAATTTCCCAAGTTTAAAAAGTCCGATACAAATCTGAACGACACCGCCAAGAGCTACTGCAGCAAAGACATATTCAATTCCATGCGATTTCATTAAGGCGATCAAAACAATGACCGTTGCTCCTGCTCCGCCCGAAATCATTCCAGGTCTTCCGCCAAAAATAGCCGTAACCAATCCTGCAATAAAAGCGGCATATAAACCAACCAATGGTGGAAATCCAGCCAAAATAGCAAACGACAGCGATTCTGGAATCATAGTCATTGCAACAGTTAAACCTGCTAAAATTTCGTTTTTATAGTTAACTTTCTGGCTAAAATCGAAGAGTTGGAATGCTTTTTTCATGGGCACAAAATTAGAAAAATAATATGCAAAAAAGCACAAACCTTTTCGTAATGAAAAAGCAGTAATGATAGAAGAATTTAAACAGCTTGATTAAGTTAGCTGTTCTAAAAGAAAAAGGAAAATCGAAAGTATAAAACCGATCATTTCTGTATTTAATTTTAAATTAAAATATTCTGCAAAATACTTACAAAAAAAGTAAATACAGCTGCGTATTTTTACCTAATTTACTTTTGAAGTTATTTTAAATATTATTCTAATCTTATGCAAGTATAACCTAAACGAGAAACATGATTTACGACGTTATCATACTGCAAATCAAAACCTTCAATTCTTAAAATTTTATCGCAGTCTTCCAAATCAAAATTAATTTTATATTCTGGAAAATGCTTTTGCATCATTGCGATGACATGATCTCGATCAGATTCATTCTGAACATTTGTTTTAAAAATCTCCACGATCATATCGGCATCTTTTAATTCTTTAAACTGGTACATTTTTATTTTTTTTAAAAGAGTATAGAAATTCGAATTCAAAAATAAAGGAGAAACCGCTATTTTAACAGCAATTTTATACCAATGGCGTACGATTTATACGAATGGCGTTGGTATAAATTTTTCTTTATAAATACTTACAAACTATACGATTGTATTATTTTTGCCACTATGACAATTGCAAAAATCTACCAGAATTTTTTTCTACGAAACCTAATAGTAAACACACTTGTTTATTTAGTTATTTTCGCCTGTATTTATGATGAAGTAAAACTCGACGGACATAGCTGGACTTTTATTCTCAGCAAAATTGCCATGGGCTATTTTCCGTGTATTGTCTGGATTACGATTTTTAACATCTGCATCATTAAGCCTTTTTTATTCCATAAAAGATTCAAAATCTTTTTCACGCTTCTAGCAGTATATTGGACTTGTTTTTATTTCTTCATGAATTGGTTCCTCCCGCTTGTGGAGCTAGGAAATTTAAAAGCCCTTCAGATTGTATCGCTTATTATAAACGGCTGTTTTTTTTATTTCCTGCATATTGTTATTAGCAAAAAAATGAGCCAAGCCGATAAAGATATTATGAATTTCAAATCGGAACTTTCGTTTTTAAAACAGCAGCTCAATCCGCATTTTTTATTAAATGCAATGAATAATCTTTACGGAGAAGCTCTAGCAGAACCAGAAAAAGTTCCAGATCGAATATTGAATCTTTCAGACATGTTGCGTTATCAGATTGAAGCTTCTAAAAAAGATTATGTTTTAATGCAGGAAGAAATTGCGTTCATTAAAAAATACATTGAATATTATACGTTTAGAAACGAAAGACTAGCTGTAACGCAAAAAATTGAAGGTGTTCACGATCAAATCGAAATTCCGCCTTTGTTCTTTCTGCCTTTGGTAGAAAATGCAGTGAAGTTTTCTGCCGAAACTGCCGAACCTTTTATCAATCTTGATTTGAAGGTAAATTGCCGAAGCGTTACTTTTACTTTAAAAAACAATTATCTCGATTCGGGATCGCGCCTTTCGAGCACGGGAATTGGAATTGAAAACTTAAAAAGACGTCTAGAAGTATACGGTCTAAAACACGATTTGAGCTGTAAAAAAGATAAAGAGATGTTTATCGTAAAATTGAATATATGGCACTTACCTACCGCTGTCTAATAATCGATGACGAATCGCCGGCACACAAAGCCCTGATTTCGCATATCTCCAAATTTGACGAACTAGAACATTCTGGAAGTGCTTTTAATGGTATGGAAGCCATAAAACTGCTCAACGAAAACCAATACGATATTATTTTTCTAGATATTAATATGCCCGTAATTTCGGGTGTAGAATTAATGGAACTTCAGCCCAAACGCCCCATTACGATTGTGACAACGGCTTATTCTGACTTTGCGCTTTCGGCCTACCAAAACGATGCTATTGATTATTTAATGAAACCTATTTCGTTCGATAAATTCTCAAAGGCAATAGAAAAAGCCAAAACGTATCATTCCGGAAATAATCTTAAAAAAGAAAACAGCGACGACGAAAAAGTGCTTTCTTACCGCTCCAACGGACAAGTAATTGAAACGCCTCTTTCTGATATTTTATACATCGAAAGTCTGGGTAATTACATGAAATTGTACAATTGCAAATTAAAATCTCCTATTGTCATTTACGGGTCGCTTGCGAGTATAAGTGCCGAAATTGATTGTGCGCATTTCCTTCAAGTTCACCGATCTTATATTGTAAATACAACTAAAATTTCTGCTGTTACATCCAAAAATCTTACGATGTCAAATGGCGATATTATTCCTGTGGGAAGGAAGTATCAGATTCTGCTAAATAATTTGTCAATGAGATAATCTTTTTTAATGAGATAATTTGTCAATTTAGATAATTAGGTAATTTTTGAGAAGTATTTGTATATATTTCAGGAAAAACAGAAACAAAAAAAGAGACTTTAAAAGTCTCTTTTTTTGTTTTTATAATATTTTATTTCTCTTTAAGCAACTTTTCCAAATAAGAAATTTTCTCTTTTTCCGATTCTAATAAACGCTCATAAAGCTTCTTATTTTCATCATAAGATTCAATCAGCTTTTCGATTGGATTGAATGAACAATTATTATTTTGACCAAAAGCACCATTACTATTTGCAAAATTAGGTTCATTAAAAGTATTAAAGTAATTGAATACTCCTTCATCACTAAAATTCTTAATAGTCTCTGCAGAAACGCCTAAAACTTCGGCAATTTTATTTAGTCTTTCGTCATCGATAGTTTCACTTCCCTCAATATTAGAAATAGATTGCTGGCTTACTCCAATAGAAATAGCAAGCGCTTCTTGTTTCATACCTCTAAGCTCTCTAATTCGGCTGATATTTCTGCCAATATGTTTTGGTTTTGTTGCTGTGCTCATAATTCAAAGATATTTAAAATTCTTCAAAGTTTTTTATTTCAATAAAAACACCTTTTTATCAAACAAAAGTATCGTTTTTCTCACAACTAAAAAAGCAATACACATTTCCTTTTTGTACTAAATCTAATACAAGACCAAAACTTCGTATGCCAAGTAATTACAGGGATTTCAGATTTTAGCAATCGTTATTTTTATTTGTTTTAAATCAATGCCAATTGTATAAAATTGGGATTTTGTGAATTATTTTCTTAAAAAAAATCGTAAACCAAGAAACTTTTCTTACTTAATTATTTAAATTCGCGCCAACCAAACCATTAAGCTACTTACAAACCAATGAGCATTTTTAATTTTTTTAGAAGATCAGATACAAAATGTCCGAGATGTCTTGGAAAAAGATTTGTTGATTGGGATGATATCCGCCGTTTAAACCGTCAATTAAAATGGGTTCCAGCGCCTTGCGCATACTGCGATGCAACAGGTAAAGTGCCTAAAGAACTGCTCTCAAAAGTTGCTGTTGACTGCATGTATCTCACAATTGATTTACCAGAATCTGTAATCGAAAAAATAAAAGAAGGCGATCTAGAAACAGTCGAAAAAGGAAAACAGCGCGAACGTTTTGTAGATCATCTTATAGAATATGCAGAGCATCATTACCTCGCTCAAAATCTTGATGCCGAAAGTATTGCTAATCTCTATTTAAACTTCGAAGCCGAAAAAGCTCCTTTTGCAGTTACTAAAGAAGAATTAATAAAATATATTCAAGGTGTAATCGAATTAAAGAAATCGGTATTGCAATAACCTTTGCGCTCTAACTATTCAAAATCTTTGATCATTTACAAAAACAGGTATAAATACTCGTAGCCATCATTTTGTTTTGTGCTAATATTGTAGTGAATAATTTTTAGTTTAGGCAAGGTTTTCTAATAGAGAGCTTTTTAATTTTTTGTCACTTTTTTTTTGGAACAGAAAGTGGAATTTCAAATCGCTGGTACCGATTGGAAATTTCACTTTTTTTTTGTTTACCTACTTAATCGTTTTTTTTTACCGCAAAGAGCGCTAAGGATAACGCAAAGTTCGCAAAGTTTTTTTTGAGAAGTTTTTGATCACGCAAAGCTTTATCTACACAAAGCTTTGCGAATTTTATTTCAACATAGCCCGTGGTTTCAACCACGGGACACAATCCATATCACAACACATCTCTGGGCATTCCCGCGGTTAAAACCGCGGGCTATATTTGAATATTAGACAACAATTAAAATCTTTTTTAAAACACAAAGTGCACAAAGTGCATTTCTGTCTAGCTTTGCGAGCTTTGCGGTTTTATTAAGTCTCTCCATTAAAAATTCTTAGCGCTCTTTGCGTTAAAAAAACATCACGCATAAAGCCTAAAATCAAATTTCAGGCAGTATTTTTGCGTTCTGTAAAAGCCAAGAAATTAAGTCCGCATGACTAGAGAACATTATATTCCGTTTAACAAAGAATTCTTACTGGAAAAGCAAATTACTGCGTTTGCCGAAAACGCACAAAAGGCTGATGATTTTAAAAAGTTATTCGAAATTATCGAACACTATTATCATTATGAATCTTTTAATCTTAACCGAAATCTAAAACAGCATTACGCGCTTTATGATCCCGATTTAAGCGAAAAAGAACGTGAACAGTTTATCAATAAAAGTGATTTTCCTGTTTTTAAAGAAACATTGCTGAAAGTTCTCGAGCGTGGTAATTACTACAGAATTAATCAAAAAGCTTTAAACGACGCTTTTAATGAATCTGATTTGATTGGATTGGATCTTTCTATCGATTTTAATGCTTTTAAAGATTTCGAACTTTATGCACGCGGACATCATAAAGCGAAAGAAAAGGTCAAAAAATACTTTTTTTGGACCAAAGAAGTTGAAATTGAATATTATGATCGTGTCTTAATATATCTTAATTACAGCGAAGCAGATTACCTGAAAGAGAAGAAAGTCAAATTAGGTAAAATGCCAATTGATCCGGGTTCTATTGCTCTGAAAATTTTTAAGCGCGTTCCTAAAAACGATCTTGAAACTATTTTTCCGAATGCCATTCCGAAAATGTCTCTCAAAGATAAATTGCTGCTTTGGGTTCCAGGCCTCTTTGGCGGACTTTCTTTATTAAGCGCCAAAGTAATTCCAGCCTTGATTAATATGTATGAAGCTTATCAGACTGGCGAAACCATCGATTTACTAAACAGTAAAACTTCCTTAAATCAAGGTTTAATTGCATTAGGAATTTTAAGTGCTTATTGTTTCCGTCAATACAACAACTTCGTAAACAAGAAAATCAGATACTCTAAAACGCTTTCTGACAGTTTGTATTTTAAGAACGTCGGCAACAATAGCGGTGCGTTTTATTCTTTACTAAATTCTTCTGAAGAAGAAGCCTTGAAAGAAACCATTCTTGCTTATACATTTTTACACGAAAGCGAAGAATCTTTAACAGCCGAAGAACTAGACAATCAAATTGAATCTTGGTTTAAGACCAAACTAAACACCGATTTAGATTTTGACGTAAACGATGCTTTACTGAAACTAAAAAGTATAGGATTAGGAACAGAAACTAACGGAAAATGGGATGTGATTCCGTTAAATGAAGCACTTATCGCTATTGATGAGTTGTGGGACAATGTTTTTCAATACAATCAAAATGCAAATGCTCTAAAATACTAAAGATGTATACTTACAAATGTTCTTGTTGTGGCGAAGTTTTTGACGAAATGCCTTTGTGTTTTGGAAATGAATTTCCTGCTTATTATTTTGCTATTCCACCAGAAGAAAGAGAACAACGAATTGAATTTGGAGGAAATTGGTGTTATGTGGATGAAGAACATTTTTTTCATCGAGGAAGATTGACAATTCCGATAATCGACTATCATGAAGACTTGGTTTTTAATGTATGGACAACAATAAGCGAAGATAATTTCTGTCTTCGAATGGATTTATGGGAAGATCCAAACAGAATTCACCAAGAGCCTTATTTTGGCTGGATGCAGACTGATGTTCCTACTTACGGCAAAACCATATCTTTAAAATCAATCGCCATTGAACAAGGTTTAGGATTAATTCCAGAAATAAAAATGATTGAAGAAAATCATCCTTTAACCTTAGATCAGGAAAACGGAATTACTTTAGAAAAAGCCATTTCGATTGTAGATGAAATAATGAAAATTCAGCACAGTAAAAGCTAAAAGAAATTTTATTAGATTTACGCATCTAACCCTAAAACCACAAACAATGAGAACATTAGACCAATGGTTTGCAGAATATGCCGTAAGTCATCAGAACCCAACCAATAAAGCGATTCATTACATTTGCGTTCCCGCAATTTTCTTTTCTATCGTTGGCTTGTTAATGAGTATTCCAAGCGGAATTATTGCCAATACTTTAAACCTAAATTTACCTATTATCGAAAACTGGGCTTTTGTGGTTCTGCTTTTTGTATTGGTTTTCTACATTAGATTATCTGTTGCAATGGCGATTAAAATTGCTTTGTTTTCGGGAATCTGCTTAGTTATCAATTATTATATCGGACAAGTTGTACCGTTGTGGGCATTCTCAATCGGCGTTTTTGTTATTGCTTGGATCGGACAATTTTACGGGCATAATATTGAAGGCAAAAAGCCTTCTTTCTTAAAAGATCTTCAGTTTTTATTGATTGGTCCGGCTTGGGTTGTTGAGAATTTATTTTCTAGAAAATAAATCGTTTCGAAATAATGTCACCCTGCGACCAATAATTAAAAATAAGGATTATCCTATTTTTTGAAATAAAAATGTACTTTTGATATATCTAAAATAAAATTATGATAGAGTTAATCTGGGGAATACTAAACATTGCACTTGTTTTAATGCTTATTATTTTTAGTGCAAAAAAAGCAGCAGAGATTCGTAAAAAAGTTGGCTTATCCGTTGCCATTCTCTTTTCTTTTTTTGCTTTATCTTTTATTACAAGACCAAGCAATGAACAAAAAGATAAAAAATTTGAATTTGAAAATAGCGAAACCGAAAAACAATTTTCAAATCGCAATACCTATCTTTCAAAAACTACTCTTGAAGATGATCTCTTTTCAAAAATCGAATTGTACGTTATTTGCGATGGCGAAAATGCTCGTTCAGCATTGATTCCAAGAACTGGATACTCTTTTGGTACAGAATGGTCTACAGAGTACATTACTATAAATAAAACAGGACAGAAAAACACCTTTGAATATCAGGCTGGAGGAACTAGAAAATGGATACTTCTTGGTATTGACATATATTCAGAGTATAAAGAATTTAGCGGAATAAGCAAATTTAAACCCACTTTATAATATTCTTTAAATTCTAAAAAAATATAAGGACAAGGAAGAATTTTATCTTTTTTGTCCTTTTCATTTAAAAAAGTATTTCTAAATAGTTTAAAAATTCAATCTATAAAGCGAAATCTGAAACATCTTTAACAACCAACAATCTAATTATGGAAAATAAAAACCAACCTATTACATTTGTCTTTTGGATAGTAGCCATCACTTTAGGCGTCACTTTATACAAGCAATTTGACTTTCAGAATCTAAAATTTGAGAATCCAGCAATGGCAGTTATTTATAGCATTGTCTTTGTATTTTCGGTTTATTATATCATTAAAAATTCTAAAAAGAAATAAAATATAATTAATAATAAACCTCGAAAAGTTTATGAGATATATCGGTTAATATGTCTGATGTTTTCTGTAGTATTAACTCATTAGTGTCAAACAAAAGCCAAAGTTTCATATAAAAAAATCAATCAAAAAAATATAGAATGGAATTGAATTTTAAAGATTTCCCTAAACTGATTACCGAAAGATTAATATTGAGAAATATTGAAAACACGGATGTTGTTTTAATTCATAAATTACATTCTGATCCAATTGTAAATGCATTTGTTGGAAGAGACAATTCGTCAAACTTAAAAAAAGCAGAAGAATACATAATTAAAATGCAAAATTTAATAGCAAAAAATGAATGCATTTATTGGGTCATAACCGAAAAAGGAAATAACAACCTAATTGGTTCAGTTTGCTTATGGAATTTTGATATTGAAAATGAAATTGTAGAAATAGGATATGAAATGTTAAGTGAATTTAAAGGAAAAGGAATAATGACCGAAGCAATCAAAAAAATTATAGAATATACGTTTCAAAAAATAAAAGCAAAAATAATAACTGCTTTTCCATCTTCTGACAATATTAATTCCGTATCAATATTAAAAAAATTGAACTTCGAATTGGAAAATAAAAAGTATAATAATACTCATCAGAATATAAAAAATCTGGTAACTTACACTTTAAGAAACAATCAAATTAATAAGTAGAATTGCCAGCCAAGGTTCAAACCAAATCTTTTTTAATTCTAGGCACTTTTAAACTAAAGAAATTTAAAAAATTTTCAAACCATAAAAAACCTGAGAATCTACATTCTCAGGTTTTTAAATAGCTGCTTAATCTAATGCTTATTTTCTATTTAAGTAACATCTTAGTTTAAATACTTAGATATAATATTTAAAAATACTTCATTCTTAAATTAAATCGCAAACCAATCCCCGAAAGGGAAAATGAGACATTAAATGACAATTTCATAATCATCACAATAATTTTATTGGTATGTAGATATCAATAATGTGATGATTTTGAGGATGCTGTTTAGGATCATTTAAATGGCTTAAAAAGAAATTTCTATTATCTGGCTGATATCCATTTTCTTCAAACCATACCTCGTAAATGTAATTCCATGTTTTAAAACATTCAGACATTGGCGCTTCTTTATGGAAAATAGCATACAATCCGCCACTTATTGTTGTATTGCCAATTATACCTTCTCCAACTATTTTTTCAGGAACAGACAAACAAACATCTGCCTGAAGCATTCCCGATAAATTAGCATTACTTCTATAAACAGTTAATGCTTTAGTTTCAGGAAAATTCACCAAATTTCTTGGAGAAGCCCAGCTAAAAAGCTGTTTAAACATGTCTTCAAATGTTTCACTATCATGTTTGTGAATATTCAGATTTCGAATATAAATAACATTAAATGCATCCAGCTTTTTGACTTCAAAATCAAGTTTTATAGTTTCACTCATTTCATTATTTTTTAAATTATTTAATTTGAGTGCAAGGTAGTTTTCGATTTCGGACTGCATTTTTCCAATATTGCTATCCATTATACCAATATTGCTATTTTTATATAACTTTCGCCATTCAGAAGGTGTTTGCTCTTTAACTTCACGAAAAGCTCTTGAGAAAGACGAAATACTTAAAAAACCACATTCCATAGCTATTTCACTAATCGTTTTGGAAGGATTGTTCATTAAGAAGAATAAGGCTCTTTCAATTTTTGCATTTTTAATAAAATCATTAATTGTTGTTCCTGTAACTGATTTGAAAATTCTATGAAAATGAAATTTTGAAAAATTTGAAAGGACAGCCAATTTCTCTAAAGAAAGTTCTTCATGAAGGTTTTCTTTAATATAATCTATACTCTTATTAATTCTAAAATAATACTCTTTAATAGACTCTTCTTTTGTCATGCTTTTGGATCTATGATATTGTTTCAACTAAAGATTCCTTGATTTGTAAAATAATATTGAAACCAAAGTTAAGAATGTATTTTTGAACCATAAAAAAAGCCTGAGAATATACATTCTTAGGCTTTCAAATTTTATGGTGACCTTGACGGTACATAATTCGAACCAGCTAATGCAAGATTTGAAGATTTTAAATGACATGTAATTGCCGATTTGATTCCTTATACAATAAAAATCCTATTTTTGATAACAAAAGAATAATATTGTACATAGCACAATCCTATTTTATCTTATTTGTACATCTGACAACGTCAGACTATATACAGGTTAAAGACAATCTTAAAAGAAACTGAAATTGACTGAAAATTATCTTATCACTAAAAAGAAAAAATACTATTGGAAAGACCATTTTTTTGGTTTGCTATTATTTATATTAATTGCAATCCTAACTTTTGTTAATTATACTCCTAAAAACAATGCAAAAAACCTTTGTTTGATTTTGTTCATATTGTCTCTCATAGTCATAGTTTTAATTTTACTCAATCTATTTTCAATTAAAAATTATTGCCTTACAAAAAATGAAATAATTGAATCATCATCCTTCATGAAAAATAAAGTATATAATCTGGATGAAATTGATGGATGGACAGAAAAACAGTATAAAGGAAAATTTGAAAATTGGGAAGAAATAATAGTATATTTTAAGAATGGAGAAAAAATAAAAATATCAAGCGACTATTTTGAAAATTATTTTGAAATAAAACACAAAATTGCGCTAATCAAAAATAGAGATACGCAAAAAGAGGAGTTAATTGAAAAAAGAATAAATAAAAAACTAGCAATTGCTTTTTTTATTATTTCACTTTTATTGTTTTATTGGGCTTACAATGCATTGCACGTTGAAGATATAAAAAGTAATGATATTTTTGTCTTAAAAGATAGAACATCAGAGAGAATAAAATTAACTAGGGGTAAGCATAAATCCATTGAAATAAAATTAGAAATGTATCCTGATTTAATTTTTAGAATAAGTGGAAATGATGCTATGAAAGCAACTTATGTCAAAAAATTAATAGAAGAAATAAAAATAGGAGATTCAATTTTTGTGGGAATAAATAAATCAGACTACAGACAAAAGTTAATTAAAGTTGATTCTTTGACATTTGGCGACAAGTATTTTTTTAATGAAAATATTAACGTAGAAAGTGTAAAATCTGCCAAATCTGATTA
The DNA here is from genome assembly GCF_039581425.1 of Flavobacterium movens. NCBI lineage: Bacteria > Pseudomonadati > Bacteroidota > Flavobacteriia > Flavobacteriales > Flavobacteriaceae > Flavobacterium > Flavobacterium movens. The sequence continues at coordinate 243,627 of NZ_JBCPXY010000004.1, forward strand.
TCTAAGTTTATCCGATAATAATTTGAGTAAATCCGAAAATAAATCTTGGAATTTTGGATGGTTTTTTGCGTTTGGTATATTTTTTCTTTTGATGTCTATATTTGGTTGGAACAAGGAATAGAAAAAACACTATCTTCAACAGCTACTACAATGAATTCAGGCAACAGCTTAAAGAATGATGACTTTGTATGAATGATTTAGATCCAAAGAATGGGACTGATTTAAGAATGATATCAACCATAAAACTGATGTGAAAAAGCCTGCAAAATATATACTTTGCAGGCTTTTGATTTTTTAGTGACCCCGGAGGGGTTCGAACCCCCAACCCTCAGAGCCGAAATCTGATATTCTATCCAGTTGAACTACGAGGTCAGTTTATTTATGATTTTAGATTATAGATTTTAGAATTCAGATTAAATCTAAAATCTGAACTCTAAAATTATTATTTACGAAAGTAATTTCTTTACAATTGTAGAAATGGTTTTTCCTTCAGCAGTTCCTCCTAATTGAGCAGATGCTAATCCCATTACTTTACCCATTGAAGCAATTCCAGAAGCTCCTGTTTCAGCAATGATTTTTGCTACTACAGCTTCTACTTCTTCTTCGCTTAATTGAGCTGGTAAAAACTTCTCGATTACAGCAACTTGAGCCAATTCTGGTTCTGCTAAATCTGGACGGTTTTGCTCTGTAAAAATTCTTGCGCTTTCTTTACGAGTTTTTACCAATCTCTGAAGCAATTTAATTTCTTCATCTTCAGATAAATCTTCTTTAGATCCAGAAGCTGTTGAAGCTAATAACAATTCAGATTTTACAGCTCTTAAAGCTTCTAAAGCTACCGTATCTTTTGCTTTCATGGCCGTTTTGATTTCGTCCATGATTTGTGTTTGTAAACTCATGTTTATATTTTATTTGAATAAGCTAGTGCTTATTAATTGATATATTAATTTAGCCCTTCGACTTCGCTCAGGGTGATAATAAGATTCACTTTAAAAACCTATTTAGGAAGTCAAATTTTGAAATTCTGTGCGAAGATAAAAAAAATAACCCGAAAATTAAATCCAATTTTCGGGTTACCCAATATTATGATTCTAAAAATTAATCTACGTTATCGTGCAAAAATGAATTGTTTGAACGCAATTGTAAATCATTATTACTGTCTGTTCCAACAGATATTCTAGAATTTGTATTATTAGACTGAGAGTTAGACAAATCTATTCCTAATCTTTTGTAAGCTGGTTCTTTTTCCAACTCATCAATTCTAGAAACATTGTTATGGAATTTATAGTTAAACTCTTTTAGCTTCTTTCTTCTTTCTTCTGCTCTTAAACGCAATGTTTCTTCAATAGTTAATTCTAAAGGAGAAACTTCAGAAGTTGTTGAAATATCAGGCTGACTTGCAAAATCAACTCTTGGTTTCAATGTAATATTTAATTCCTCTGGAATTGTAGGTTCAACTACTTTTTCAACTGGTTTAGAAGCCAATAAATCGTTTTCAACTTCCATATATTCTTCTAGAGAATATTTAATAATTCCGTTGTCTGAAACTTCAGTTACAGGAACAAATTGCACTGGATCGTTTACTTTAATTTCACGAGTTTCATTTGTCAATTCAAACAGAACTCTGTTATCCTCAATAACTGGCTCTCTTCTTACAGGCTCTTGCTTAAACAAAGGAAGGTCAAAAGAGAATGTTGTTTGTTCTTCTTTTTCAAAAACTCTTTGTTGCTGCACTGGTTGAACTGGCTGTTGTTGCTGTACTTGCTGAACAGCTGGCGCCTCAGGAGATGAAATTGTAAAATCGATATCTGTAATTGGCGAAACAATTTCGAAAGTTACATCTAGATTTTTGATAAACTCAGACATTACCACTAACTCTTCCTGATTAATTGCTGGAGCAACAGCTTGTGCAGTTGGAGTAAATGTTTCATCATCGTCAACTAAATCAAAAACAACTTTATCTTCTACTTTTGCTGTCGGTGTATCAACAGTTAGGTCAAAAGAAGCAAGCGGTTTATTGGTTAAATTATGAACACTTCTTTGCTCATCTTCTAACGTATGAATGATTTTCTTTGGTTCTGTATTTACAATTTCATTTTGTTGTTCCACATCAAAACCTGTAGCAATAATAGTTACTGCAATAGCTTCACCAAGAGTTTCGTCTTCACCAACCCCCATAATGATATTTGCATTGTAACCAGCTTCATCTTGAATGTGATCGTTGATTTCTCCAATTTCGTCAAGAGTAATCTCATTAGTTCCAGAAACGATAAGCAACAATACGTTTTTGGCACCTGTAATTTTATTATCGTTCAACAATGGAGAATCCAAAGCAGAAACAATAGCATCTTTAGCTCTGTTGTCGCCTTCAGCTACAGAAGATCCCATGATCGCAGTTCCACTGTTAGCCAAAACAGTTTTCGCGTCACGTAAATCGATATTCTGAGTATAGTGGTGCGTAATTACTTCGGCAATACCTCTAGAGGCTGTTGCCAAAACTTCATCCGCTTTAGAAAATCCTGCTTTAAATCCAAGATTTCCATATACTTCTCTTAATTTATTGTTGTTGATTACAATCAAAGAATCGACTTGCTTACGCAATTTCTCGATTCCAATAATCGCCTGCTCTTGACGTACTTTCCCTTCAAATTGAAACGGAATTGTCACGATACCAACAGTTAATATTTCTCTTTCTTTTGCTAATTGAGCAATTACTGGAGCTGCACCAGTTCCTGTTCCTCCACCCATACCAGCAGTAATAAATACCATCTTAGTATTTTTATCAAGCATTTTCTCAATATCCGAAATACTTTCGATTGCCGACTGCTGTCCAACGTCTGGATTTGCTCCTGCTCCTAATCCTTCAGTTAAATTAACTCCTAACTGAATCTTATTGGGTACTGAACTATTTTGAAGCGCTTGCGAATCGGTATTACAAACGATAAAATCTACGCCTTTAATACCTTGTTTGAACATGTGGTTAATTGCGTTACTTCCGCCTCCACCTACACCTATTACTTTGATTACATTTGATTGATTTTTTGGTAAATCAAATGAAATACTTCCAAATTCTGAGTTGCTCATCATCTTTTTGGTTTTTTGAAATTCTTATTAAGTACATTTTTTACTTCTTGACTTGGGGCAAGAAATAATCCTTCTCTTTTTATTATTCTGCGTTGTCTAAAAATTCTTTGATTTTGTCGACATATCGATCAAAAAATGATCTTCTTATTTTGGTCTCAGTAGATTCATTTTTAGGTACCCTTTGAGTTACGGTTTCTCTAGGTTCTTCAATGGTTTCTACTTTCTCAACGTAGTTTTCTTCAACTTCGTATCGCTGTACTGGCGGAACAGTTCTGTAAACAACTTTTGGCTGTTCTTGAACCATTTCCAATCTAACAGCGCTTTGCGAACTGTTTTCGATACTATTCATTACTAATCCTACTGCGGTTGCATATAGCGGACTAGAGATTTCTTCACTAGAGTTTCCAGCCAAATGCTCGTTCGGATAACCAATTCTAGTATCCATTCCTGTAATGTATTCTACCAGTTGCTTAATGTGCTTTAATTGTGCACCTCCACCTGTTAAAACAATTCCAGCGATTAACTTTTTACGAGGATCTTCGTGCCCATAAGCTTTAATTTCTGCAAAAACCTGCTCTACAATTTCCACAACTCTCGCATGGATAATTTTTGATAGGTTTTTAAGCGAAATCTCTTTTGGCTCTCTTCCTCTTAAACCTGGAATTGAAACAATCTCGTTGTCTTTGTTTTCTCCTGGCCAAGCAGATCCGAATTTAATTTTTAAAAGTTCAGCTTGTTTTTCAATAATAGAACATCCTTCTTTGATATCATCTGTAATGACATTTCCTCCAAAAGGAATTACAGCTGTATGACGAATGATACCATCTTTGAAAATAGCCAAATCTGTTGTTCCGCCTCCAATATCGATAAGCGCAACACCAGCTTCTTTTTCTTCCTGACTTAAAACAGCATCTGCCGAAGCTAATGGTTCTAATGTTAAACCAGATAATTCTATTCCTGAACTCTGAATACATCTTCCAACGTTTCTGATTGAAGATGCCTGTCCAACTACAACGTGAAAACTAGATTCTAATCTTCCGCCGTACATTCCGATTGGCTCTTTAATTTCAGATTGCCCGTCGATTTTAAATTCTTGTGGTAAAACGTGAATAATTTCCTCTCCCGGTAACATCGCCAGTTTGTTTACCTGATCGATTAGAAGTTGAATATCTTTTTCGCCAATTACTTCTTCTGGATTATTTCTGCTGATATAATCTGTATGCTGAATACTTCTGATGTGCTGTCCGGCAATACCCACAACAACATCTTTAATTTTATAACCTGAATTATTTTCTGCTTCGAGTATCGCTTGCTGTATCGATTGTATCGTCTGCGTAATGTTGTTTACTACTCCTCTGGCAACACCCAAACTTTTGGATTTACCAATGCCCAAAATCTCCAACTTACCATATTCATTTTTTTTGCCAATCATGGCAACGATTTTGGTTGTTCCAATATCTAGACCTACTGCAATGTTATCTTTTTCCATTTTCTATTATTTAGTGCAAACTACTTGTTCCGTAAACCTAAGGTCAATTTTTTTGTATTTGTATAACGAACTATCTAAAACCGCTTTTTGAAAAAACGCTTTATAGTTTCTAAATTTCTTATCAACATTCATCGTTCTGCCAAAATCTATGAAGTAATCATAGTTACGATTAAACATTTTTAAGCTTCCATTCGGCATAATCTCTATAGCAATGATGTTTTTTTTCAAAAACGCATCGTCATAAATTGTGCGAAATAAAGCTGCTAAATCTTCGTTATTTTTTTCATTTATTGCCCCTGAAACAAGAGGAACTCGCGCAGTGAAATTGTCTGATAAGGGCATTTTATTTCCCTCATAGTCAATATAAAAAGAAGCGGCGCCATCATAAACTCTTGCTATGGGCGTCTTCTGTTTTACTACTGCTTTTAGAACTCCATCGATACTTACAAAAACATTTGACTTCTCAATCATCTCTTGCGTATCGAGGGTTTTCTCTATCTTATTCAAATCTAGTTCATCTTTTCTAATACTGGAAGCGTCTCTTTTATTTTCTATCAACAATTTATTAACCGTTTCCGGCTTCACAAAAAGCGTATTTTCTCCTACAAAAACAACCATAGATTTTTTCAATTTTCGATCGCCATTTCGATGCTGTGCGAAAGAATATAGAAAAAGAACTAGTCCGAAAATAAGTACTAATCTAATATTTGCCCAATTAAATATTTTCATTTAAAATCTTTTTAATTGACGGAACCATTTCTCCCAGATCACCAGCTCCAATTGTTACAATAATAGGTGCATCACTGGCTTTGATTTCACCTAATAAATCTTCTTTTGCAACAATTTTTTTATTCGAATTTGTCATTTTACCCAAAAGCCACTCAGAAGTCACTCCTTCCATCGGAAGCTCTCTTGCAGGGTAAATATCCATCAAAAACACTTCATCAAACTGCGATAAGCTTGCGGCAAATCCGTCAACGAAATCTCTTGTTCTACTAAATAAATGTGGTTGGAAAATTGCCAGCACTTTACGCCCTGGATACAATTCTCTAACTGCTTGATGAACAGCATTTATCTCTGTTGGATGATGTGCATAATCATCGATATAAACTAAATTTTCACTCTTAATCTGGTACGAAAAACGTCTTCTGATCCCGTTGAATGAAGCAATGGCTTTTGCAATAGAATCGGTCGGGGTGCCGAAAGTCTTAGCCATCGCAATAGCCATTAATCCATTCATTAAATTATGTTTTCCAGGCAATCCGAAACGTAAATCTTTCATAATTTCTGAAGGCGTCTGCACATCAAAAACGTAAGCTCCATCTTCTATTCGAACATTATAAGCCTTATATACAGCATCTTCATTTATAGCACATTGAACGCCATCTAAAGGCAACTCTTTGGTTATAAAAAGATTGTTTTTATCTTCAACTTTTGAAGCAAATTCTCTAAAAGAAGCCTCAATTGCATCACTTGTACCATAAATATCCAAATGATCTGCATCCATAGAAGTTACACAAGCAATATCTGGACGCAAATGCAAAAATGATCTGTCAAATTCGTCTGCTTCTACAACTGTTACTGTTTTTCCGCTTCCTATTAAATTAGAATTATAATTCTCAACAATTCCTCCAATAAAAGCCGTTACATCGGCACCGCTTTGAAACAAAATATGCCCCAAAATACTAGACGTAGTAGTTTTTCCGTGTGTTCCTGCAACTGCAAAACAGAAAGTATCTCTACTTATAATTCCAAGAACTTCGGCACGTTTTTTAACCTCAAAATGTCTTTCAACAAAATAATTCCATTCTGAATGTGTTTTTGGAACCGCTGGCGTATAAATTACTAGCGTATTTTCAACATAATAATCTGTTGGAATCAAATTTATATTGTCTTCAAAATGAATATCTATACCACTTTCAATCAATTCATTAGTTAGCATGGAAGGAGTTTTGTCGTAACCTGAAACTTGTTTTCCAATAAACTTGAAATAACGAGCCAGGGCACTCATTCCGATGCCTCCGATACCAATAAAATAAACGTTTTGTATTTGATTTAAATTCATTTCTTTTTTTGCTTTAAGCATTAAGCCTTAAGCTTTAAGCTTCCGACTTTTGTCTATACATTATTTGATTCTCTTATATTCTTTTAATCAGCATAAAGCTTACTGCCTATAGCCTAAAGCTTATAGCTTAATAAGCTTCACAATCTCTGCTACAATATCTTGAGTAGCTTTTGGTTTTGCCAGTTTTTTAATATTATCACTTAGTTGTTTCTGTTTTCCTGAATCTTTCAGCAGCGCTTCAAAAACAATGCTAAACTGACTGTCAAGCTCAGATTCTTTCAACAAAATCGCACCTTTTTCGTCTACAATTGCTTGCGCATTTTTAGTTTGGTGATCCTCAGCTACATTCGGCGATGGAATAAAAATGACTGGTTTTCCCACAATACACAATTCTGACACCGACGAAGCTCCAGCACGTGAAATTATGACATCTGATGCCGCGTAGACAAAATCCATTCTTTCAATAAAATCAACCACTTTTACATTTGGCTGATTGTATTTTTTATATTCTTCAAAATATAATTTTCCGCATTGCCAGATTACCTGTACATCTTGAGAAAGAAAATTTTGCAATTCTTTTTCAATTAACTGATTGATTCTTCTTGCTCCTAAACTTCCTCCTAAAACCAGCAACGTTTTCTTGTTCGGATCTAAATCATAAAAAGCAATTGCTTCATCACGTTTGCTTTCAATATCGATTAAATCCTGACGAACTGGATTTCCAGTTAAAACAATTTTCTCTTTTGGAAAAAAACGTTCTAAATTTTGATACGCCACACAAATTGCATTTGCTTTTTTACTTAACAATTTGTTTGTTATTCCTGGATAAGAATTCTGCTCTTGAACCACTGTTGGAATTCCAGCCGAACCTGCCGCTTGCAATAAGGGTCCGCTAGCAAAACCGCCTGTTCCAATTACCACATTTGGCTTGAACTTTTTAATTATTCTTTTTGATTCCAATAAACTGCTTGCTAGTTTAAGTGGAAACATCAAATTTTGTAATGTCAATTTTCGCTGCAGACCAGCAATCCAAAGACCTTTTATTTCGTAACCTGCCTGAGGCACTTTCTGCATTTCCATTTTATCTTTGGCACCTACAAAAAGAAATTCTGCATCAGGAAATTGTAATTTTAATTCGTTTGCAATTGCAATTGCAGGATAGATATGCCCTCCTGTTCCTCCTCCGCTAAGTATGAATTTATACTTTGTCATCGTTCTAAAAATTACAACTTTTTAAAAAATTTTTATATTCTAATCCTATTTGTTTAAAACCGCATTCATAGGGTTTCTTGAACTATCTTCGATGGAATACATTGGCTCTTCTTCGTATATTTCATCTGCAGGCAAATCCTCTTCTGCCATTTCTTTATCTATTAATCGCTGTAAGGCTTCTTTTCGTTTTTCTCTCTCAAGCTTATCCTCAGCAATTTCTTCTTCTTTTCTTGTCACACTAATGATAATTCCGAGACCAAGACAAGTCATCCAAATCGAACTTCCTCCACTACTTATCAACGGAAGCGTTTGTCCTGTAACTGGCAATAACTCCACGGCAACCGCCATATTGATCATAGCCTGAAATATCATAGGAAAACCGACACCAACGACGACTAATTTTCCAAATATAGTTGGTGCTTTATGAGAAGCTATTACAAACCGGAACAATAACAATAAGTATAAAATTACTATCGAAACTCCTCCAACTAAACCGTATTCTTCTACAATAATAGCGTAGATAAAATCGGAAGAAGATTGCGGCAAAAAGTTTTTTTGAACACTTTTTCCAGGACCTAATCCTCCTAATTTTCCAGATGCAATTGCAATTTTTGCTTTCTCAATCTGATAATCATCTTCATCAGGTTTATCTGTTGTAAAATTCGTAATACGGCTTTCCCAAGTTGAAACCCTGCTAAAGAACCTTGAATCTGGAAAAGCTTTTGCAACTAATAAGAAGAATGCCAACATTGCAACTCCTGAACCAATGATAAAAGCAATATATTTTAAAGGATACTTTCCAATAAATGTCAGCATTAAAACCATTGAAAAGATTAACGCTGTAGTTGAAAAGTTCGCTGGTAAAATCAATATTAACGTAATGAACACTGGAATCCAAAGCTGAATCAATGAGGTCTGAAAAGGCTCATTTTCTTCTTTGGTTTTAGATAAATAACGTGCCACATAAATAAACAAAACGATTGCTGCTAATGTTGAAGTCTGAAATGTGATTCCGATAAAAGGAACCTGAATCCAACGGCTTGCATTTGCTCCTGCAATTACAGTTCCTTTTAAAAGCGTATAGATCAATAAAATCCAAACGACTGGAAGCGCAATTTTTGATATCGCTCTAAAATAATGATATGGAACTCTATGCACCCAGTAAATGATTAAAAAACCAATACAGATATGCGCCAGATGTTTTACCAAATATCCCAATGTATTTCCTGTTCCATGCCCAATATAGGCCAAATTACTACTAGCACTAAAAACAGGCATAAACGAAAACAACGCCAATAAGGCCACGAATGACCATATTACCCTATCTCCTTTTAGTTTGTTTACCAGCTCCTTCATAATCTTTTTGTTTCAGGTTATTCTTGTTTCAGGTTTCACGTTTCTTCTAACTTGAAACCTGAAACATGAAACTTTTTCTTTTCTACAAGTTGTGTACCGCTTGCTTAAATTGTTTTCCTCTGTCTTCGTAGTTTTCAAATAAATCGAAACTTGCGCAGGCTGGAGACAATAAAACTACATCACCTTTTTCTGTTAATCTTTGAGCAGTTTTTACTGCATCATTCATATTATTTACTTCAACCATAATATCAACAACGTTTCCAAAAGCATCGATAATTTTACGGTTATCGATTCCAAGACAGATAATTGCTTTTACTTTTTCGCGTACCAACGACATTAATTCGTTGTAATCGTTTCCTTTGTCAACACCTCCAACAATCCATACTGTTGGAGCATTCATACTATCCAAAGCAAAGAAAGTAGCATTTACATTTGTTGCTTTTGAATCGTTGATATATTGAACGTTTTGTATTTTTAGTACTTTTTCTAAACGGTGCTCAACACCTTGGAAATTAGATAGACTTTCACGAATCGTTGCATTTCTAATTTGCATCAATTTAGCTACAGAGCTTGCTGCCATGGCGTTTTTCATATTATGTTTTCCTTCTAACGCAATGTGTTCTGTATCCATTGTAAACTCTTCTTGGTTGATCTTTATTTCCATTTTGTTGTTATTTATAGAAGCCCCTTCATCAAATTTTTTCGTCAATGAAAAAGGAATTAGTTTTGCTTTTGTTTTGTTCTTCTTTAACCATTCTGTACTTGCCTCATCGTCTGCATCGTAAATGAGATAATCGTTCTCAGTCTGGTTCATCGTTATTCGGAACTTCGAATTGATATAATTTTCATATTTATATTCGTATCGATCTAAATGGTCCGGACTTATATTGGTTATTATGGCAATATCTGGTCTGTAATTTATTATTCCATCTAACTGAAAACTGCTTAATTCAAGAACGTAGGCATCAAATTTATTTTCCGCCACCTGCCAGGCGAAGCTTTTTCCAATATTTCCACCCAATCCAACATTTAATCCTGCATATTTCAACAAGTGATGTGTCAACATTGTGGTAGTAGTTTTACCATTGCTTCCGGTAATCCCAATGGTCATTGCGTCTGTGTAAGGAATCGCAAATTCAATTTCCGAAATCACCTTTACTCCTGCTGCGATGAGTTTTTTAACTATCGGGGATTTATCAGGAATTCCAGGGCTTTTCATCACCACATCAGCATTTAGAATTAAATCTTCCGTATGCCGCTCTTCTTCCCAAGCAATTTTATTAATGATAAGAACTTCTTTATAGCTTTCCTTTATTTTTCCAAAATCCGATACAAAAACATCGTAACCCTGTTTCTTACCGAGGATCGCGGTTCCTACTCCGCTTTCTCCTCCACCTAAAACTACTAATCTCATTTATCTTAATTTTAGGGTAATGATTGATAAAATGGCCAGCATCACAGCTACAATCCAGAAACGGGTTACAATTTTACTTTCATGATATCCCTTTTTCTGATAATGATGATGAAGCGGTGACATCAGGAAAATTCTTCGTCCTTCTCCGAAACGCTTTTTCGTATATTTAAAATAACTTACTTGAATAATTACTGAAGCACTTTCTGCTAAGAAAATTCCACAGAATAAAACGATTAATATCTCTTTACGCACAGCAATTGCTAGAACCGCAATGATTCCTCCAATAGTCAAACTCCCCGTATCTCCCATAAAAACCGATGCTGGAAATGAGTTGTACCAAAGAAATCCAATAAGCGCACCCACAAAGGCAGAGATAAAAACCGTCATTTCTCCCGAATTGGGGATATACATAATGTTCAGATAATTCGAGAAAATGATATTACCTGAAACGAATGTAAAAATCCCGAGTGCGAGGACAGATATTGCAGAGGTTCCTGCGGCTAGTCCGTCAATTCCATCCGTTAAATTAGCACCATTTGAAACTGCTGTTATAATAAAAATTACTACGGGAATAAATACTAGCCAAGCCCATTTTTCATATCCATCACCCATAAAAGACAATACTTCCGCATAGTCAAACTCGTTGTTTTTTACGAAAGGAATTGTTGTTGCTGTAGATTTTTCTTCGACACCTGCAGGCACAATAACTGTTGAATTTGCAGCAGTTTTAAATACATCTGTACGACCAGTATCAGTTCTTACCGTAACGGCCGGATTAAAATAAAGAACTGCTCCAACGATAATACCAAGACCAACTTGTCCAATAACTTTAAAGATTCCTTTTAACCCTTGTTTATCTTTTTTGAATATTTTGATATAATCATCAACAAAACCAATTGTTCCCATCCATAATGTAGTTACAATTAGCAAAACAATATAAATGTTATGCAATCTTGCAAATAATAAAACCGGAATAAGAGTAGCAAAAATGATGATTAATCCACCCATTGTAGGCGTACCAGCTTTTTCATTCTGACCTGCAAGACCAAGTTCTCGCACAGTTTCTCCTACTTGCTGACGACGCAAAAAGTTAATTACTCTTTTACCATAAATAGTCGATAGAAGCAACGAAAGCATAAATGCCAAAGCTGACCTAAATGTGATGTACTGGAAAACTCCTGTTCCTGGAAGATCCAATGTTTTATCAAAATATTCAAATAAATAGTACAGCATATTTTTTTATTTTTTAAATTCCAATTGTGAAATGCCAAATTCCAATTGTGTGATGGTATTTGAACTTAATTTTTTTTATTTATTCAGTTGTTCTAAAATTTCTCTTACCGTTTCCATATCATCGAAATGATGGCGAACACCATTTATTTCTTGATACGTTTCGTGCCCTTTTCCTGCGATTAGAATGATATCTTTAGGCTGAGCAAATTGACAAGCTGTTTTAATTGCCTGTTTTCTATCTGTAATTCGAAGCATTTTTTTATAATTGTGTGGCTCAACTCCTTGCTCCATTTCATCCAAAATAACTTCTGGATCTTCATTTCTCGGATTATCCGAAGTCAAAATCGCTTTATCGCTTAAATCTGAAGCAATCTTTGCCATAATCGGGCGTTTTGTTTTGTCTCGATTTCCTCCACATCCAACAACAGTAATTAACTGCTCATTTTTAGTACGGATATCGTTTATCGTTTTTAAAACATTTTCCAATGCATCTGGCGTATGTGCATAATCTACAACAGCTGTAATACCTCCATCTGATACGATATATTGAAAACGACCCGAAACACTTTCTAAATCAGACAGTAAACGCAACGCTTCAAGACTATCAATTCCTAGCTCTACTGCAGCTCCATAAATTGCTAAAACATTGTACGCGTTGAACGTACCAATCAGTTTTACCCAAACTTCATTGTCGTTAACTTTCAACAGTAATCCTGATAATTGGCTTTCTAAAATCTGCGCTCTATAATCTGCGTAAGATTTTAAAGCGTAAGTCAGTTTTTTAGCAACAGTATTCTGCAACATTACAGAACCGTTTTTGTCATCAATGTTTGATAAAACAAAAGCTGATTTTGGAAGTGAGTCAAAAAATGATTTTTTAACATCTCTATATTCAGCAAATGTTGGATGATAATCTAAATGATCGTGAGAAAGATTCGTAAAAATTCCGCCAACAAAATGTAGAGCTTCCGTACGTTTTTGGTGAATTCCATGCGAGCTTACTTCCATAAAGCAATGCGTAACTCCAGCCTCAACCATTTCATTCAAATAATGATTTATAGTCAAAGAATCTGGCGTTGTATGCGTTGCAGGGTATTCTGTTTTGTCTACTACGATTTTTACAGTTGACAGTAATCCCACTTTAAAACCAGCTTTTTCAAACAACTGAAACAATAATGACGCAATTGTCGTTTTTCCATTTGTTCCTGTTACTCCAACTAATTTTAATTTTGCAGATGGATCTTCAAAATAATTAGCTGCCATAAAAGCTAAAGCGGTATTGGTATCTTTTACTTGAATATAGGTAACATCGTTTACAACAGTTGCAGGAAGTGTATCGCAAATAATTGCTTTTGCTCCAAGTTCAATTGCTTTCTCTATGTAATCATGCCCATCTGAAAGTGAACCGCGAATTGCCACAAAAATATCATTTGCTTCTACTTTGCGCGAATCAAATTCAATTTTATGAATAGTAATATCTGTTGAACCTTTTACAGATTCAATAGCCACTTTATATAATATGTCTTTTAATACTTTCACGATAATTCTAATACAATTGTTGTGTTTTTGCTAATACTGGTTCCCGCTTGAATTGATTGATTCTTCACTTTCCCCATTCCATTTACTTTTACTTTCAAACCTAAATTTTCCAATAAAGCAATCGCATCCATTCCTGGCATTCCTTTTAAATTCGGAATCTCGTTCAGCTTTTTATTAGCTTCAGCCGTATATTTATCATAACTAGCATCCTGTTTTGGAATCCTAGAATCTAATTTTTTAATTTTATTTGTCGAAGGCGCATCAGTAAAAATCTTTTGGGCGATTCTTTTGAAAACTGGCCCAGCAACATCTGCTCCGTAATAGTTATTTCTAGATGTATTTGGCTTATGAACCACTACAATACAAGAATATTTAGGATGATCAGCTGGGAAATAACCTGCGAAAGAAGATGCATAATACATTCCTTCTCTTCCTGCGTTGCCATAATTCACCATAGCTGTTCCTGTTTTTCCTGCCATTGAGAAATCTTTCGAATACAACTTAGAACCTGTTCCTTTTTTTACCACATTCGCCAAAACTGCTTTTACTTTTTTTAGCGTTTCAGGCGAACAAACCTTTGGATTCATCACTTCTGTATCGAACTTTTTAATGGTCTTATTCCACTCTTTAATTTCTGATACAAATTGTGGTTTTACCATTACGCCATTATTCGCAACCGCATTATATAAAGTTAAAGTTTGCATTGGCGTAACCGAAACGTTATATCCAAAAGCCATCCACGGAAGCGTAGTTCCCGACCAATGTTTATCACCAGGTTGCGGAATATAAGGTCTTCCTTCTCCTTTAAAATGCAATCCTAGTGGTTTATTTAAACCTAATTCATTAATATGATTTACAAACTTAGACGGGTTGCTTTTGTAATTGTCATAAACTGCCTGAACCATTACTGTATTAGACGAAAGTTCAAATCCGCGTGCTAAAGTAACTTTTCCGTAACCACCTCTATGCGAATCACGAACGGCTCTTCCATAATATCTGATTTCCCCGCCGTGGCTATCATAAACTGTACTCGTGTCAGCTACTTTATCTTCTAAAATCGCCATTAAATCAACCAATTTAAAAGTCGATCCCGGCTCGTGAGATTCAGCAACCGCATAATTTGTTGTTTCATAATAAGATCCATCTTCTGCTCTTCCTAAATTGGAAATCGCTTTTATGTATCCTGTTTCTGTTTCCATAACAACCACGCAACCATGATCTGCTTCGTAATCTTCTAATTGTTTCAACAAAGCGTGGTGCGCAATATCTTGTATAAAAACATCTATAGTCGAAATCACATCATAACCATCAATTGGATCCACCTCGTTTACATCACGAATTGGCTTCCATTGCCCTTTTGCAATTTTTTGCTTTAAAATTTTACCATCTTTTCCGTTCAGATAACTTTTAAAAGCCCATTCAATTCCTTTTCCTACCTCTATTCCAGTTGCTGGATCAATGCGGTCGTAACCAATGGTTCTTTCTGCAATTTTTCCAATTGGATGTTTTCTAACCGTTTCTTGCTCTACTATAATTCCTCCTTTGAAAGCTCCTAAACTGAACAACGGAAAACCTTTAATTTTCACATATTCTGTATAACTCAAATTGCGAGCAATCAAGTAATAACGGTTTTTATTTTCACGTGCTTTTCGCAATTCTTTCTGAAAATAACTACTTGGTTTATCTAAAACCGTTGCCAATGAATCTGACAATGGTTTTACATATTTTTCGAAAGTTTCTGTTTTTGGCGCTTTAGCATCAAAACGAATTTCATAATTCGGGATCGATGTTGCCAATAAACTTCCGTCAGCAGAATAGATATTCCCTTTGTTTGCAGGAATAACGAAGTTTCTCACAGTACGCTGTTTAGCTAGTTTTCTGTAATAATCTCCTTCAACCCACTGAATATTGGTTAATTTAACGACAATAGCAATTGCCATCAAAAAGATGAAAACTGCTACGAGGTAAATTCTGTAGGATATATGTTTATCGTCTACTGCCATATTCTTTTAAAGAAACTTTTTTCTTCTTCTTTTGTAACTTCTATTTTAACTGGAGGAACTGTCGACGGAAAAATTTGTTTTTCTAACATTTTATCCGAAATAGTTGACTCCATTTTTAATTTCATCAATTCTGAACGTCGATCCACAAATTCAGATCTCAATTCTTTTACTTCATTATTTAATTTCGCGATTTCAAAAACCTTTTGTTCGTATCGCTGTGTATTGGCAATCATCAAAATGGCCAGCAGAATTATAAAAACAATAAATCGCCAATTTTTTACTGCATCTTCATGAATCAGGAACCTTGCTTTTAATATGCTAAATACGCCGCTTTTCATTATTTCCTACCTTAATATATATTATAGCTTTTCTGCAACTCTTAATTTTGCACTTCTTGCTCTATTATTAATCTTGATCTCCTCATCATCTGGAACAATCAATTTCCCTATTGTTTTGTATGGAACTGAAAAATTTCCGTAAAAATCTCTTTCTGGCTCACCTTCAAACATTCCGTTTTTAATGAATCTTTTCACCAAACGATCTTCTAAAGAATGGTATGAGATTACAGAAAATCTTCCTCCTGGTTTTAAAATCTCCAATGACTGCTCAATAAATTCTTTTAAAACATCCATTTCCTGATTCACCTCGATTCTGATTGCCTGATAAATCTGAGCCAAGACTTTGTTTCGCACTTTCTCTGGCAAAAACTTTTTCAAAACTTCTTTCAATTCTTCAGTCGTTTTGATTGGGTAATCTTTTCTAGCCTCAACAATTGTTCTTGCCAAAACGGGTGCATTTTTCAACTCCCCATAATCAAAAAAAACACGACGTAAATCCTGTTCTTCATATTCGTTAACCACTCGATAAGCATTTAAATCATTTCTTTGACTCATCCGCATATCTAGCTCGGCATCAAATCTTGTTGAGAAACCTCTTTCAGGAACATCAAACTGATGTGATGAAACTCCTAAATCTGCCAGGATTCCATCAACCGACTTTACTCCATGAAAGCGTAAAAATCTTTTTATGAACCTAAAATTCTCATTTATCAGAGTAAACCTTTCGTCTGGCAATGCATTAGCAAGCGCATCTTCATCTTGATCAAATGCAAACAGCCTTCCATTTGGCCCTAATCTTTTTAAAATCTCTTTTGAATGACCACCGCCTCCAAACGTAACATCTACATACACACCATCAGGCTTAATATTTAAACCATCTACTGTTGGATGAAGCAAAACCGGATTATGATATTCCATCTTCGTCGTCATTAATATTTCCCATTACTTCTTCGGCTAAATCTGCAAAATCCATATCTTCGCCGCTAATTGATTTCTCGTATAAATCTTTGTCCCAAATCTCAACAATATTAACCGCAGATGAAAAAACGACATCTTTAGAAATACTTGCAAACGTTACCAAATCTTTTGGAACAAGCAATCGTCCTAATGCATCAACCTCAACCACTTTAACACCAGCAGTAAATCTTCTAATGAAATCGTTGTTCTTTTTTACAAAGCGATTAAGCTTGTTGATTTTTTTCATCATCGCATCCCATTCTACCATAGGATACAACTCTAAACACGGCTGAAAAACAGAACGCTTCAAAACAAATCCGTCTTGAAGAGAAGCCGTCAACTGCTTTTTTAAAGGTGCAGGCATCATTAGCCTTCCTTTAGCATCGACTTTACATTCATATGTTCCAACAATTGTGTTCAAAAAAACTAGTTAACATGTTATACAGCAAAAATATAAAAAAAATTACCACATTTTACCACTTTATACCACTTTGTTAATAAGTTTAACCACTTTACTCCCACACTCCATAATCTACAATCAATCAATACTTTAACTATTAATTAACAGATTCTTAAATACGTTATTCATTCAAAAAAATAATGCGCTAATTTTCTTAAAAAAATGATTATAATGCACATTTCTTAACATTTGCACATTTTAACAAATAGTGGCTTAATTACTGATTTTTAATCATTTATAAATTCTACTCAAATTATCTAGTTAAAAAATGACATCAAAAATTCATTTTTGTTGAATTAACCCTATATTTGTCGAAATTGAAATTGGCATTAGATTAGATGGACAAACACTATAAAAAAGAAGGCAAATACAGCTATTTTGAAGCTGGAGAAGGAACTCCGATCGTTATTCTGCATGGATTAATGGGAGGTCTAAGTAACTTTGATGGTGTAGCACAATATTTCCCAAACAAAGGATATAAAGTTGTTATCCCAGATTTGCCAATATACACCCAAAGCATTTTAAAAACGAACGTAAAAAGTTTTGCGAAATACGTAAAAGACTTTATCACTTTTAAAGGTTTTGACAAAGTAATTCTTTTAGGAAATTCTCTTGGAGGACATATCGCTTTGTACCATACAAAACTTTATCCTGAAAAAGTTGCTGGACTTGTAATCACAGGAAGCTCTGGACTTTACGAAAGCGCAATGGGAGACAGTTACCCAAGAAGAGGCGATTACGAATACATTAAAAAGAAAGCCGAAGATGTATTTTACGACCCGAAAATAGCAACTCCCGAATTGATTGATGAAGTATACGCTACGGCTAATGACCGAATCAAATTAATCAAAACCTTAACTATTGCAAAGAGCGCGATACGTCACAATATGGCTAAAGATTTGCCTAAAATGACTGTTGAAACTTGCATTATTTGGGGTAAAAATGACTCTGTAACACCTCCAAATGTAGCAGAAGAATTCCATAAATTACTACCAAATTCTGATTTGTACTGGATCGACAAATGTGGACACGCAGCAATGATGGAACACCCTCAAGAATTTAACGAAGTTCTTGAAAAATGGCTTACTGAAAAGAATTTATAGCCGTTAAAATTTATTTTTTAGGAGGTTTTAAAACGAAGGAATATGAAAATTAACACCGCCGAATTTATTGTCAGCAATTCTGACGCATCAAAATGTCCAAAGGACTTTTTACCAGAATATGCCTTTATAGGAAGATCAAACGTAGGTAAGTCGTCTTTGATTAATATGCTTACCAACAATAAAAATTTAGCAAAAACATCTGGAAAACCAGGAAAAACACAATTAATAAACCACTTTAAAATCAACAACAATTGGTTTTTGGTCGATTTACCTGGTTACGGATACGCTAAAGTTTCAAAGAAAACGAAATCAACTTTTCAGAAGTTCATCACCGATTATTTCGAAACCAGAGAGCAGCTCGTTTGCGCTTTTGTTTTGATTGACATTCGCCACGAAGCGCAAAATATCGACATCGAATTTATGTCTTATATGGGAGAAAGCGAGATTCCGTTTTGTATTATTTTTACTAAAGCGGATAAAATTGGTAAAACTAAAATAGATTCGCATATCGCAGCTTACAAAAAACAGATGTTTGCCAATAACTGGGCCGAAATGCCACAGTATTTTGTAACCTCATCTACAGAATCTATCGGAAAAGAAGAACTTTTGTCTTATATCGATCAAGTAAATCAAGAAGTTTTTAAAAACAACTCGGAATTTTAAAATTAAATTCCAAATTTTTAAAAATATACAATAATAAAAATCCCAAACTCCAATCTTACACTTGGAATTTGGGATTTTTTATATTTATTAGTTTAGTTTTTGCTTCGTTTTTCTTCTGAAATTTAAAGACTTCCATTCTTTATAAATCAAAAACTGATACAGAATATAAAATAAAGAATTGAAAAACCAGAAATCGAGCACAAATGGTTCTGTAAAAAATACAGAATCGGTATTTCCTGAGAGAAAAATCCCCGCACTACTTGTTACATAAATAATGAGTCCGTTACAGAAATAGAAATAATTATGCTTATGCTTTTTTAAATTGGAGACAATAAAATAGATCGCATAAAACAGCAATGGAATAGATGTTATTGTTATTTCTATTAGATTAAACTCCCAATAAAGCGAAGGTTTATTATAATATTGCCATCCTAAAAAAAGAAGCACGGCCCAAAAGACAATTACCATAATCTGCTTTAATACTCTACTTGAAAAACTTTTATAAAAAAAGAGGTTAAGCGTGATAAACTGGAAAATAAAATAATAATGCGAAAGGAAGAAATTAGAATTAGGATAAAGAAACCCGATTATATTACAAAGCAATTCTACACAAAACAATAAAACCAAATAAGCTGTTATAATACGATACAATATATCTCTGTTTTTGCAGGTCATATAAAAGCGTATCGCATTAGCTAGCAAAAAAAACAAACCGATAAGACTTACAAGAAAAGCAAACAGCATATAATTTGATTTATCTAGACAATTTACAATAAAAAAACAAAAAATCCCAAACCCAATCTCTAAGATTGAATTTGGAATTTTACTTATTTGGAATTTAACTATTTTGTCAGCTCAAGTTTTTCCGCAAAGTAGTCACAGAAATCTTTCATTGTGTCTGACATTTTTTCGTCATCTGTTGCACGTTTAAATGTGTCCGACATAGCTACTAAAGTCTGGTGGAAGAAAATTTTCATTTCGTCTACCGGCATGTCTTTTGTCCACAAATCAATACGCATGGTTTCTTTTGCTTTGCTGTCCCAAATAGACAACATAATTGCTTTTGCTTCTTCTGCTTGAACTCCACCGTCTTGCGCACTCCATGTTAGTTTTTCAGGAACACGGTTTTCATCCAATTCTATATTAAATTTAATCTCTGAGTTTATATTTGCCATTATTTCTTAGGTTTATATTTTGATTTTTCGAAGATTTCTTTTGGCTCAAGCTTAAACAATTCAGCCAAAGAAACATCACTATTATTTTTCATGTAAGAACGTACCATCTGCCAGCCAATCCAAGCTCCCACTCGTCCTGGAGAATCGTTATCTATTTCTAAAAAGAATTTAGAAAAAGGAGCTGGAGCTATAAATCGTGCTCTCAACTTTGGGTCTTCACTATAAAGCATTTCATTTTCTATGAAATAACGCCACATATAGGCTTCGTTTTCTTCACACCATTTTATTTGCTCTGGAGTATATCCCATTTTTTCTGCGTCTGTATATTCAGGAATCAGCAAATCTTTTGCATAAAGCTGTTTCCCTTCAGAAACCATTTGCGCAACCAAACTCTTATCTATAGAATTTGGAATATTTCTATACGAAAAACTAGAGACTACGTCTGGCATAATTTGCCTTTCTTCAAAGTTCTCTTTTAAATAATTTGGAAACTCATAGAATTTATGATTTTTCCCTAAATACAATTCTAAAGCTACAACGACTAGACTATCTGCATAAATTGATTTCGCATTATAATCCATTTCTCCAATAACTGTAATTACTTTAGGAATTTTAGTTTTAGGAAAATAATATTTTACGTGTTGAAAAAGCTCATTAAACTCTTTGCGAACGGGTTCAAAATTGCTGTATTTTTTCTGAACTTCTTCGTAAACTTCTCTCCAAATCGGATCATTCATTTTCTGAATCCAAACATTATCATCGTTGCCAGGAAAGAAAAACGGGTATTGTTTTTTTATTTTCGGAAGATCTTGCGGTTTAGTCTCAAAAAACACCTTATCAAATCTTTCCACTTTAATATCAACAGGAATTTCTTCTACTTCTTTTTCAACCTTACTTTTTTGATTGCAAGACAAAAAAAACAGGCATAGAACCACTGCAAAGCGATATATTTTCATTTTATTTTAATTAGATTTGTGTTATCAGAATTTTAAGCAGTTGCATACTCAAAATAATTCTGCAAATATACATCCCTGTATCTTAAAACTTAAACTATTATGGCTAAAAAAAGCACAATTCAGACAGAAAAAGTAAATACGCACATTGTAGAGTGGTTAAAAAATTATGCTACTAATGCAAAAGTAAATGGTTTTGTAATTGGAATCTCTGGTGGTGTAGATTCTGCAGTAACTTCAACTTTATGCGCACAGACTGGACTGGACGTTTTATGTGTAGAAATGCCAATTCATCAGGCAGAAAGCCAAGTAACAAGAGGAAGAGAACATATTGATCAGCTAAAAAAACGTTTCCCAAATGTTTCTGATGTTAAAACTGATTTAACAGAAACTTTTGAATCTTTTAAAAGTGCCGTTCCTTCAACAGAGGATACAGCAAAAGTAAATTTAGCTTTAGCAAACACACGTGCACGTATTAGAATGACTTCTTTATATTATTTAGCAGGAATTCATGGTTTGCTTGTTGCAGGAACTGGAAACAAGGTTGAAGATTTTGGTGTAGGCTTTTATACTAAATATGGAGATGGCGGTGTAGATTTAAGTCCGATTGCTGATTTAATGAAATCTGACGTATACGCTTTAGGAGAATTTTTGCAAATTCCGCAATCCATTTTAACAGCCGCTCCTACTGATGGATTATTTGGAGACAATCGTACAGATGAGGATCAATTAGGCGCTAGTTATGACGAGTTAGAATGGGCGATGTTGGCCGCGGAGTCAGGAAAGACGGCATCTGACTTTGAGGGGAGAGAAAAATCTGTCTTTGAAATTTATAAACGATTAAACACCAGCAACAAGCACAAAATGGATGCAATTCCGGTTTGTTTAATACCAAAAACGTTAAAATAATACATTTTAACATTCTCTGCGAGTTATTACAGAATTTATTTATTAATTTTACCGTTCCAAAAACATGAACAATTCTAAAAAAGGTAAAAATTATGATTAAAGTATGTCTAGCAGACAATCATCCTGTGACGCACTTTGGCGTTAAGTCTTATTTTAAAGACCACGATCAAATTTCAATTGTTGCCAACGTAGGCAATTTTTCAATGGTTAGAGATATCCTTCAAACTAAGGAAATCGATATTCTAATCTTAGACTTAGAGTTAGAAGGTCTTTCTAGTATCTTCGAAATCAAATCAATCCTGAAAAATTTCCCAAAAACAAAAATTGTTATTTTCAGTGATCTTGCTGAGCAAATGTACGCTCCAAACGCAATTAAAGCAGGAGTTTCTGGGTATGTACACAAAACAGAAAAACTTGAAACATTAGGTCATTCTATTATTAAAGTACACGAAGGAAAAATCATCATCAACGAAACAGTACGTAAAAACATGGCACTTATTGCTAAACAAAGCAAAAGTGAGCGTTTGTACAGAAAACTTTCTAACCGCGAAATCGAGGTTTTACGCTACTTAAGTGATGGTAAGAAAAACAATGAAATCTCTAAAATCTTAAATCTGAACGAAAAAACGATCAGTACCTACAAACTGAGATTATTAACTAAATTAAATGTTACTAATTTAGTTGACTTAGTAAACAAAGCAAAGACTTTAGAAATTATTTAATTCAAATCGACTAACTTAAATATTTAAGTAATCGAAAATTTATAAAAACTCTATCTTTTTTGATTTATCAAATTAGATAGAGTTTTTCTCTTTTTAGTGATAAGGTACAACTACACGCCCAAGTTTCTTCGAAAAATTATTCAGCAGTTTAGAATAATCTATTACCATACTTAAAACTTCCGAATTGTCTTCTTGCGGATTCGTTAGAAGAGAATTCTTTAATTCTGCAATGATTGCAGACACCAAATACCATCGCATAGCAAATATGGTCTCAGAAACATTCTGCTCAATCGTTTCACTTTTTTGTTTTGGAAAAATATTCTGCCCTTCCCAATTATGAATGGTCAACCTTTCGTCTTCCATTAAAATATTGGTAACTTCTTGAGCAAATTCAGGCTCTAAATGCATCAAATATTTATCTAAACTAAAAGTTTCATTCTGATTATAAAAATCAATAATATTAGTATAAATATTTTTAAATAAAACATTCGATAGCTCTATCTCATCTTCCTGCAGACTTAGATATATTTTTTCGAATACTTTATATTGTCTTTTTTCAGAAACCTCTTTTACATTTCCTTCTTCATCTGCTTTCAAGAAAACATCTTCAAAATCTTCTACTACGCTCCCATACAAAAGCAAAACCTCAATGACTTTCCTTTCAAAACCATATAAAATATCTACTTTTTGAGTTTGTTGTGGCGGATAATATCCGGGATCTCCAGGATAATCGTAACCTTCTGGCGGCCCTGTTCTTGGATCTTCTGGATCTCCTCCTGAAAACGTACCAGCTTGTGGAGGCTGGTTTCTAACTACTTCAAAAGGCTTTTGTTCCTGCTTTTGCTTTTTATTCGCTTCGGCAATATCTTTCTGGATAAGTTGCGCTAAAGTACTTGTCAAAACCTGCTCAGAAATATCCATAATTCGAGCACATTCCTGAATATATACTTCTCGCTGAATACGATCTGGTATTTTAGAGATACTCGCTACCATATCACGAATTAGATCGGCTTTTTTTATCGGGTCGTTTTTAGCTTCGCCCATTAAGATCGAAGCTTTAAACTGTATAAAATCTTTACTGTTATTTTCTAAATAAGCAACTAAATCATCATGCGAATTTTTACGGGCAAAACTATCGGGATCTTCTCCATCAGGAAACGAACAAACTCTGACATTCATTCCTTCTTCAAGAATTAAATCGATTCCTCGAATAGAAGCACGCAAACCTGCAGCATCTCCATCAAAAAGAACTGTAATATTTCGCGTCAGACGATTTATCAAACGAATCTGATCTGGCGTTAAAGCTGTTCCAGATGAAGCCACCACATTTTCTATTCCGGCTTGACTGAACTGAATCACATCCGTATAACCTTCAACTAAATAACAATTATTTTGTTTGGCTATAGATTGTTTTGCGTGATAAATTCCGTAAAGAACTTTACTTTTATGGTAGATATCGCTTTCAGGTGAATTCAGATATTTTGCTGCTTTTTTATCATTGGTTAAAATACGTCCGCCAAAACCTAAAACACGGCCCGACATACTCTGAATTGGAAACATTACGCGTCCTTTAAATCGGTCAAACGGGCGATCTTCTCTAGGAATTGTTAAACCTGTACTTTCTAGAAATTCTAACTTGTATCCTTTTCCTAAGGCTTCTTTAGTCAAAGCATCCCAAGTTTCTGGAGAATATCCTAGGTTGAATTTTTTAATGGTTTCATTGGTAAATCCTCTTTCTTTAAAATAAGATAAACCAATTGCTTTTCCTTCTTCAGAATTAACCAAAACATCCTGAAAATATTTGGCTGCGAATTCAGAAACTAAATACATACTTTCTCGAATATCTGTATTTGCTTTTTCTGCTTCTGTCTGTTCGGTTTCTTCAATTTCGATATTGTATTTTTTGGCTAAATATCGAATGGCTTCGGGATAAGTAAATTGTGAGTGTTCCATTAAAAATTTAACAGAATTTCCGCCTTTTCCCGTACTAAAATCTTTCCAGATTCCTTTTGCTGGCGAAACCATGAACGACGGTGAACGTTCATCTGAGAACGGACTCAAACCTTTGAAATTACTTCCTGCGCGTTTTAAATTGACAAAATCGCCGATAACCTCCTCTACTCGAGCAGTTTCAAAAACAGAGTCAATGGTGCTTTGTGAAATCAAAGTATATTAAATTTTAAAAGTTGAGAGCTAGCAAAAATACGCAAATCTTGTTGGAATTTTAATCATTTTTAAATCAAAAAAAGCATCTCTCCCGAGATGCTTTTTTACTAACTAAACTCAATTTTATTCTTAGTTGAAATCGAAACGCAATCCCAAGGAAATATTATTTTGATCTACACTATTTTTTTCAAATAAAGGCTGCAAATCATATTTCAAATACAAACTTGTTGCTTTGTAACCGACATATGTACTCAACCCATAATTAAAATCATTTACATTAAAATTACCCTTTGTTTTTTGCTTCACATCATTTCCAACCTCATCGTCAAAACACAAAATTTGTTTTGATTTTACTCTAAATCCCGCATAACCTCCTATGCCAAATCTGGCGCTTTTATGTGATTTAAAATAATTAACCCCATCTCGAACTTCTTTCTTAGTAAAATCAAACTCCAAATGCAATGGTACCATTACATATACATTTCTAAATCGAGATTCGTCTAAATGTACTGGACTTGTTACTAAATCGGTTTGTGCGCCATTTTTTTCAAAATAACGATCATCTGTCGCTCGTAGATTATTATACATCAGAGACATTCCGTATTTAAAATGCAGCAAATTATCTTCTTTTAAAATTCTAGTATTCCCGGTTATTCCCCATTCATAAAAGTGAGACTGCAAGTATTTAAAATCTGAATGGGCAACTTGGCCATCTGTCACTAAATTATTTGCTCCAAAAGCAAAAACAAATTGAGTAGTAGTTCTTTTTGACTGACGTTTATCAACATCTTTTTGTCCGTGATACACTTTCATAGAAGTAAGATTAATGATTGTTTTATCCTCTTTATCACAATCATCGCAATCGCCAATTACAAACTTTGTCCCTTTGCCTTTATTTCCATTTTCTGTCTCAATTTTGCCATCAACTCTATCTTGAACCAATTGACTTAATTTATTTTCTTCAATAGCGACATTTGTTTCAATATTAGCAGCACGAACTTTAGCTTTATTTAATTTAAGCTCTTCTGCTTTTTCTTTAGAAATTGTTCCTTTTGAAACTTCATTATCTAATGAATCTACTTCGACTTTTAAAGCATTTTTCTCATCCTCTGTTATTTTTTTAATTTGATCGGCAATGGCTTTTGCTCTTACTTCAAATGGAATATCCTTATGCTCTCGTCCTTTAGCTGACCCAGTTTCCGGAACACTATCATCAACCACTTCGAGTTTTACATCTTTAAACCAAATTTGCCCTGGCCCATCTAACAAAACGCCATAAACAATTGATGTTGCATCCTTTGGCACAAATAAAACAACTTCGTATTTTGTCCAATTAGTTGAGCCTTTTATAGGTCTGTTCTGCATGTTATCAAAAGCAAGTACACGAGCAGAATAATAATCGACACGCATCCAAAGTCCAGCCCATGAACTTACATTTTCAGTCTTTACATAAGCAGTCATTTTAAGTGTTTTATCCTTATACAATTCAGGTTTTGCGGATTTTCCAAGACTGCCAAAACCTTTTATTTTACTTTGAACTGATTTTATGGTAAAGATATTTTGATCAGAAGATTCAGGATTTTTTTCAAAATTCATTTCATATTTTACAGGATCATGTTGCCAATAAGACCAGTCTAAAACCTTTTTATAACTGCCACTTTCCTGTGCCGATAATTTAGTTGCCATAGCAACTATCATCATTGTAATTAATATAATTTTTTGCATGATTTTCGTTTTTTGATTGATGATTGATGATTTTTTATTCTTTGTAATTCCTATTTGCTATTGCACTTTTTACAACTTTCAAATTTTTATTAAATTTATCTAATGCAGACTCTCTATAAGATTGATTTAATTCTGTTTCAGCATTTAACAGCAAATCATTAGGATTTACCGAAACAGCTTTTCTGTTTTTTTTAATTATTTCGTCAGTAGCGTTTGTTTCAACTTTACCATTAACTTCCGCTAATAATTTTTCTGCTGAAATGTATTTGCTTTTATTTTCAGATTGGTGATTTTTACTTTCAAAAGAATTAACTATTGCAGTATCTTCTTTTAAATCATTTTTAACCGAAAGCGCTACATTATTCTCAAGTTGTTCTGAATTCTTGTTTTGATTATGAATGCCAACAGGAGCTGGCGTATTTTTCATTATTCGCTTCTGATGATGATTACTGACACTTACAACATCATTTTTATTTATTCCTACCGCATTTACAGTATCTCTATTTGTTTTTTGTTCTAAGACTATTGGTGTATCCTTTTTTATTTCTACAGTTTCAGAACGATTAAAATAAATTGTACCAACCAATAAAAAACCTACAATACTTGCTGCGATATAAAGCCATTTTCTGCTTTTCTTAGGTTTCTTTTCTTCTGCTACACTCAACATTGCATTCAATCGATCCCAGGCTTTGTCGCTTGGATCAATTTTGCGATCGTTTAGCTTTTCACGGAAATCCTTTTCAAAATTATTCGGTTCCATTATCTTGTTTTTTTAAAATAGTAATTTGTGTTTGGAGCATTTTTCTAGCGTGCGATAATTGCGATTTCGATGTTCCTTCATTAATCCCTAACATCTTGGCAATTTCATTGTGTTTGTAACCTTCAATTGCATATAAATTGAAAACCATTTTATATCCATCGGGTAGAGCATCAATTAAAAACTGAATCTGTTCCACTGTAAATTGACTGTCGATTTCATTAAAACTTTCTTCAACAAAAAATTCATCTTCGGCAAATTTTACTTTTTTCTGAACTCTTAAATACGAAATGCATTCGTTTACCATAATTCGGCGAATCCAGCCTTCAAAACTCCCTTTATGCTCAAAGTTTTTTAGATTCGTAAACACTTTCATGAAAGCTGTTATCATTACATCTTCTGCCAACTGAATGTCTTTTATATATTGACGGCATACACTTAGCATTTTAGAAGAATATTTACCGTAAATCTGTTGCTGCGCCTGACGATTGTTTTCGGCAGCCAGCTTTATGATTTTGGTTTCTTCTTGATGTAACGAAATAATTTTCATTAATAAGCTTTTGGTTTTGGTTTTAGAAATAGACTTCTATTAGCATAGACGATTGTCGATTTGAAATGGTTGCATGAAGTATGAAAAATTTTCAAAAAAAATAATTCCAAAAACTAGATTGGGTTATTGGTTCTCTTAATGTAAACTTAAGTAAACTTCTCGCATAAGAATACTAATATTTAAGCATTCTTAAATACCTTGAGAATTTCCTTAAACGTTACTAAAACAAGTTTTTTTAATTAATACTCATTTACGTATTAAAATTATTATATTTACTCCCGAAAAATTTACCAAAAACAAACCTAAACCTAATTAAATGAAAGACAAGTTCTCCTCAATTCTCGTTCTTTTTGTCGCCGTTTTTTGCTGTAAAAACTGCTCAACCGAATATATTAAAGGCGGAGACAACAAAGCAATCTCCAATTATGAAAAAATGCTTTTCGACAATTCAACAATCCAAGCGGAATTATATGATGAATATAAAGAAACTACGATTAAAATTGCCGGCATACCAATGAAGACTTATAAATTTAGGTATCATTTTGATTTGGATGGAAACACTTATGAAGGAGAACATACCTTTGATGTTGATCTTCCAAAATCAAATAAATTGACTGTTTACTATCTTAAAAGTGATCCGAATTTTAACCTTGCAAATCCAAAATCAGAATTAGCTAAGGAAAAAGAAAAAAACTCTTCTAATAGTAGCTTATATTGGGCAATTGGCTGGGGAATATTTAGCTTGATGGCATTATTTGGTGTTATCAATGAATTTAAGAAAAAACCGGAAGCCGAAACAGAAATTGAAACAGCAGAATAAAATTTACCTCATTATAAACAAAAACCTCTTTTAAAAATTTTAAAAGAGGTTTTTGCTTATATCTTAAAGTCAATTTTCTAACTAAAAAATCATTTCTTTCTCTCAATAACATAATTAACCATCAAAGTCAGCGCATCTTTATACTCAGAATCTTGGAAGTTTTGAAGTAATGCAAGTGCTTCCTGCTGGAATTGCACCATTTTGTTTTCGGCGTAAGCCAAACCATTGTTATTTTTCACAAATGCAATCACTTCTTTTACGCGTTTTTTGTCTTTGTTATGGTTTTTGATGGAGTTTATCAGCCACTTTTTTTCTTGTTGAGTACATGTATTTAAAACGTGAATTAAAGGCAAAGTCATTTTTTGCTCCTTAATATCTATTCCAGTTGGTTTTCCGATCGCCTCTTCGCTGTAATCAAATAAATCGTCTTTGATTTGAAATGCCATTCCGATTAACTCGCCGAACTTACGCATGTTTTCTACCTGAATATCATCTTCTATTACGGCTTTCGCGCCAAGCGCACAACAAGCGGCAATAAGCGTTGCAGTTTTCTTTCTGATGATTTCGTAATAAACATCTTCAGTAATATCAAGTCGACGTGCTTTTTCGATTTGAAGCAATTCTCCTTCGCTCATTTCACGAACGGCTACAGAAATGATTCTTAACAAATCAAAATCACCATTATCGATAGAAAGCAGTAGGCCTTTAGACAATAAATAATCTCCGACCAAAACAGCAATTTTATTTTTCCAAAGCGCATTGATTGAGAAAAATCCGCGACGGCGATTACTGTCATCAACAACGTCGTCGTGTACTAAAGTTGCGGTGTGAATAAGCTCAATTACAGAAGCTCCACGATACGTTCTTTCGTTTACTGTACCGCCTGAAACCATTTTTGCAGTCAAAAAAACAAACATCGGACGCATTTGTTTTCCTTTACGGTTTACGATATAATAAGTGATTCTGTTTAATAACGCAACCTTTGAAGTCATCGATTCATGGAACTTTTTTTCGAAAAGTTCCATCTCGTTAAAAATAGGCTGCTTTATTTGAGACGTAATATTCATTTAGACTCCAAATATACTATTTTAAATAAAAATACGTTGTTTATTTTAGGTTAGGATTTAAATAATTTATGTTTTAACCTGAAAAAAAACACCAAAAATAGCTCTAACTAATACTGATTTGAATTCATTAACTTAAAAGAAAACCCAAAACTATTTATTTATGAAAACAAAATTTTTATTAATTGGAACATGTATAATTACATTGTCTTTTTTCATTAGCTGTAATTCTGATGAAAAAACAAATGACGGTTCATCAGCTACGATTACAAATGACGAAATTATAGCTAATTCAAAAATCGATGCCTCTATAGAGGACGTTACTAATATTGCCGAAGATCAATTTAGCTCTCAGCTCAATGTAAATTCAAAACCAGGCGGTCCTATAAAAAATTATCTTCCAAGTTGTGCCACAATTACTACTGTTTTAACCAATAATACTTGGACAAAAACAGTAGATTTTGGCGCTGAAGGATGTACTTTGAATAACGGTAATACAGTAAAAGGAAAAATGGTCGTTTCTTTTTCGAATGATTTTACTTCTTCTACACAAACGATCAGTTACACTTTTGAAGGATTTTATCATAATGGTAAAAAAATTCAGGGAAATAAAAGTATTGTTAGAACAATTAAAGAAACCAATTTATTGGTGACGCCGCACCCAGTGTCGACAGCGGCAATAGATTTAACGATTACTTTTGATGATGGAAAGGTTTATGCTAGAAAAGGAACTCTGATAAAGGAAATGACTTCTGGCTATGATACATGGTTTGATTGGGATGATAATGTATTTGTTGTTACTGGAAGCGGCTCTACCACTTTCCCTAACGGCGATACTTTTTCGGCAGAAATCACAACTCCTTTAGAGTTTAATGCTTCTTGCAGAAAATCTTTTGCAGTAAAAGGAATTGTTTCTATTACTAAAAATGGGGCTTCGGCAACTATAGATTATGGAAACGGAGAATGCGATACTCTTGCCAAAGTAACAAAAGATGGTGTTACTGAAGAAGTTGATTTGAAAAAATAAGTATCCTTTTTGCCCAAGAAAAAAGCATTAAAAACAAGAATTATTTCTCGTTTTTAATGCTTTTTTTTTTATCATATAAAACCGATCAAATGTCCCTATGGGACATAATTATCATTATGAATATTTTTTTTCTAGCAACGAGATTATTCCTAGCGGAATATTTTTTAGCAAATATTATTCTGCTTCTTTATTCGCTAATTGTCCACAAGCAGCGTCGATGTCTTTTCCTCGGCTTCTTCTCACTTTTACAACTACCCCTATGTTTTCTAAAGCTTTTATGTAAGCCATAATTGATTCTTCAGAAGCTTGTTGGAATTCGCCATCATCAATCGGATTATATTCAATCAAATTGACTTTACAAGGCACATATTTACAGAATTTAACCAAAGCATCAACTGAAGCTTTATCATCATTAATTCCTTTCCAAACTACATACTCGTAAGATATTTTACTTTTTGTTTTTCTGTACCAATATTCTAATGCTTCTCGTAGATCTTTTAAAGGAAAGTTTTTACTGAAAGGCATAATGCGTGCACGTGTCTCATCTATCGCCGAGTGTAAAGAAACTGCCAATTTAAACTTCACATCGTCATCTGCCATTTTTTTGATCATTTTCGGAATTCCTGATGTCGAAACCATAATTCGTTTTGGAGACATTCCTAATCCCTCTTCTGAAGTAATCATGTCAATTGCTTTAATGACATTGTTGTAGTTCATTAAAGGTTCTCCCATTCCCATGAAAACGATATTTGAAAGCGGATGATTGTAATACAGACGGCTTTCTTTATCTATAGCCAGAACCTGATCGTAAATTTCTCCAGGTTCAAGATTACGCATTCTTTTTAATCTTGCCGTTGCGCAGAAATTACAGTCTAAACTACAGCCAACCTGACTAGATACACAGGCAGTTGTTCTAGTTTCAGTCGGGATTAAAACAGATTCAACGACAAGTCCATCATGAAGTCGCACAGCATTTTTTACAGTTCCATCACTGCTTTTCTGCATCGTATCAACCTTAATATGATTGATTACAAAATTGTTCTCAAGCATAGACCTTGTAGCTTTGGCTACATTTGTCATGTCTTCAAAACTGTGTGCACCTTTGCTCCACAACCATTCATAAACCTGATTTCCACGAAAAGCTTTATCTCCATTTTCAACAAAAAAATCGCGAAGCTGTTCTTTTGATAAGGCTCGTATGTCTTTTTTCTCCATTTGCATGCTGCAAAGTTAATCACTTTTGTCATTTTTTTTTGGTTTTTGCATTCATTCTTGATTAAACCTCAAAAAAACAGCTTCAAAACCAGTTTTATTTCTAGTATTTTCTAATAGTTATATTCTTTTCCTTCTTTTTTCTTGTCTTTTTTTCTTGATTTCTTTCAAAAAAATAAATCTGAAAAATGAATCTGAAATTCCAACATAAAAACACAACAAACTAAAAAACAATTATTTACAATTTTATTTTATTTACAGAACGTATAATCCCAACTACAATAAGGCTTCCCTGTCTTTACTATACCATTTTAATAAAGATTTTGCCATGATTTTTATCATTTCGTCTTCTTCTCGCGCGCGATAATTTTGGTCTAAGAAATAAGGATAGCTTTTTATTCATGAACCACTAACTGAATTTTTAAGACTTCCTTGTTTAAATGATTAACCTATACTTTATCAACATGAAAACAATTCAATCCATTTTACTGACAGTAATTTTTACAACATTTTCATTGCATTCAAATGCACAAAGAATATATACTGTAAATGCAAATTCCACTTTTGAAGTAGCAGGAACATCTACAGTACACGATTGGGTAATGAAATCTACCGAAGGAACAGGAAGTGCCAGCTTAATAATTAAAGATTCTAAACTTGCTGGTATAAACAGTCTAACTGTTTCTTTATTGGCAGAAAGTTTAAAAAGCTACAAAGCGAGCATGGACAAAGTTGCTTACGAAGCCATGGATACTGAAACACACAAAAACATTGAATATGTTTTAAAATCTGCCGAAAAAATTGATGATACAACTTGGAACCTAACAGGAGTTTATACTATTGCCGGCGTAAGCAAAGAATATAAAACTCAGGTAAAAGTAACCGTGAGTAAAGGAAGTTTCATTCTACAAGGTTCTAATCAGATAACTTTTGGCGATTTTGAAATGACACCTCCGAAAGCGGCTCTTGGAGTTGTAAAAGCAGGAAAAGATCTGACTGTAATCTTCAATATTATTCTGAGCTAAATCTTATTGCTAATGTTAAAGAATGCTTCTTTTTTAACTTTTTACTAATTCAAAGTAAATGTTAAAAAATATCAATTTAATAAAATCAAAACCCATTTTTTGCTTTAGTAATCGATTCTCTTAAAAAAGAAAACGTTGTAGTTATTAAATACCTATTTAATAAAATTTTAACAATGATTTTTATCATATCCAAAGCTGATTTATAGAAAGATCTTTGATACAAGTTAAAACAACATTCTTAGTACTAAATAGAAACTGGCCGACTATTAACTTATTTTTTCACAATATAAACATGACAAAATGAAAACAAATACATTAAAACTTTTCGTCGCTATAACAGCATTTTTAGGAATCACCTCATTAGCAACAGCGCAAAAATCATACACTTTAGATAGTAAATCAACTTTTTCTGTTGCTGGCACTTCTACCCTTCATGATTGGGAAATGAAATCGGCTTCTGGAACTGGAACGGCAACTTTAAACATTGCTAACGGAAAATTAGCTGATATCGAAACTTTGAACGTAACTCTTTTAGCAGAAAGCGTTAAAAGTGAGAAAAAAAGCATGGATAAGGTGGCTTACGAAACTTTAAAAACAGACAAAAACAAAAACATTAAATATGTTCTTAAATCTGCTGAAAAAGTAAATGAAACAACTTGGGAATTAACTGGAACTTACACCATCGCAGGAGTTAGCAAAGTTTACAAAACTTCTGTAAAAACAACTGTTACAAAAGATGGATTAAATCTTCAGGGAAGCAACAAAATCACCTTTACAGATTTCGGAATGAAGTCTCCAACAGCAATGCTTGGAACAATAAAAACAGGTCAAGACCTTACTATAAAATTCAATTTAAACTTTAATTTATAAACGCCATGAAGAAAATTTATATTCTATTCGTCACATTAATCAGCACATTTGCTGTTCAGGCACAAGTCAGTTTTGGAAACATGCAAAATCAAATCTCTAGAGGAAAAGACGGTATCAACGTTTTCGACGTACAAAAAGATACTAGAGAATTTAAAGGCCTTAGTATTGATCTTGGTGGTGCTTTCAACATGGATTTTCAAGCAACAAATTCATTCAACAACCAACCTGCTAATATTACGACTACAACTACTACTGCTACTGGAACTACCACCAGAACAATTTCAGGATATCGTTTAATGAATACTGAGAACAATTTTACTCTTCCTGCTGCTGATATGTATATTGGTGCTCAATTGTTTGATGGAGTAAGAGTAAATTTAGATGTTTATTTAGCTTCAAGACATCACAATGATTCTTATGTAAAAGGTGGATACTTACAAATTGACAAGTTAGACTTCATTAAAAAAGACTTCTTGGCTGATGTAATGAAATATGCTACCATTAAAATTGGACAAATGGAGAACAATTTTGGTGATGCCCACTTCAGAGGTTCTGATAATGGTAATACAATCAGAAATGCATTTGTTGGAAACAACATTATGTATTCTTTCACGACAGAAATGGGTATGGAAGTTTACTACAACAGAAATGGATTGGTAAGCATGTTAGGTGTTACAAATGGTAACTTAAATCAAAGTAATGAAGAAGTTTTTTACCCTACTGGACCTAATGCTAATACAACACATAGCCCTTCAATCTTAGCGAAACTTGGTTATGATAAACAGCTTAATGAAGATTTAAGAGTAAGATTAACAGGTTCTTATTACCATAATGCTAATCTTGGTAACGCAAACATATATTCTGCAAATAGATCAGGATTTGGTTATTGGGGCATATTGAATAATAATCCTTATAAAAATACTATTACTAAGACCGATGCTAGTGGTACTGTTATTTCTACAACTACTACTGATGTTCCTACTAGTTTCAGCAAAACATCTACTCCAGAGGCAACGTTCAATCCTAATTTCAAAAATTGGGCAACTACATACATGATTAACCCTTTTGTAAAATATAAAGGACTTGAATTCTTTGGAACAATCGAATTAGCTTCAGGAGGAGATAAAGCTGGTACTGACGATAAACGTACTGCTAATCAATATGCTTCAGAACTTATTTACAGATTTGGAGGAACTGAACAATTCTATATCGGAGGGAAATACAATACAGTATCTGGAAAATTATCTAATGCCGATGCTAAAAAGGTGACCGTAGATAAATTTGAAGCTAGTGCTGGTTGGTTTATGACTAAAAACATTTTAGCTAAACTAAACTACGTTAATCAAAAATATAAAGATTACTCACAATTTACAGGAGATCCTGCTACAGGAAATCTAAACAACTTTTATGGTGGTAAGTTTGAAGGTATAGTATTCGAAGCAACAATTGCGTTCTAATATAAAAAAAATGAAAACGAGATTTCAAATATTAATAATGGGTTTAGCAATGTTCTTTTTTCTAGGAAGTGCTAAACCCACTTTTTTCGCAGAAGATAACACTGTGGTAATTAATAAAATTAAAATAGAAATCACAGGAATATCTACAGTTGGCAAATATAATTGCTCTAATACCTTTGCTACAAAGGATACTGTTTATGTAAACTCCGTTAAAAAAAACACTTTTAATACCGACATTAAAATGTCAAACTTTGATTGTGGCAATAAGATAATGACGAAAGATTTGCAAGGAACGGTAAAAGTCAAACAATTCCCAAATAGTACTGTCTCTATCAGCGACATAAAACCAATGGGGAAAAATTACAAATGCAGACTAAACTTTTTCATAACCGATAAAACTCTTAAATACAAAGATTTCATATTATACAATACTGATGACAAAATTCAAGGAACACTTAGTTTAAAATTCTCTGATATTGAAATGGAACCGCCAGTAAAAATGGCCGGATTGATCAAAGTAAAAGATGATATTGTAATTAATTTCAGTTTGTATAAAAACTAATTTTTTTTTCATCTAAAAAAAATTAATGCCCAACAGCATAATTTCAAAATTTTGGCACAAGAATTGTCTAGCTCTTAAAAGAAAAATAATCTTACAAAGAGCTCAATCATTTTAAAATTTGTAATTTTATTTTCAGCCATTTAACCTTTAAGTTTCATCAACCTAAAAAAATGTAATTATGAAAAAACAAATTTTAAGTTTAGCTATTATTGCCTTATTAGCATTTGCTGTTCAGTCATGCGATAAAAAAGAAAACAAACCTGCAGAAGATGAACTAACACTAGGCAACAAAGTTGATTCTCTAACAACAGATATTGAAGAAGTAAAAGACAGTGCTGTAAGTAAAGCAGAAAGTGCCGCTACAAAAGCTAAAGATGCTACAGAAAATGCTGCAAATGATGTAAAAGACGCTACCAAAAAAGCCGCTAATGATGTTGAAAATGCTGCAAAAAAAACAGCAACGGATGTAAAAGACGCTACTAAAAAAGGAGCTGAAAAAGTAGAAAATGCTGCAAAAGCTGCAAAAGACGGAACTGTAAAAACAGCAAAAGATGTAGATGCGGCTTTGAAAAAATAAACTTCATCTAAATCCTAACAGAAACCATTCGCAAAACGAATGGTTTTTTTTATGCCTAATCGCAAGCAGATATTTTTGTATTTTTGTTTTCAAATTACAAGATACTTCAACATGCATTTTATATCTCAAGAACTAGAAGATTACATCGAACAGCATTCTGAAAACGAACCAGAATTGTTAGCAAAACTTAATAAAGAAACGTATCAAAAAATACTTTTACCAAGAATGCTCAGCGGTCATTTTCAAGGCCGTGTTTTAAGCATGCTTTCAAAATTGATTCGTCCAGTTAATATTCTAGAAATTGGAACGTATACAGGTTACGCAGCTTTATGCTTATGCGAAGGAATGCAAGAAAACGGGCAACTACATACTATTGACATCAAAGAAGAATTGATCGATTTTCAGCGAAAATATTTTGATGCGTCACCTTGGGGAGCACAAATTTTTCAGCATTTAGGTGAAGCAGTAAACATTATTCCAGATTTAGACTTAAAATTTGATTTGGTTTTTATTGATGCTGATAAGGAAAACTATTTGAATTACTGGGAAATGATTGTACCTAAAATGAATAAGGGCGGAATCATTTTATCGGATAATGTTCTATGGAGCGGAAAAATCCTGGAACCTGTTCATCCAAATGATGTTAGCACCAAAGTACTTTTAGAATACAATCAGCTTTTAAAAGATGATCCGAGAGTAGAGACGGTTTTATTACCAATTCGCGATGGATTGACGGTTTCTAGGGTATTGTAATTTTTTTAAGATGCTAAGGTTCTGAGATACTAAGCCACTAAGTTTTTTAAACTGAG
The DNA here is from genome assembly GCF_039581425.1 of Flavobacterium movens. Classification (NCBI taxonomy): domain Bacteria; kingdom Pseudomonadati; phylum Bacteroidota; class Flavobacteriia; order Flavobacteriales; family Flavobacteriaceae; genus Flavobacterium; species Flavobacterium movens. The sequence goes on from NZ_JBCPXY010000004.1 coordinate 280,920, forward strand.
AAATATATTAATGAATTTCCTCCAGCTAAAGCTGGAGGAACATAATTTAACATCTAAGGCTTTAGCCAAATTAAATAATCTTAATTTGACTAAAGCCTTTCATTTGTCCATAAAAAAACCTCCAGCTAAAGCTGGAGGCAATTAATATATAAACCTTAGTATCTTAGTATCTCAGAACCTTATCACCTTAAAAAAACTCTATCCCGGAAAATACTGTGGTTTTAGCTTTCTATAAACTAAATAAAGTAAAAATCCAAAAAGTGCCCCAAAGAAATAGCCCGTAAGAATATCACCCGGAAAATGCAATCCTAAATAAATTCGGCTGTAAGCAAAAATTAAAGGCCATAGAAATATAAACCCGAAATATTTGAAATAGCGCTTTAAAATAAGAAATAAGAAAGTTGCAACTGCCATAGTATTGGCAGCATGCCCAGAGAAAAAGCTATATGACTTTCTAACCTGAACTACTCTAATTATTGAATTTATTTCTGGATCGTTACATGGGCGCAAACGCTGAAAAGTGTGTTTGAATAAATTACAGGTCTGATCTGTAAAAGCAATAAGAATTGCAATAAAAAGCAATAAATACAGAGTTTGTTTTCCTCCTATTTTTTTATAAATAAGATAGAATAGAAATAAGAAAAATGGCGTCCAATACAATTGATTGGTAATAATAAGCCATAATCTATCGTATGTTTCAGAACCTAATCCGTTAAGAAAGATTAAAAGATCCTTATCTAATTCCTGTATTTTTTCAAGCATTACATTTGGCGTTTAATAGGTCCAGAAAGCGTGTCAATATCTTCTTTTACTTTTTCGATTTCAGTTGCAGTATCTCCTAAAAGATTCCCTGTATCTCCAAGTAAATTCGATTTTGCGTTATTAATTTCTGCATTGATATTGCCCGTAATATCAGTTAGAGATTTTGCATCAAGACCATTTGCTTCTGCTCCTTTCTGAATTTCACTTTTAATATCATTAGTTGCATTTTTTAATTGAGCCATAGCTTTTCCCATCGTACGTGCAATTTCTGGCACTTTATCAGAACCAAAAAGCATAAGCACTATAAACAATATAAAAACTAATTCTCCTCCTCCTATACCAAACATAACTTTTAATTTTGTAGTCGCAAAGATATTAAATTTTGCAGCTTAGAGTTTTAAAATTAACTTAAAAAGTCCTTGAAAATGCATTTAATTAAAAGAAAAAAGTTCATCAAGCTTTTACAAACCTGATGAACTTTTTATTCATTTTTTATTTTCTTAGTCAAATTTTGACTTTGTTTCCACTTTTGGCCAAGAGTTATTGGTTACATCAATATCTGCCGTCATCAATTGAGGATCAATTTGAATACTCTTAATTGCTTTTGTTGTAGCATAAACTTTTCTCGCTGTATCATTACTTTTTCTCCAGATTTGAGCTGGGTATTTGTAATTGTCTTTAGAGCCATCTTCATAAGTAATCTCAACTAAAATTGGCATAATCATTCCGCCAGGTTTATTGAATTCTACTTCATAGAAATATTTCGGAGATTTAATACTAGCTTTTTCTTCAGCTGTAAAAGTCTGATCTACATAATCTGCCAAAGGTTTAAAATCTTCTACTTTTAAAGCTTTTTTCTTAGAATCGCTTACTTCTGCATTATCTCCAGACACTAAATAAACAAAAGGCCCTTTTTCGAATCCAAAACGTCCTTTTCTAACTTTTACATCTTTAATGTCTGCAGTTGGAGTATCAGAAACATAATATTGTTTTACATCTTTAATTCCGATATCTACGAAATCTGTTGAGTAGAACCAACCTCTCCAGAACCAATCCAAATCTACTGCAGAAGCATCTTCCATTGTTCTAAAGAAATCTTCTGGAGTTGGGTGTTTAAACTTCCATCTATTTGCATACGTTCTGAATGCATGATCGAATAATTCTCTTCCCATAACTACTTCTCTCAAAATATTAAGACCTGTAGCTGGTTTTCCGTAGGCATTATTTCCAAATTGGTGAATTGTTTCTGAATTCGACATAATTGGCTCTAAAAACTTTTGGTCACCACTCATGTAAGGAACAATATTTTTTGCAGGCCCTCTTCTTGAAGGGAAATTTGAATCTAATTCCTGTTCTGCCAAATATTCTAAAAATGAGTTCAAACCTTCATCCATCCAAGTCCATTGGCGCTCATCTGAATTAACAATCATTGGGAAGAAAGTGTGCCCCACTTCGTGAATAATAACACCAATCATTCCGTTTTTAACTTCTCTGCTTGTTACACCATTTTCGTCAGGACGACCATAGTTCCAACAAATCATTGGATATTCCATACCTTGATCTTCTGCAGAAACAGAAACTGCTTTTGGATAAGGATAATCAAAAGTATGAGAAGAATAGCTTTTTAAAGTATGAGCTACAACCATTGTAGAAGTTTCTCCCCAAAGCGGATTTGCTTCTTTTGGATAGACAGATTCTGCCATTACAGTTCTGTTTCCAATTTTCACAGCCATTGCATCGTAAATGAATTTTCTTGAAGAAGCAATTCCGAAATCACGAACATTTTTAGCACTGAATTTCCAAGTTTTTTTCTTTTCAGAAAAACCTTTTTCAGCCGCTTCTGCTTCTGCCTGTGTTACAATAACAACAGGTTTGTCAAATGATTTTTGTGCTTGCTCGTATCTTTTTACTTGTTCGGCAGTAAACACTTCGCTTCTGTTCATTAATTCACCTGTTGCATCAATTACGTGATCTGCAGGCACTGTAATATTTACGTCAAAGTTTCCGAAAGGAAGAGCAAACTCTCCGCTTCCCCAGAACTGCATATTCTGCCACCCTTCAACATCATTATAAACTGCCATTCTTGGATAGAATTGCGCAATTACATATAATTTATTACCGTCTTTCTCAAATAGTTCGTATCCTGAACGACCGCCTTCTTTTCTATAATTATTAATGTTATACCACCATTTAATAGAGAAAGAAATTTTTTCTCCAGGTTTTAAAGGCGAAGTTAAATTAATACGCATCATGGTTTCGTTGATCGTATAAGACATTGAGCTTCCTTTAGCATCTTTAACTTGCTCAATATTAAAACCACGCTCTAAATCTTTTTTCAAATATTTAGAAGAAAAACCATCAAGTGGCAAAATTTGACTAATCTTATCACTTTCTGCTAATGAAGTCTGCGTATTTGCTCTTGCTTGATTTTGATCTAACTGAACCCATAAATACTCCAAACTATCTGGCGAGTTATTTGTATAGGTAATAGTTTCTGATCCGCTTAATTTTGAATTTTTATCATCTAATTCAACATCAATTTTGTAATCTGCTTGCTGTTGGTAGTAAGCTGGCCCAGGTGCTCCAGAAGCCGTACGAAACATATTTGGAGTTGCCAACAAATCGTACATCTGGCTAAACTTGTTCATATCGTACTTTCCCTGTTGTTTAGCAGGTGTGGTTGTTGCTTTATCCTGCGCTACTAATATTGCAGGATAAAGTAATAATAATGAAAGTTTTTTCATAAAAATTTAATGGTAATTTCTTTAGGCTGTGAAAATAGTAATTAAAACATTAATTTTATCAATACATTAATATTTTAACAATTCTTTCCTTGAAGATTCTGTAAAAAGAACACTTCTTTTAGTATCAAATGCTGAAATATGTGTAATGTTTTGCTGCTCTGAATTCCAATCGACTAAAATAGTATTTGAAATCTCAAGCGTTTTAAATTTATCAATATCCTTAATTCTGGAATAACAAACCAAAACATCATCTGCTTCAACTTCTTTAGATAAAAAAGTTATCGCTTTTGACTGCCCATTAACTTTAATTAAAAAATGTTCGGAAAGATATTTTTTTAATAATTCAACATCTGCCGGAGTTTCCTTGCTTGTACCAACAAATGTCTTTTTGTGATACTTTTTTTCCATTGCATTATTCAAATCATCAATAAAAATGCGGGATGTAATTTGCAGCATTTTTTTTTCTGCCGCATAATTTACCTGAAAAACACCAACATAAAATTTATGAAAAGCAAATGCTGAAGACAGTACAAATAAAACTCCCAGCAAAGGGAAAACTAACTTTTTTTTCATTTTTGATTAGCCTCGGCTTTCTTAAACTCTTTATTCTTATTAATCATAAAATCCATTAACTGAAACTTCTGATCTGGATCTACCATTTCTTTAGAATGCGGATCGTTTGAGCAATACATCAAGAAAAGTTCTACTTCGTCATCTTTAAGATTAAGTGTTTTAGAATAAAAATCTTTTGTAAAATTATCTTTAGCATATTCTACAAAAGCAATATCTGTAATTTCTTCTTCTCTTACTTCGTCTTTTTTACTTAAAAGCTTTTTGACGTCTTTAAAGATTCGAACAAAATCGGTTCCATATTTTATGGTCTGATCAGAAAGCATGGCATTATTTTTTGCAACAGACTGATTGTCGTCTTCAAACTGCATGTCCACATACTTCTGAGAACCGCCCTGTAGCGCTTTTACCTTTAATTCTTTGTGAACTACAACTTCTTTAAGCTGATTGTTAACCAAATCCAGCTTTACTTTTAAAAGAACCTCATCACAATCTTTTTCTGTTAAAACGACTTTTTTTGATTGAAATGTCAAGCCAGAGAATAGTAAAGTATCTTTTGGCTGCGCAACAATATCAAACAAACCACCAGAACCAATAAATGTCCTAGTATTAGCATTAATATTCATTACATAACCACTTTCTATGGCCAAAAAATCATTGATAACCTGACCATGCAATGGTTTCCTAAAACCGTTTTGTCCTACTACAAATTGACAAAATAAGCAGACAACGAGTACTCCTAATTTATTTTTCATTTTCGAGAATTGTTAGATATTTTCTTGCTAGTTCTGTGATTAAAAACATACTCATTGTTTTGTTTTTAGTATTCAAAGATACAGCAAAATCGGCATCATCTACACAAAATAATTGAAATCCTTTTATATAATCTACAGGAATTTTCAATCGATCTGTATAATAATTCTCTTCAAAAAGATACTCAAGCTTTCTAAAAAGCATTTCTTTTTTCTCTACTTTCACTTCTTTTTTCAGCATTGCAGTTCGTCCCGAAATTGCATTTAAAAGCTTATCTACTGATGTTGAAGTTGCTGTATAAACCTTTCGTTCTGCTGGTGTGTATTTTTTTTGTCCATATGGAATAATTCCTAAATTTTCGGCAGTTATATTCGCATTTTCATTCACAACAACCTCTTTCAGCTCAACCTCTTTAACTTCCATTTTTACGACTAATGTATTCGGATATAAGTCTCCTGCTGTAATTCTGCGCTTTTGCGGTTCTAGATTTACTGCAGAAAAAACCAAAACATCACCTTCTTTGGCCATCAGTAAAAAATTACCTTCAGAATCAGAAACTGTTGCCACTTGAGTTGTATTATTTACAACATTAACCCCTTCAATCGGAGTAGATTGTTCTACCACTTTTCCAACCAATTGTTTGAGATCATTTTTTTGTCCAAACGCAAATTGAACAAAAAACAGAAGAATATTTATCGATATGATTTTATTTATTCTCACCAGCAATCATTTCTTTATATTTTACAGCTAATTCCCCTAAAAGGAATTCCGTCGAAGTTTTATTTTTAGAATTTAAAATAACCGTAAACTTCTCATTTTCGATAGCATAATATTCAAACCCTTTGACATAATCTGCTGGAATCTTTAATCGGTCAACAAAGTGCTCCAAACTAAACATATTCTCTAAAAGCCTCATAAAAAACTCCTTTTTCTCTACCGCAACTTCTTTCTTAAGCATAGCCGTTCTACCTGAAAAAAAATTCAGCAATGGATCTGCAGAAATAGAGCCTCCAGCCATAAGAGAACCTTCGGCCGTTGACCCGCTATTTGCCGTCGGATTTAATGCCGTTGCGGTCTGCAATTTACGCTCTGCCGCAGTATATTTCTTTTGTCCAGAAGGAATTATACCTAAATTTTCAGCATTAATATTACCATATCGCTTAACCACAACTTCTTGCAATTGATACATAATCATACTAAGATTGACAGAAAAATTCAGATTTGAAAAATCCTCTTGTTTCAGTAAAACTCTTTTTTCTTTAAAACTTATCGAAGAAAAAACCAGAACATCATCTGGTTTTGCAGAAATCGAAAAAGCCCCCAAAGCATTTGTTGTCACAGTTTCTTCTGTTTGCGCATTAATTACATGAATCCCTTCTAAATCTGAAGTATTTGAAACCACTTTACCGTTAAAAATAGAGCGATCCTGACTTTGTGACCAGCAAGCCTGCCCTACTACAATAATTAAAAAACAAGTAATTTTCTGAAACAAAATAAAATAATTTAAAAATATTCTTAAAACGGTAAAAATATCCTAAGTCGTTCCAAATTTAATATTAATGACTTGGTAAAAATTTGTTAATTAAAACATTAAAAATTCACACAAAAACAGAGATTTTAATATCTTTAACAAACAAATTTTGAGTCTAAAAATCATGAAAAGCATTATCATTGCAAGCACTTCTACTTTACACGGAGGCAACTATTTAGAATATATTTTACCCACTTTAAAAACACATTTTAAAAATTGTAAAACAATCTTATTTATTCCCTATGCGCGTCCTGGCGGTATTTCGCATGATGAGTACACAAAAAAAGCAGCAGAAGCTTTTAATACAATCAATATCAATGTTAAAGGAATTCATGAATTTGAAAATCCACAAGACGCTGTAAAAAATGCGGAAGGAATCTTCACGGGCGGAGGAAACACTTTTTTATTAGTTACTCAACTTTATAAAAACAACATCATGCAGCTACTATCTGAAACTGTAAAAAGTGGCACTCCTTACCTAGGTTCCAGCGCAGGAAGCAATATCTGCGGCTTATCAATGCAGACTACTAATGATATGCCTATTATTTACCCTCCAAGTTTTCAGACATTGGGATTAATTCCGTTTAACTTAAATCCACATTATCTTAATGCCGATTTACAATCTAAACACATGGGAGAGACTCGCGAAACAAGAATTAAAGAATTTCATGCATTTAATTCGATTCCTGTTTTAGGTTTAAGAGAAGGAAGCTGGCTAGAAGTAAAAGGTGAAAAAATCACTTTAAAAGGAGATTTGTCTGCCCGTTTGTTCAAACAAAACCAAGAAGCGCAAGAATTAGAACCAGAAAGCGACTTAAGCAATCTGAAATAATTTTAAAACCATATAAGTCATATAAGTTTATTAAAACCTAAGCTCAAAAACTTACCTCAACTTAAATCACTTATATGGTTTTAAAAAGAATAGAAAACAAAAAAGCCTCAAACAATGTTTGAGGCTTTTGAAGAGCGAAAGACGAGGCTCGAACTCGCGACAACCAGCTTGGAAGGCTGGAGCTCTACCAACTGAGCTACTTTCGCATTAATCGGGTGCAAACTTAAAAAATTTAATTTTTAAAACAAAATAAAAATCAAAAAATTTATTTTCACATAAGTAAAACGTGTTTACTTTTAGAGCGAAAGACGAGGCTCGAACTCGCGACAACCAGCTTGGAAGGCTGGAGCTCTACCAACTGAGCTACTTTCGCATTGGTTGTGCAAATATAGAAAGAAAGTTCAGTTCAAAACAAGCTTTTGAGCAAAAAAAATCAATAAAAATCAACATTTTTTTATAACTTATTTAAAATTAAAAAGTTATAAATTCAATATTTTTTTCAAAAAATCATGATTACAATCAGAGAAATTCCATCAAATGAAACTTATACCGTTCGTCAACCTGTTTTAAGAAAAGGAAACCCCATAGAAAGTTGCGTCTTTGAAGGCGATGATTTAGAATCAACACATCATTTTGGTCTATTTGAAGATAAAAATTTAACAGGAATTATTTCGTTATTTGAAAAAATCAATCCTATATTTGCCGCTCAAAATCAAGCTCAAATTCGAGGGATGGCTGTTTTAGAAACGCATCAGAAAAAAGGATTCGGAGAGGCTTTGGTAAGACATTGTGAAGCTTATTGCACCGAAAGCCAAGTAGAATTAATTTGGTTCAATGCCAGAACTGCCGCTGTCGGATTTTATCAAAAAATGCACTATCAACCACTAGGCGAAGCATTTGACATAAAAGATGTTGGCGAACATTATTTGATGTTTAAAAAATTATAAAATGAAAATATTTTACTCTTTAGTAGTAATCTGCCTTTTAGTGGGCTGCAAAAAAGAAAGCCCAGAACCCGCTCCTATTATCAAAAAAAAGGCGCCGGCAATTATACTTACTGATGAGAGAACTGTCTTAATAGACACCGCATTAATAGGAACTTTTAAAAACGAAACCTTAAAGCAATTTTACATTGCATCTGAAAATCAAACTGTATGGGGGAATCTTCAAAAAAGGACTTTTGTTTTGGCTCAATTAGAAAAATCAGAAGAATTAGGTTTAGAACCAGAAGATTACAAAATATCTCAGCTGAAAAAATTCGAAAGTAAAATCACTTCGCTAAATGATAAAGATTTAGCTACGTATGATATTTTGCTGACTTTTAATTTCGAAAAATATCTTAATCATATATATAAAGGAAAACTAGATCCTAAAAAACTTTATACTAATTGGGATTTGGACGAGAAGGAATTTGACGTAAATTCTATTTTAATTAAAGGTTTCAACAAAAACAAATTAGATAGCATTGTTGAAAATATTCAGCCTAAAACACAAACATATAAAGAGCTATTAAAAGCATTGGAAATCATCAATACTTTTCCAGATGATAATGTAAAAACTATTGAGTCTGTTGATAAAATTGTTTTAAATGATACTAATCCTGCTTTAATAAATATTAAAAAAAGACTTTTGTATTGGAATGATATGTCTGGAAAAGATAGTCTGACACAGATTTACAATCAGAAAACTTTTGAAGCCGTTAAAAGATTTCAGGAAAGACACGGTTTGGCTTCGGATGGAGTTATTGGAGTAGGAACCATTCGTGCCTTAAACTATTCAAAAGAAAGCAGAAAAAAACAGATAATTGCTAATTTGGAGCGTTGGAGATGGTATCCGTCAGAATTGGCTGAAAACTATTTCATAATTAACATTCCTGATTATAGCCTGAATGTTGTCGAAAATCAAGACACAACTTTAGTTAGAAATGTTGTTGTTGGAACCAGTAAAAGAAGAACACCTATAATTACTTCTTTCTTGAAAACTGTTGTTTTTAATCCGACTTGGACTGTTCCTCCGACAATCTTGAAAGAAGATGTAGTTCCAGCAATGAAAAGAAACAGAAATTATCTCGCTAATAAAAATATTACGATTTATGATACTTCTGGAAATGTAGTAAATCCGATGTCATGGAATGAAAACAAGCCAAACAATTATCGTTATGTACAAAGTCCTGGCTATGATAATTCATTAGGATTGATGAAAATTTTATTTCCAAATCACCATAGCGTTTATCTGCACGACACGAATCATCGTAATATTTTTGGACGAAACAACCGCTCTATGAGTTCTGGATGCGTACGCGTTGAAAATCCGATAGAACTTGCACAACACATTTTAGATGTTGACGGAAACTGGCCTCAAGACAGAATTGACACCATTATTGCCAGCAAAAAAACCATGAGCTTCAAAATCACTAAAAAATACGCTCTTTACCAATGGTATTGGACAGCATGGAGCAAAAAAAATCAGCTCCTTTTTAGAGCTGATATTTATGATTTAGATTCGGATTTATATGCGCAATTAAGAAATTAGCCTCTCCTCCATCGCGAAACTTCTCGATGGATGATAGATATATAAACACGATTTGTCTTTTATTAATTGAATAATTTCGTTTGTCAATTCAACTGGAACCGCTGGACAGCCTTGGCTTCTACCTAATCTTTTATGGTTTCTAATAAAAGATTCAGACACATAATCTGCACCGTGCATTACAACGCCTCTCTCGCGAGCATTGTCATTAACACCATCTTCTAAACCATCTAAACGCAAAGAGGCACCATGTTTTCCTTGGTAAATTTCACCAGTTGCATAAAACCCTAAACTGCTTTTAAATGACGAATTAAGATTTGAAAATGTTGAAGCAAATTCTTCTCCCGTATTTCTTCCGTGAGCAACAAGCGAATTAAACAAAATGGTATTGCTAGCTAAATCAATCACCCACAAACGTTTTGTGTTTGATGACAAACTGAAATCGATCAGTGTTAAGATATCTTTCTTAATTACTCCTCTTTCTTTCAACAAATAAAATCCTTTTAAAGCTTCCGAGAAAGTTTTAAGTTCAGGCATTTTAAAGTTGTTAGAATTTAATGAATTATAAACGCTCTCGATTTTAGAATCTACTGTGACTTTTTCGACTTTGGCAATCGCTTTTACAGTGGCATTTTTTTTAAGGTCTGGTGTGCTTTTTGAATCTTTTCCAAAAGACAATAGCAAAAACACAAATAACGGATAAATTTTGTAAATCATTGAATTTCTTTAGGTTAAACAAAAATTTGGGTATCGCAAAAATATAAAAAAATCATACCGCGCAAAATACAAGCCTGATTTTCAGGTGTTTTTTGTTTAAATTTTAACATTAAACCGTATTTCTGTAAGATTTTATCTTACACTCAAAAAGGCAACATTTCATCCATTTTCTTTAAAAAAAAATGAAAGATTTGAATTCAAAACATATAATTCCACTAATTTTGAAGAAGTTATTGAGAAGATTTCGAGCATAATTTTCAGATTATTAAACAATGATGCTTTAAAACAAGCCTTTTCTACCAGCATCAAAATACTTTATTGACTATAATGCTGTCAAAAACAAAGTCCAAAAAAGAGCTTAGCGTGAATTAATTTTAAAAAATAAAGGCTTCTTCAATTAAATCAATATTTTTTTTTATAGTTCATTTTATTAAACATAAATGTAACATAGCTCAGTTTTCAAACTTTAGAAATGCCTTATATTTGTAGAAAACAAAAATGCAATGAACAAAAAAGTTATCCTTATGATTTTAGATGGTTGGGGAAAATCTCCTGACCCTAAAGTATCTGCAATAGACAATGCAAATGTTCCTTTTATAAACAGTCTATACAAAAATTACCCAAGTGCACAACTTAGAACTGACGGGTTAAATGTTGGTCTTCCAGAAGGACAAATGGGAAATAGTGAGGTTGGACACATGAATCTAGGTGCAGGAAGAATTGTATACCAAGATTTAGCCAAAATAAATTTAGCTGTAGAGCACAAAACTTTAGCAAAAGAGCAAGTTTTAATTGATGCTTTTAATTATGCTAAAGACAATAATAAAAAAGTACACTTTTTAGGATTAGTTTCAGATGGTGGTGTTCACTCACATACTTCACACCTTCGCGGATTAATCGATGCGTCTCAAGAATATGGTTTAGATCAGGTATATGTTCACGCTTTTACAGACGGACGTGACGTTGACCCAAAATCTGGTGCAAAATACATTCACGATCTTGAAGATTATATTAAAGATACTCCCGTAAAAATTGCTTCGATTGTTGGCCGTTACTATGCAATGGATCGTGACAAACGTTGGGAGCGTGTAAAATTGGCTTATGATCTTCTTGTTAACGGCGTTGGAACTCCATCAACAAATGCTGTTGCAAGTGTTCTTGCAAGCTACGAAAAAGACGTAACAGACGAATTTATCGAGCCTGTTGTTATTGTTGATGATAACGCAAAACCTCTTGCTACAATTGTTGAAGGCGATGTTGTAATCTTCTTTAACTTTAGAACAGACAGAGGACGTGAACTTACTGAAGCGCTTTCTCAGCAAGATTTTCATGAGCAAAACATGCACAAATTAAACTTATATTATGTTACATTGACAAACTACGACGAAACATACCAAAACGTAAAAGTAGTTTACAATAAAGATAATATCACTGAAACACTTGGTGAAGTTTTAGAAAAAGCTGGCAAAAAACAAATCAGAATTGCTGAAACTGAGAAATATCCTCACGTAACTTTCTTCTTCTCTGGTGGTAGAGAAACTCCTTTTGAAGGTGAAGAGAGAATCTTAAGAAACTCTCCAAAAGTAGCAACTTATGATTTAAAACCAGAAATGAGCGCTTACGAGTTGGCAGATGCTCTTGTTCCTGAATTGAACAAAGGTGAAGTTGATTTCGTTTGTTTAAACTTTGCAAACGGAGATATGGTTGGTCATACCGGAATTATGGAAGCTGCAATTAAAGCTTGTGAAGCTGTTGACGCTTGCGCGAAAAAAGTAATCGAAGCCGCTCTTGCAAATGATTATACGACAATCGTAATTGCCGATCACGGAAACTGCGAAACTATGATTAATCCTGATGGATCTCCAAATACAGCTCATACTACAAATCCAGTGCCGATTATTTTAGTAGACAAAGAATTGAAAAATATCCAAAATGGTGTTTTAGGCGACATCGCTCCAACTATTTTAGAATTAATGGGAATTCAGCAGCCAAACGCAATGACTTGTCATTCGCTTTTGTAGAAAAATATTTTCTCCTATATAAAAAGAGGCTAATTTTTTAATTAGCCTCTTTTTTATTTTTGCGTATTTTTTGTCATTTCGACGAAGGAGAAATCTCCCTGAGAAGCTCGACAAAGATTGGCTTTTCTTTACGGAGTTACTTGTGGAGATTTCTCCTTCGTCGAAATGACAAAACTGCGTGCACTTCTAGATAATCTTAAACCATAAAATAATGATAAATCTGCTCTACCCCATAAATCACAAGACCAATAACACCACCAACCAAAGTTCCGTTAATTCTGATATATTGAAGATCTTTTCCAATTTCCAATTCTAGTTTTTCAGAAACCTCTTTTCCGTCCCAACTTTTTACGGTTGACGAAATCAAATCCCCTATTACTTTTTTGTTATTCAAAAGCATCGATAGCAAATCGTTTTTAATAAAACCGTTTATTTTGTCAATCATAACTGGATCTTCTTTAATTCCGTTTCCGAAAGTCTGGATTAAATTTGAAATGCTATTTTTTATTGAAGAATTATCACCTTTATTTAAATCGCTTGTAATGGACAATTTAATTTCATCCCAAATGCTATTAATATAATCTTGAACCTCTTTTTTCCCAACAAAACCCAAAATCATATCGTTGATTTTGGTTCTCATTTCTTCTGAGTTTTTTACTTTTTCTAAGAAATTAAAAATGTATTCGTCTATTTTTACGCGTACTGCGCTTTCAGGTTTTTTAGCTTCATTTAGAAAATCTTGCAAACCATTAAAAACACCTTCTGTGATGCTTTTATCAGCCAATCCGAAACTTAAAAGCGGGGTTGAAGCTTTTACTTTTTGCCTAATTAAATCCTTATTGTTAGTCAATTCAATACTCATTACTTCTAAAAGATTTGTCAGCATCTGATTTTTTAAATTTCCTTTTTGCAAAGGTTCTAATGCCAGCGCTACCCAATCGCCAAAATTAATTCCTTCTATTTTTTCCTTAAACTGAACCTGAATAAACCTTCTGACATCTTCATCTTTTATAGTCCTTAAAACTCCTGGAATAATATTTACAGCAACCGCATTGGCAATTTTATTGGCGTTTTCTTGTTTCGAAAGCCACTCTGAAGCTTTGGTGGCAAAATTGAATTCGTCAAGTTTTATTTCCAATTTTTCTCGGTCTAAAAACTCCTCAGAAACAAAATCCCCTAAGTTCTCTCCTATTTCATTTTTCTTGGTCGGAATAATTGCCGTATGCCAAATCGGAATTCCCATAGGGTGACGAAAAAGCGCCACAACAGCAAACCAATCGGCGATTCCTCCAACCATAGCCGCCTCACTAAAAGCTTGAAGTATTGGAATTTTGAAGTAAATAGCAATTACAAACAACAGCACGGCAACCCCCAAAAGCCCCAAAGCATTTTGCTTCATTTTCTTGAGAGCTTTTACTTTGGCAATATCTCGATCTATAATAGTTTCCATAATTATAAACATTTGTACTACTAATTTATGGCTTTTTTCTGAAAAGGTTTAACTCTATTGATCATTTTGATAGCCACAAATTCATATATTCTTTTAAAATTAACCAATTCATTAGTGCAATACATTTTTAAAAATTTTGTTTTGAGATAATTCGTGAATTCGTGGCGAAAAATTTTAATTAAAAGTTGTATTTTTGCCAACTGAAAATGGAAAAAATATGATTATCCAAAAAACTAGAGAGGAAATCGAATTAATGCGCGAAAGTGCTTTAATCGTGTCGAAAACATTAGGAATGATTGCTTCTGAAATTAAAGAAGGAGTTACTACATTATATCTTGACAAATTAGCCGAAGAATTTATTCGTGATCACGGTGCAGTTCCAAGTTTCCTTGGATTGTATGATTTCCCGAATTCACTTTGTATGAGTCCAAATGCTCAGGTTGTTCACGGTATTCCTAATAATACACCTCTTAAAAGCGGTGATGTAATTTCGGTTGACTGTGGGGCTTTTAAAAATGGTTTTCATGGAGACCATGCTTACAGTTTCGAAATTGGAGAAGTTGCACCTGAAGTTAAAAAACTTTTACGCGTAACTAAAGAATCTCTTTACGTTGGAATTAGAGAATTTAAAGCTGGAAATCGCGTTGAAGATGTGGGAAATGCGATTCAAAAATACACTGAAGCTCATGGTTACGGAGTAGTTCGTGAATTGGTTGGACATGGTGTTGGGCAAAAAATGCACGAAGAACCAGAAATGCCAAATTACGGAAAACGTGGTCGCGGAAAGCTTTTTGTTGAAGGAATGGTTGTAGCAATCGAACCAATGATCAACATGGGAACTAGAAACATCAAACAACTTAAAGACGGCTGGACTATCTTGACTGCTGACGGAAAACCTAGCGCGCATTTCGAGCACGACGTAGCTTTAATTGATGGGAAACCTGAATTATTATCTACTTTCCAATATATCTACAAAGCTTTAGGAATCGAAAGCAACGAAGAAGATGAATTCAGACAAGTTCCGTTAATAGTATAGCTATTACACAGAGATACACAAAGATATACGCCAAGATTCACAAAAAATTATTTATACGCCTTTTTTGAAATGTATGCTGAAAATTTAGTCTCGAAAGATGAACTAGATTCTATTTCATACAAAATTATTGGTTTAGCAATTGAAGTCCACAGACAATTAGGCCCTGGTCTACTAGAATCTGCTTACCAAGAATGTTTGTACTACGAAATAGTAAATTCTGGTTTAATAGTTGAAAAACAAAAAGCTTTACCTATAATTTATAAAGATATAAAATTAGATCACGGATATAGAATCGATTTGTTAATTGAAAACAAAATTGTAATTGAATTAAAGACTGTGGAGGCTTTTACAGATATACATTTTGCACAAATACTAACATATCTTAAACTTGGAAATTATCCTTTAGGATTGCTCATAAACTTTGATTCAAAAATATTAAAAAACAACATAAAAAGATTTATAAACACTCTGTGAAGCTCTGTGTCTTACTTAGTGCAACTCTGTGAAACAACCCCATGAAAAAACTTTTCAAATTAGTTTTAAATACAATCCCGCGTCCAATATTAATTCGTTTGAGTTATGTGGCGCGTCCAATTTTAGCTTTCTCTTTAAAAGGAGATAAATTTACAGATCCAATTGACGGAAAAAGCTTTAAATCGTTTTTGCCTTACGGATACGGAAAACAGCGTAATAATGTGCTTTCACCAAGTACACTTTCTTTAGAGAGACACCGTTTGCTTTGGTTGTATTTAAACGATCAAACTGATTTTTTTACAGCACCGAAAAAAGTATTGCATTTTGCTCCAGAGCAAGCTTTTTATAAAAGATTTCGCAAGCAGAAAAATTTAGATTACACAACAACTGACTTACTTTCGCCATTGGCCGATGTAAAAGCAGATATCTGTAATTTACCCTTCAAAGACAATGAATATGACGTTATTTTATGTAATCACGTTTTAGAGCATATTCCTGACGACACAAAAGCAATGCAGGAATTATTCAGAGTTTTAAAACCAGGCGGAATGGCAATTTTGCAGATTCCTCAGGATTTATCTCGCGAAGTTACTTTTGCCGATGATTCGATTACAGACCAAAAGGAACGCGCTAAAATCTTCGGCCAATACGATCACGTTCGTGTTTACGGACGCGATTATTTCGATAAATTAAGAAGTATTGGATTTATTGTTATCGAAGAAGATTACACTAACAAAATTGCACCAGAATTGGTTGAAAAATACTGTTTAGCAAAAGGCGAGATTATTCCGCTTTGCTTTAAACAGGAAAACTAATTTTTCACCATATAAGTTCATTTAATAAAGAGTTTTCAAAATATCAGATTTGAAAACTCTTTATTTTTTTGCCTAATTCCCAAAATATAAGCCTAACCAAATCCCTAAACCTTGGAACCTACAAAATCATTTCAGTTCTGTTTTGACATCAGTTTGGAAAAAAATCTGAATGCCTATATCCCAACTGCATACATTGTCGAGAATACTAGCGAAATCAAATATTTAGATAAAAAAGCAAGCGCAGATGTACTTGAAAGCTTTGGAGTCACTTTTGAAAATCTTGATTCTAATACAAAAAGAATATTAACCGCTTGTGACTCTTTAAAACCTGAATTTATTTTTAAAAAATTCGGAGCCAAAATTAAATCCGCCAAAACAATTGCTGATTTACAGAAAGATTCAAAAATTGAATTTGCGATTCGCCAACACTTAAAATTCAATTTAAGTTCGTTTTACGATTTAATTGTAAAAGAACAATTTCCTTTGTCTTTAAACCTCGGCCCAGAAAAAGATTTTTATCGTTCAAGAGTCAGCATTGATCCCCTAGATTTTGAACCTCAGATTCAATTTGACAAACATGCCGAAGGAATTACTTATACCCTTTCTTTAAAGGAAAATGAAACCACTTTTTCTCCAATGGACAGCAAAGCAGAAATTCTTTTGGACGAACCGGGCTGGCTTATTATCAATAAAAAATTAGGACAATTAAAAGAGCTAAACTCGAAAAAACTAATGCCTTTTTTAAAGAAAAAGTCAATTGAAATACCTTCAAAATTAGTTGACGATTACTTTAAAAGTTTTATTCCGCAAATCGCAAAGAAAATAGATATTGAAGCTACTGGTTTTGAGATTGAGCTTCGGGACAAAATCCTTTCCTGTACAATTCAGCCTATTCACGATTTCTTTAAAAACTGTTATTATCTTAATCTTTATTTTGATTATAACGGATATTCATTTGATGGAAGCAAAACTAAAAAAACACATTCTTTTGTAGATTTCAGTATTGCTAACGAACCTAAAATAATTCAGTTTAAAAGGAATCCAGACGAAAATTTATATACAGATAAATTAAATGAAATTGGTTTATCAAAAATCAAAAACGAATTATTTGGAATAAATTCAGAAGCCGAAAACACAGATCCTTACGTAAACATTCAACTGATAATTGATCATAAAGAAGAGCTAAAAAGTTTAGGCTTTACCATCGAAAATCTAAAACTGGAAAGCAAAGAAATCATTACAGAAAGCCACACTATTTCTGCTTCAAAAGAAACAACAGGCGATTGGTTTGACATTAAGATAATCATCACGGTTGGAAATTATAAAATCAATTTCAGTGAAATAATTCCGAATATAAAAAGCAAAGAAAGGCTTTTTGCATTGCCTGACGGAAACTACTTTTTGATTCCGCTAGAATGGTTTAGTAAATATGGTTCTTTAGCGAAATTAGCCAAAACAGAAAACGGCGTTTTGCTTTTACGTAAAAGCAATTTTACAGCTTTAGACGGAATTTCGGAAATCGACAATGATTTGGATCGGATTCATCAAGCCGAATTTACAGCTTCAGACTTAATAAAAGCAACTTTAAGACCTTATCAAGTTGATGGTGTAAAATGGCTTTTAGGCCATTTCAATTCCAACATGGGTGCATGTCTGGCCGATGATATGGGACTTGGAAAAACCTTGCAAACATTATCCGTTTTAGTTTCTGTTCAGGAACAATTAGGCTTTACCACTAAAACCACCAATTTTGATTTGTTTGCTAACGAAACCACAATTGAAAGAGAACCACTTAAGGCTTTAATCGTTCTTCCTTCTTCATTGGTTTTTAACTGGTTTAACGAAGCTGGAAAGTTTACGCCTCACTTTTCTAAAATGCAATATGTCGGAAATGATCGAAAAATGTTAGCAAGCAGCATCAATTCAACCGACTTGATTTTCACAAGTTACAGCATCGTTCATCGAGATATTTCTATTTTAGAAAAATACGATTTCCGTTATTTAATTTTAGATGAAAGTCAGTACATCAAAAACAAAAATTCTAAGATTTTTAAAGCCATAAATAAAATAAGTACTGGACATAAAATTGCTTTGAGTGGAACACCAATCGAAAATTCGCTTGACGATTTATGGTCGCAAATGCAATTTATCAATCCGGACATTTTGGGCAGTTATGCTTTCTTTATGGAAAATTTCAAAAATCCGATTGAGAAAAAACAAAATGAAGAAGTTCTCGCTGAATTAAAAAATCTAATCCAACCTTATATTCTAAGAAGAACAAAAGAACAGGTTTTAAAAGATCTTCCTGAATTGACAGAACAGATTTATTATTGCGACATGGATCCTGAACAGGAAAAATTATACGAAAAAGAGAAATCCAAAGCTCGTAATTTCTTGCTTAAAACCGACGGATCGAGTCCAGATAAAATCAATATCATTAATACTTTGATGAAGCTGAGACAGCTGAGTAATCACCCGAAAATGGTTGATCAGGAATCTGAAGTTGATTCGGGAAAATATATTGCCGTAACCAATTATTTAGAAAATTTAGTAAAAGCAAAACAGAAAGTAATCATTTTCAGTTCGTTTGTTACCAACTTAAATTTCTATACTGATTGGTGTAAAGAAAACAAAATAGATTTCTGTGAAATTACAGGCGAAACTCCATCAGACAAAAGAGAACAGCAAGTCAAAATGTTTCAGGAAAAAGAAAATCCATTGCTGTTTTTTATTTCGCTTAAAGCGGGAGGCGTTGGTTTAAATATCACCAAAGCTTCTTACGTTTTATTCTTAGATCCGTGGTGGAATCCTTTTGCGGAAAAACAGGGTATTGGCCGAGCGCATCGAATTGGGCAATTGAATAAAGTAAACGTGATTCGTTTTATCTCGAAAAATACAGTCGAAGAGAAAATCATCAAACTGCAGGAAAACAAAAAACTACTATCAGATTCCCTTTTGGAAGAAAGCTATATTAATGATGAAATTGAAGGTAATTTAGAATATATTTTGGGTTCATAATCGTTAAATCCAATAGAATGGCATCTTTTTCGTTATATAAAATTGTTATATTTACAATCTTACAATGTTTTAAGATGCCAAAATTTTTATATACAAGCTTTATTTTTCTTTTCATTATTACTTTAGCGAAAGCTCAAGAAAAAGAAATTGATCCTCCTTATAATATTAAAACTGTTTCATTTATTCAGAATGGCAGTAATGTTCCGCCAATTTTCGAATTAGGTTCTCCATTTACCTTTCAATTTGATGATTTATTTGGCAATGAAGCTAATTATTATTTTGAAGTTATTCATTGCGACTACAACTGGTTTCCTACGGACATTCCAAAAACAGATTATATTCTCGGCATGGACAATCAGAGAATTACCGATTTTTCGAATTCGTTTAATACTCTACAAGTTTATACACATTATAGACTTTCTTTTCCAAATCAGTTTACGCAATTATTAAAACTTTCTGGCAATTACATGCTGCGAATTCTTAATGAAGACAGAGAAGTTGTTTTCTCAAGAAAATTTATTTTGCATGAAAATCATTGTACAGTTGGTGTTCAAGTAAAAAGAACCCGTAACCTAAGTAATATTGATTACAAACAGAATCTTGATTTTGCCATCTTATCTAATGATATAGTTTTTCAAACCCCATTGCAAAATGTAAAAGTTCTTTTACTGCAAAACGGAAACTTTCATACTGAGATAAAAAATGTTGTTCCCCAATACACAATTGGCAATCAGCTGGTTTATAAATATGATAAAGAAACCCAATTTTGGGGCGGAAATGAGTTTTTATATTTTGAAAACAAAGACATTCGAGCGGCAAGTAATAATGTTGCCAAAATAGGTTCAAACAATGACATTTACAATGCGTTTTTATATACCAATGCTGCAAGAGGAAATCAGATTTACACCAATTATGAAGACGTAAACGGAAATTTTGTAGTTAAGAATATCAACGGTTCTAATAATGACATTGAAGCCGATTATGCTTGGGTTTATTTTACTCTTTCTGCTCCTGCTTTTAGAATGAACAAAGACATTTATATTACTGGAATGTTTAACAACTATAGTCTTTCGCCAGAATACAAAATGGATTACAATACAGACAAAGGAGTTTTTGAAAAAGCCATCATGATCAAACAAGGTTTTACTAATTTTCAATATACCGTTGCAGACAAAAAAGGAGTAATCGATTCTGAAAATGCCATTGACGGAAACTTTTATCAGACTGAAAACGAGTACACCGTACTGGTTTATTACAAAGAAGCAACAGACCGTTATCAGCGTGTAATTGGAAAGGGAAATGCAAACTCTATCAATATAGTCAATTAAAACAATGTTAAGGTTTTAGTTTAAACGATTTTTTTTCGTAGCTTTGCCACTATAACACTCACATATATACGGCGTTAGTATGGTTTCTCAAATTACCCGAGGCATAAAAATATCTGTTTTGACTAGTTTTGAAGGTACATATTTCAAAAACTACAAGATTCATTTTGCTTTTAGCTACGTAGTTACCATCGAAAATCATAGTAAAGATTCTGTTCAATTAACTTCTCGCCACTGGGAAATTTTTGATTCTTTAAATGATTTAGAAGTTGTAGATGGCGAAGGCGTTATCGGTAAAAAACCAGTTCTAAAACCGGGCGAAAACCACACTTACAGTTCTGGCTGCTTATTATCGTCTCCTTATGGCGCAATGAAAGGTCATTTCAACATGATCAATTTTACTACTACAAAAACATTCAAAGTAATTGTTCCTACTTTTAGAATGTGTGCTCCTTTTGCATTAAATTAAGATATAGTTTACATCTATAGCTTTTATCGTTATCTTAATCATAAAATTGTCAATTTATTAATTTATCCTTTGTACTTTTGTGCAGCGTTAGATTATTCGTAACAAAACAAATCGTCTAACTT
Source organism: Flavobacterium movens (assembly GCF_039581425.1). Taxonomy (NCBI): domain Bacteria; kingdom Pseudomonadati; phylum Bacteroidota; class Flavobacteriia; order Flavobacteriales; family Flavobacteriaceae; genus Flavobacterium; species Flavobacterium movens. The sequence continues at coordinate 302,088 of NZ_JBCPXY010000004.1, forward strand.
TAAATTGTCTAATTCACAAAATTTTAAATAACATGCTTAAAGGATTTTTTCATGTACCAAAAGCGGTAAACGAGCCTGTAAAAAGCTACGCACCAAATTCACCAGAAAAAGCTGCTGTTCAGGCTGCTTATACCACAATGTGGAATTCTCAAATTGACGTTCCTTTGTATATTGGAAACGAAGAAATTAGAACTGGAAATACAAGAAACATTACAGCACCTCATGATCACAAACACGTTGTTGGAAAATATCATTTAGCTGAAAAACAACATATCGAAAGTGCCATTGCAAATGCACTAGAATCAAGAAAAGCATGGGCAAACTTAGCATGGGAACAGCGTGCTGCTATTTTCTTAAAAGCTGCTGAACTTATCGCAGGACCATACAGAGCTCGTATCAACGCTGCTACAATGATTGGTCAATCTAAAAATATTCACCAAGCAGAAATCGATGCTTCTTGCGAATTAATCGATTTCTTACGTTACAATGTTGAGTTTATGACTCAAATCTACAACGATCAGCCAAAATCAGATTCTTCTGTTTGGAATCGTGTAGAGTACAGACCTCTTGAAGGTTTTGTTTACGCAATTACTCCTTTCAACTTTACTGCAATCGCTGCAAACCTTCCTGCAAGTGCTGCAATGATGGGTAACGTTGTGGTTTGGAAACCAAGTGACAGCCAAGTATTTTCTACAAAAATCATTTTAGAAGTTTTCAAAGAAGCTGGAGTTCCTGATGGAGTTATCAACGTAGTTTTTGGAGACGCTTTAATGATTACCGATACTGTTTTAGCTAGCCGTGATTTTGCTGGTATTCACTTTACAGGATCAACTCATGTATTTAAAGATATTTGGGCTAAAATTGGAGCAAACATTCACAATTACAAAACATACCCAAGAATTGTTGGCGAAACTGGAGGTAAAGATTTTATCATTGCTCACCCAAGTGCAAATGTAAAACAAGTAGTTACAGGAATTACTCGTGGAGCTTTCGAATTCCAAGGGCAAAAATGCTCTGCAGCTTCTAGAGCTTATATTCCTCAAAGTTTATGGCCTGCTGTAAAAGAGCAATTAGTTGCTGATGTAAAATCTATGAAAATGGGTTCTCCAGAAGATTTCGGAAACTTCATTACAGCAGTAATCCACGAAGGTTCTTTTGACAAATTAGCTAGTTATATTGACCAAGCTAAAAAAGATGCTGATGCTGAAATCATCGTTGGAGGAAATTACGATAAATCTGTTGGATACTTTATTGAGCCAACGGTTATTGTAACTACAAATCCAAAATATACTACAATGGAAACTGAACTTTTTGGACCAGTTATCACAATTTATGTTTATGAAGATGCTAAATGGGAAGAAACTTTAGAATTAGTAGATACTACTTCTGAGTATGCTTTAACTGGAGCAGTTTTCAGCCAAGATCGTTATGCTATTGAAGTAGCCACAACTAAATTGCAAAACGCTGCTGGTAACTTCTACATTAATGACAAACCAACTGGAGCAGTTGTAGGAATGCAACCATTTGGTGGAGCAAGAGCATCTGGAACTAACGATAAAGCAGGTTCTGCATTAAACCTATTGCGTTGGGCTTCTCCAAGAACTATTAAAGAAACTTTTGTAACTCCAGAAGATTACAGATACCCTTTCTTAGGATAATCTTATTTTAAAGAGTTTAGATTATAAAAAAGCAGGAATTTCAAATGAAATTCCTGCTTTTGCTTTTTATATTATTAAATTATAAAAACACTAACTCCTCCAAAACTTTCAGATTTTCAGACTTACATTTTATATTTTACAAGCATTAGTTTTTTGTAATACTTTTCTTATTTATTTAAAAATCAGCACTTTAAATACCAAAATGTCTTATTTTAATATTTTAATACCTTTTTGTTCCGTTCAGGAAAAGCACATCCTTCTAAATTTGCTTAATAATAAACAACATTAAAAGATATTAGAAAAAAAACTACATACGTATGAGAAATTTAAACAATGTTCCTGAAGTCATTATGAAATCAAAAAGCATAGGACATCCGATTAATTACAAATGGACTAAGAAGAAAATAAATAAACTTTTAGATTGCGTAGAAGGAAATGAAGAACTAGAAAACGCTTTAATGCAGATAAATCATAAAGGTTCTATAGGATTAACAGCAGCTCTTTTAGAATGGATATATTGGCGTTTTACTGGATATAGTCAAGCCACTCACGATACAAAAAAGCGTATCGAAGCACTTTGGTGTTCTATCAATAATCGCGAACAGACAAATCCATTATTATTTGACACTGATTTCGAAATACCTGCCAATGGGCCAGTCAACGGAGTACTTTGGATTGCCTTAATGAATGTTAGAATGATTGATGCCAGATACAGAAAAGGTTCTTACTTCTTGCAAAATGACATTGTTGGATTGATTCAGTTAGCACGTCATATCACACCAAAAAAGAAAAATTTTGACAACTGGCTTGACCAAACTGTAACTCATTTAACAGAATCTCATCCTAACACCTATAAAAATGATGTATTAGATGAAAGTGATGAAGCTGTTTATGATTCACATAGTGAACCAACAATTTCCAGAGAATATTTCTTTGATCCAGAATTTCAATATACTGTTGAAGCATCAGAAAATGCAATTCACAATTTTATTGACAATTTAGACCTTAAAGCAAATACTTTTCTTAATTTTTCAAAGAAAGCTTCTTAATACTAAATTTAAAAACAAACCCGATTAGAAATTACTAATCGGGTTTGTTTTTATTTATGGTTTAAATTTTAAAGGAAGATGCACTACTTTTTTAGTTTCAAAAAATTCATCCTCAAATATTTCGGCCAAGTCATACAAAGTAGCGCTTGGAAAATCTTTTAATTCTTCAGCTAAGTCTCCACCTTTTAAGTACAGAATACCATTCTTTAATTTATGTTTATGCTGCTTTTTAATCTTATCTTTTATCCAAGAGACAAAATCAGGCATATTGGTTACGGCGCGGCTCACAATAAAATCGAAATCGCCTTTTACTAATTCAGCACGTTTTTGCTCTGCTTTAACGTTCTTCAATTCTAATGCATCAACAACCCCCTGAACCACTTTTATTTTCTTTGCAATAACATCAATCAAATAAAAACGAGTTTCAGGAAAAAGAATCGCTAACGGAATTCCAGGAAAACCGCCTCCCGTTCCAACGTCCAGAACAGTAGCTCCAGGTTCGAATTTCATGATTTTAGCAATTCCTAAGGAATGCAAAATGTGTTTTGTATATAATGAATCAATGTCTTTGCGCGAAATAACATTGATTTTTTCGTTCCAATCGTGGTATAAAAAGTCTAATTTTTGAAATTGCTCGATTTGAAGATCGGTCAAATTGGGAAAATATTTCAATATCTCATCCATTGCTGTAAATTTTTAACAAAAGTACTACTTTACGATTGAAATATTTAACTCAATTTTGCAAATTGAGAATTTATAATAATTACCTTTGAAACCTATTTAAATTAATTATGAATAACACTGCTCCAACTTTTGCACGGCAAGACAATTTAAAGTTTTTTAGAACGCTTAACTCTCGCGTTAACAATTACTTTAAAGAAAACAATATCAAAAAAACCGGAAACTGGAAGTTACACTTAAAAGCTGTTATTCTATTTGCTGTTTTTCTAACTCCCTATTTTTTAATTCTTACTCTCGAGATGCCATTTTGGCTAATGCTATTGTTATCGATTGTAATGGGTATAGGAATGGCTGGTGTTGGGATGAACGTAATGCACGACGGTAACCATGGTTCTTACTCTACTAAAAGTTGGATTAATAAATTTATGGGCGGAACAATCTACGTTCTGGCTGGGAATGTTTACAACTGGCAAGTACAGCATAATGTATTGCACCACACTTATACTAATATTCCAGGACATGACGAGGATTTAGATGCTGGAAGAATTATTCGTTTTACAGAACATGCAGAATGGCATCGTTTTCATCGTTTCCAACACTATTATTCTGTTTTCTTATACGGTTTATTGACTTTCAATTGGGCTTTAACGACTGATTTTAAGCAGATGAGAAATTACCTGAAAAGAAAATTATCTTACGGAGAACCAAAAAATCCTAAAATACTTTGGACAACACTTATCATTACTAAAATGATTTATGTTTCAATCTGGATTGTTTTGCCAATTGTAATTGGAATTACATGGTGGAAAGTTCTTGTTGGATTTTTTGCAATGCATTACACAGCCGGATTAATCTTAAGTATCGTTTTTCAATTAGCACACGTGGTTGATCATACGACAAATCCAACTCCAAATGATTTAGGGGAAATGGATAATACTTGGGCAATTCACCAATTGTATACTACGACTAATTTTGCGCCAAAAAATGCAATCGTAAACTGGTATACTGGTGGATTAAACCATCAAATCGAACATCATATTTTCCCAAATATAAGCCATATTCACTATGGTAAAATTGCAAAAATCGTAAAAGAAACGGCAAAAGAATGCAACTTGCCTTATTACGAGTATAAAACAATGCGAAGTGCCGTTGTTGCTCACTTTAAGCATTTACGCGATTTGGGAATGAAACCAGAATTATCAGTTTAAAAACTAAAGAAAATCTATTAATAATTAACCTTCCTTAACAGGCGCAGCAAATTAAGGACATTCAAAAATTTTATAATGAATCATATTCTTTCGGACAGAATCAACAATCTTGCGACTTCGCAGACATTAGCAATGGCCGCTTTGGCAAGAGAATTAAAAGCACAAGGAAAAGACATTATCAGCTTAAGTTTAGGTGAACCAGATTTCAACACACCAGACTTTATTAAAGAAGCAGTAATAAAAGCAGTAAACGAAAATTATAGCACTTATTCTCCAGTAGAAGGTTACCTTGAATTGAGAGAAGCAATTTGCAGAAAATTCAAAAGAGACAACGGATTAGATTATAAACCAACTCAAATTGTAGTTTCTACAGGTGCAAAACAATCTTTATACAACATTGCACAAGTAATGTTAAACGACGGTGACGAAGTTATTTTACCAGCACCTTACTGGGTTTCTTACTTCGAAATCGTAAAACTTTCTGGCGGAGTTCCTGTTGAAGTTCCAACTTCTGTAGAAACAGATTTCAAAATGACACCAGAACAATTAGAAGCTGCAATTACGCCAAAAACAAAAATGATGTGGTTCTCTTCTCCTTGTAATCCTTCAGGTTCTGTTTACAGCAGAGAAGAATTAACAGCATTGGCAAAAGTTTTAGAAAAACACCCAAATATCTATGTAGTTTCAGACGAAATTTATGAGCACATCAATTTCTCAGGAACTTTCTGTAGCATCGGATCTATTCCTGGAATGTTAGACAGGACAATCACTGTAAACGGAGTTGCAAAAGCATTTGCAATGACAGGATACAGAATTGGTTATATTGGAGCACCTGAATTCATCGCAAAAGCGTGTACAAAAATTCAAGGACAAGTAACTTCCGGTGCAAATTCTGTAGCTCAACGTGCTACAATCACTGCAGTTGACGCAGATCCAAGTGTTTTAAACCACATGGTTAAAGCTTTCCACGGTCGTAGAGATTTAGTAGTTGGGTTATTAAAAGAAATTCCAGGAGTAAAAATCAACGTTCCAGAAGGTGCATTCTACGTGTTCCCAGACGTTTCTTCTTTCTTCGGAAAAACATTAAAAGGACACGAAATCAAAGATGCAAACGATGTTTCGATGTATCTTTTAGCTGAAGCAAACGTTGCAACAGTAACTGGAGACGCGTTCGGAAATCCAAACTGTATTCGTTTCTCTTATGCAACAAGCAACGATATTTTAACAGAAGCATTACGCAGAATCAAAGAAGCTTTGACTGCATAACAATATTCTAAGTTTTATTAAAACGGCTTAAGGTTCAAAAGTTTCATCACTTTTATACTTTAAGCTGTTTTTTTTATGGGTTTAATTTGGGCGTGTCCCGCCGAAAAAGGCGGGGCGGGCTTTCGGCTATATCTTTTATTCCGCTCCGCTTCATAAAAGGATACCGCCTCAATCCCTCACGCAAAACGGTAAACGAGAAAATTCATTTTTAAAAGAAAAAAAACTAAAAAATCTGCCAAATCTGCGAGAGCAAAAAAACACTTTCAAAATTCCCATTCCACAATATTGTAAAACCTCAACTATAATCCTGTAAAACAGAACGTTTTAGAAATCACCAACTTTGTAATGTATTAATTAAAAAACTATTCATCATGATACATACAGATGTAAATACAGAAGAAACTGTAAAAACTTTAAACGGGTTAATTTCAATTCTTGAAGACGGAAAATTAGGATATACAAACGCAGCCGAACATGTCGAAAATCTAGCCATGAAAGCCGACTTTCTAGATTACGCCCGCGAACGCGCTCTTTTTATTGTAGAATTACAAGACGAAATCAACAAACTAGGAAAATCAACAGACACTTCTGGCGGAGGACCATTAGGCGCTTTACACCGCACTTGGATCGACATTAAATCTTCTTTTACAGGAGGCGATACAAAAGCAATCATCAATGCCTGCGCTACTGGTGAAGAAGCTGCAATCGAAAAATACAAAAATGCACTCGAAGAAAATCACCTTGAACACAGTCAGGTTTACATTGTTTCAAAACAATTAAACAGCATTCAAAACACTTTATCACAAATTAAAATGAGAGCGAATTAAACGATTGATTCATGCTCTTTTTTGAGAACCGCTTAGTCTTCGGATTGGGCGGTTTTTTTATAAATATGAAAAACAGATCAAAATTCGTTGTAAGAAATAAACTGAATCACCCCATATTAAGTTAACAATTTCAAAAAAATCGCTTCATTGCTAGCAAACTCGAATAATTTATTAGACCTTTGCACACTTTTTTTCGGGAATACCACAAAAGTCTAAAGTTTTAGAAATGAAGAAGAAAATCGAAATATTAGCTCCTGCTAGAGATTTAATTGGAGGAATCGCAGCCATTAATAGTGGTGCCGATGCAGTTTATATCGGTGCACCGCAATTTGGCGCACGTTCAAATGCCAACAACTCAATCGAAGATGTTGCCGAACTGGTAAAATACGCACACTTATTTAACGCACAGGTTTTTGTAGTTATCAATACTATTTTATATGATAACGAATTAGAAACTTGTCGCGCCATGATTTGGGAATTATACGATATTGGTGTCGATGCGTTAATCATTCAGGATATGGCGATTATGGAAATGGACTTGCCTCCTATCGTACTTCACGCCAGCACACAAGCTAATAATCGTGATGCTGATAAAATTAAATTCTTAAAAGACGCTGGTATCAAACGTGTGGTTTTAGCACGTGAATTAAACTTGCATCAAATTAAAACAATATACGATCACGCTGATGTTGAATTAGAGTTTTTCGTAACTGGAGCTTTATGTGTTTCTTTTAGTGGAAACTGTTATATGAGTGTGGCAAATGGAGAGCGTAGCGCGAATCGAGGTTCTTGTGCACAAAACTGTCGTTTACCTTATAACTTAATCGACGGTAACGGAGATACTTTGATCAGAAACAGTCACTTGCTTTCGATTAAAGATTTAGATGTTTCAGATCAGATTCCGAATTTGATTGAAGCTGGAATCGTTTCTTTCAAAATTGAAGGAAGATTAAAAGACGTTGCTTACGTTAAAAATAATGTTTCGTATTTACGTCAAAAATTAGACAGCTTTTTGGAAGGAAGCGTTAAATACACAAAAGCTTCTTCTGGAAAATGTACGTATACTTTTGATTCTACTTTAAGCAGAACTTTCAATCGTGGTTATACCGATTATTTCGTTAACGAAAGACACAGTTCTATTGGTTCATGGGAAAGTCCAAAATCAAAAGGACAATATATTGGTAAATTAATCAGAACTGTTGGAAATGCTTACGAAATAGAAAACGGCGAATTACTAAACAACGGTGACGGACTTTGTTTCATCAATGAAAATAATGAAGCTGACGGAATATACGTAAATAAAGCCGAGAACGGAAAAGTATATCCAAACGTTTTAAAAGAAATCAAAGACGGAACTTTCATCTATAGAAACAACGACGCTGCTTTCATCAAAATCGTAGAAAGAGAAGACAGTGCAATCCGTAAAATCGGAACTACTTTATTGCTTACTGAAAACGAAAACGGTTTTGAATTAATCGCAACTGACGAAGACGGAAACGTAAGTACAGTAAAATTAGAGCATCCGAAAGAACAAACTAAAACTGGCGAATCGATCGAAGAAAACATCAAAGTTCAATTAGCAAAAACAGGTTTTACACCTTACAGTGCTGACGAAATCAACATTATGTTTTCTCAAAACTGGTTCCTTCCTATTTCAAAAATCAACGAAATGAGAAGAAATGTTTTCGAGCAATTATCAGAAATTCGTCTAGCAAATTACGTTCGCGAAGAACACCAATTGGTAAAAACGTCACATCCATATCCTGAAACCAAATTGGATTTCATGTACAACGTTTCGAACAAAACGGCTCGTAAATTCTACGAACGCCACGGTGTTACAGAAATCGAAAAAGCATTCGAATTACAATGGGATCCAGGAAAATCTCGTGTAATGACAACAAAATATTGCATCAAATACGAATTAAAAAAATGCCCGATTCACCAAAAAGACATTGTAGGTGTTAAAGTAAAAGAACCTTTGGTACTAAAACAGGGAGAATTGGAATACAAACTAAAATTCAACTGCAAACCCTGCGAAATGGAAATTTGGGAAAAAGATGCTGAATTTGAAATTGAAGAAGATCATTTTCATTAATATACAAGCCGATACTTTTTAAAAGAAGTATCGGTTTTTTATTTTGGGCGTGCCCCTCCGGGTCGGGCTATCCGTTACAAGTCCTCGCCTGTTCGTTCCTCACGGCTGTGGGCTTTTCACTTCTATCCCTCACGCAAGCGGTTTCATAAGAACTTTTACGTTTATAATTCCCAGAATCTTGTCATTTCGAGGAACGAGAAATCGCACTAGAAACTCCACAATCAAAATCGCCAATCTTTGTCGAATCCCGAGTGCGATTTCTCGTTCCTCGAAATGACAAACTGTAAGGTTACTTTATCTAGAACTTAAACTTCCAATTAAATAAAATCTGCTGAATCTCCAAAATCTGCGTGAGAAATTCTTTGCGAGCTTTTTTTAACTTAAAAACAAAAATTTAGCGCTCTTTGCGTTCCCGATAGCTATCGGGATTGCGAACTTTGCGGTTAAAACCTTTTTTCCTACTTTTACTACTCAAACATTACAACACTCCAAAATGAAAATACTACTCCTAGGTTCAGGCGAATTAGGCAAAGAATTTGTCATTGCCGCACAACGAATCGGACAAACCATAATTGCAGTTGACAGTTACGAAAATGCACCTGCAATGCAAGTTGCACACGGTTTTGAAGTTATCAATATGCTCGACGGCGAAGCATTGGACCGAATCGTAGCCAAACACCAACCTGATTTTATAGTTCCAGAAATCGAAGCCATTCGTACCGAACGTTTTTACGATTACGAAAAGCAAGGCATCACCGTTGTTCCTTCAGCGAAAGCGGCAAACTTTACCATGAACCGTAAAGCCATTCGTGATTTAGCCTCGAAAGAACTTGGGCTAAGAACCGCTAAATATCAATATGCAACTTCAGCCGAAGAATTACAAAAAGCGGTTCAAGAAGTGGGAATTCCTTGCGTGGTAAAACCTTTAATGTCTTCATCAGGAAAAGGGCAATCAACAATCAAAACAGAAAGTGACATCGAAAAAGCGTGGCAATATGCTGTTGCGGGTTCGCGCGGTGATGTTATCGAAGTTATTGTAGAAGCCTTTGTTAATTTTGATTCAGAGATTACACTTTTAACGATTACTCAAAATAATAATCCAACTTTGTTTTGCGCTCCAATTGGCCACAGACAAGAACGTGGCGATTATCAGGAAAGCTGGCAACCTGCTTTGGTTTCAGAAAAAGACTTATATGAAGCGCAAGATATGGCCGAAAAAATTACGGAAGCGCTTGGCGGCGCTGGACTTTTTGGCGTTGAATTTTTCCTTACTAAAGAAGGTGTTTATTTCTCTGAGCTTTCGCCACGCCCGCATGATACCGGAATGGTAACTTTGGCTGGAACTCAGAATTTCAACGAATTCGAATTGCATTTAAGAGCGATTTTAAGCCTTCCTATTTTTGAAATTACTTTAGAAAAAGCCGGAGCAAGTGCTGTAATTTTAGCATCTGAAGATTCTACAAATCCAACTTTTACAGGAATCGAAAAAGTAGCCGCTTTACCAAAAACTGATTTCAGAATTTTTGGAAAACCAACTTCAAGGCCTTATCGAAGAATGGGAGTTGTTTTAAGTCACGATACGCTTTCGACACCAATCAACGAAGTAACAGAACGCGCCAAAGAAACGGCAAAATTAATAACTGTAAACTCTTAACTATGAAAAATATAATATTAGCAACTTTCCTTTTTATCGGAATCGCGGTACAAGCGCAAGACAAAAAGAAATTTGACCAACCAACTGTAGTAGAAGCTTCTTGTGGAGAATGCCAATTTGGAATGAAAGGCAAAAGCTGTGATTTAGCCGTTCGTATTGATGGAAAATCTTATTTTGTTGAAGGAACAAAAATTGATCAGCATGGTGACGCTCATGCAAAAGATGGATTTTGTAATGCGATTAGAAAAGCTTCTGTTACAGGAGAAATCAAAGGGAATAAATTTATCGCTACTTCATTTACCCTAATAGAAGATAAAAAATAATGGATTTAATTCTCCAAAATATTGCAAAACACGTTTCTTTGACACCAGAGGAACAAGCACTTTTTTTATCTAAACTTGAAACGAATACTTATAAAGCCAAAACAGTTTTATTGAATGCTGGCGAAGTCTGCAAACATTCTTATTTTGTAAACTCAGGAATTTTAAGGAGTTTTAATATCAACGATAATATTGTTGAACATGTTCTTTCGTTTGCTTGCGAAGGTTGGTGGATAAGCGACATGTACAGTTATTTTTCGGAAAAACCAGGTCAGCTTTTTATTGAAGTTCTGGAAGAAGCAGAAGTAGTTTCTTTATCAAAAGAAAATCAAGAGCAATTGTATCTTGAAATTCCAAAGCTTGAACGTTTCTTCAGAATTTTAATTGAAAATTCATTGGTGGCAAATCAACAGAGATTAATGGACAACTTGAGCTTACCCGCCGAAGAACGATTTGAAAAATTCACAAAAAAATACGGAACATTGGTGCACAAAGTTCCTCAAAAACAAATCGCTTCTTTCATTGGTGTAACGCCTGAATTCTTTAGTAAAATGAAAGCTAGGCTTTTGAAGAAATAGTTTTTGCCACAGATTTCACAGATTAAAGTGATTTTTTTTTAGCCACGAATTACACGAATTTCCTCGAATTAAATTGAATAAAAAATTTGTGGAAATTCATGTAATTCGTGGCAACATTTTTTAATCATTCTAATCCTTTTAATCTGTGGCAAAAAAAAACGGCTCAAAAATGAACCGTGTATAGTGAATTAAAATTGCTCAACCTCCGTAGAATGTTCCATTGCCGTTATTGCTGATTTTCCTAGCATTACCGTGTTCTGAACAGCATCAAAATAAGAAGTCCCAACAAAAGCTTGATGTTTTACTGCTCTGAATCCGTTTTTCTGTAAAGCGAATTCACGTTCCTGCAATTCAGAATATCCTGCCATTCCTCTTTCTTTGTAGGCTTTAGACAATTCGAACATACTTGTGTTCAAAGCATGGAATCCTGCTAAAGTGATGAATTGAAAACTATATCCCATTGCTGCCAAATCTTCTCTAAATGTTTCCATTTCAGCAACTGATAATTTTGCTGCCCAATTGAAAGATGGCGAACAATTGTAAGCCAGCATTTTATCTGGAAACTCTTTTTTCATGGCTTTTGCAAATTTTCTCGCATAATCTAAATCCGGATTACTGGTTTCCATCCAAATTAAATCAGCATAAGGCGCGTAGCTTAAACCTCTTGCAATACCCTGATCGATTCCGTTTTTTACGTAGAAGAAACCTTCTGCCGTTTTTTCTCCTGTTAGAAATTTTTTATCTCTTGGATCTGCATCACTTGTTAATAAATTTGCTGCATCTGCATCTGTTCTCGCTACAATTAAAGTCGAAACGCCCATAACATCTGATGCCAAACGTGCCGCAATTAATTTATTAATAGCCTCTTGCGTTGGCACTAAAACCTTCCCTCCCAAGTGTCCGCATTTTTTAGCAGAACTCAATTGATCTTCAAAATGAACTCCAGAAGCTCCAGCTTCAATCATCGATTTCATTAATTCGAAAGCATTTAAGTTCCCGCCAAAACCAGCTTCGGCATCAGCTACAATTGGAACCAAATAATCTTTTCTATCTTCAATATTATTTACAGTCTGAATCTGATCAGCACGCAATAAAGCGTTATTGATCTTTTTTACCACCATCGGAACGCTGTTTACTGGATAAAGCGATTGGTCAGGATACATTTCTCCCGCTAGGTTTGCATCAGCAGCAACCTGCCATCCGCTTAAATAAATCGCTTCTAAACCCGCATCGACTTCCTGAATCGCCTGATTTCCAGTTAACGCCCCCAAACCTGCAACATAATCCTGACTTTTTAACTTTCTCCATAATTTCTCTGCACCCATTTTGGCAATAGAATGCTCAATTTTATAAGACCCTTGAAGCGTTACTACTTCACTCGCAGTATAAGGACGCTCAACGCCTTTCCATCTCGGGTTCGTAATCCAATCGTTAATCAATTCCTGAATTCTGTCTTCTGTTGTTTTCATAATATAGTTTAGTTAAAGTGGTTCGTTTTTTAGTGTTCAGTCACAGTTTTAAGTGTTCAGTTTAACCAGACTGATTTTTTCTCTCATTTTATCTGCTAAATCTGCGAGAAAAACTTATTCGCTCGCAGATCTGGCAGATTGAGCAGATTTTAAAAGTTTATAGATATTTATAACATGGTAGAGTAAGAAAATCTACAAAATGCAGGTTTACAACCAGTCTTTCCAGCATTTTTTCCGCTAATGGAAATTGTTGTTTTTCATAATTTTCTTCTCCTAGTTCTTCCTTGATTTTTTTGAATTCATCTAAAGCCAATTCATGATAATAAGCCAAATCTAATTTTCGTCCATTATCCAAAATCACTTTATTCTGAAGCCATTGCCATAATTGCGATCTCGAAATTTCGGCCGTTGCTGCGTCTTCCATCAAATTGTGCAATGCAGCGGCTCCCTGTCCGTTTAGCCATGAAGCCAGATATAAAACACCAACATTGATATTTTTTCGAACGCCATTTTCAGTAATGATTCCAATTGGTGGTTCAATCAAATCAGCTTCAGTGATTTTTCGGTGTTCTCTTTTAATATGAATTTGATTTGGAGTTGGCATTCCTCTATCAAAAATCTCTTTTGCAATTGAAACTAAATCAGGATGCGCAACCCAAGTTCCGTCATGACCGTTTCGAACTTCACGTTCTTTATCCGTTTTTACTTTCGCGAAAGCGACAGCATTGGCTTCTTCATTATTTCGAATCGGAATCTGTGCTGCCATTCCGCCAATCGCATGAATCCCTCTTTTATGACATCTTTGAATTACCAGATTTGAATAGGCATTCATAAAAGGCGAAGTCATAGTTACCTGATCACGATCTGGAACAATGAATTTTGGATTTTTTCTAAACTTTTTAATGTATGAGAAAATATAATCCCAGCGTCCGCAATTCAAGCCAACGATATGCTCTTTCAATTCGTAAATAATTTCATCTAATTGAAAACTTGCCGTTATGGTTTCAATTAAAACTGTCACTTTTATTGTTCCTTTGTTCAGTTTCAAATAATCCTCCGTAAAATCGATTACGTTATTCCACCAACGCGCTTCGAGATAATGTTCCAATTTCGGAATGTAGAAATACGGTCCAGAATTGTTTTCTAAAAGTCGCTTATGATTATGAAAAACATATAAACCAAAATCTATCAAAGAACCCGAAACTTCATTTCCTTCAACTAGAACATGTTTTTCTGGCAAATGCAAACCTCTCGGGCGTACAATTAGCGTTGCGATTTTTTCATTTAAATGATATGATTTCTGTTTCACCAAATCAGTATACGTAATTGTTTTGTTTACCGCATCGATTAAATTTACTTGACCGTCCATCAGGTTTTGCCAGGTTGGTGAAGTGCTGTCTTCAAAATCGGCCATAAACGTTTTAGCTCCCGAATTCAAAGCGTTGATGATCATTTTGCGATCAACTGGTCCAGTAATTTCAACTCTTCGATCCAGTAAATCTTTCGGAATTTCACCAGCTTTCCAATTACCTTCTCTGATGCTTTTGGTTTCCGGAATAAAAACCGGCATAATTCCCTGATCAAAAGTGACTTGTTTCTGTTCGCGCTGTAAAAGCAATAGTTTTCGCTGTGATTCGAATTTTCTATGCAATTCAGTTATAAAAACAATGGCTTCCTCTGTCCAGATCTTTGGATAACGAAGCTTCTTTTCGGCTAAAAATTCCATCGCCGTTTCGGTAATTTCTAATTGGTTTTTCATAGCTGTGGTTTTTAATTTCATTAGCAGCAATTGAATCGATTCTATGTTTTTCAAAAACACAAATACATAACAAACTGATAATTAATATTTTCTACACCACAATATTAGAAAAAAGTTTTTTACAAAACAAGCGAACGTTCGCTAAAAATGAAAAATAATTTTTTGGCGATTATTTTTAGAATACCTATATTTGGTTCATGGATATCGAAAAAGACTATATAAAGCTGATCTTCGGATTAAAATTGAAGCAAGTCAGAACGCAAAAAAACTTGTCACTTTTTGGCTTGGCCAAATTGACAAATCTTTCAAAATCGTATTTAAACGAGATTGAAAAGGGAAAGAAATATCCAAAAACAGATAAAATTTTATTGCTCTGCGAACATTTGGACGTGACTTACGACCAAATGGTGTCTTTAAAACTCGACAACAACCTCGCTCCTATTGGCGAAATCTTGAAATCAGGTATTTTAAAAGAGATTCCGTTGGAACTTTTCGGAATTCAGGAAGCCGATTTAATTGATATTATCGCTAATGCTCCTGCAAAAGTCAATGCTTTTATCAGTACGATTATCGAAATTGCACAGCATTATAACTTAAGCCGTGAAAGTTTCTTTTTAGCCGCTTTGCGTTCGTATCAGGAAGCACACAGTAATTATTTTGAAGATTTAGAAGAAAAAGTAATTGCATTTTCGAAGTCGTTTCAAATTAATTTAGATTCTAAAATTAGCATTGAAGAATTACAAGCGATTTTAAAAGAGGAATACGAATACAACATTAAAGAAATTGCTTTTACAGATCAGGAAGCATTGGGCGATTTGCGTTCGATTTATGTTCCGAAAAGCAAAACATTATTGCTTTCCACAGAACTTGATGCTCCGCAAAAAGCATTTATTTTAGCCAAAGAAATTGCTTATAATTACTTAAAAATATCAGATCGCTTACTGACTTTCAGCTGGATTAAGTTTGAAAATTTCGATCAGGTTTTGCATAATTTTTACGCTTCTTATTTTGCCGGCGCTTTATTATTGCCTAGAAAATTAGTTGTTGATAAAATTAATTCTTTTTTAGAAAATGAAAATCCGAAACCGGAAGAATTTGTTCAATTAATTGAAAGTTTTGAAGTTTCGCCTGAATCGTTTTACCAAAGATTGACCAATTTATTACCGAAAGATTTTCAGCTGAAAAACTTATTCTTTTTAAGATTATCACATCGCGTAGATTCTGACATTTACCAAATAAATAAGGAATTACACATTACACATCAGCAGGAACCCCATGCCAACGAAACCAATGAGCATTATTGCCGAAGATGGGTTTCGGTTAAAACGATTGATGAAGCCATTAAACAAAATAAATCTCATTTTTTTGATGCTCAAATTTCGAGTTATGCTAATAGCGGAAATGAATATTTAGTATTTTCATCGGCCACAAAAGATCCTTTTTTACATGATACCATTCGAAGTATTTCTGTCGGCATTTTGATTAATCCAACAATGAAAAAGAAATTCAAGGTCATTGACGGAAAACCTTTGGTGAAACGAATTGTTGGTGTAACTTGCGAAACCTGTGCTGTAAAAGATTGTCTAGAAAGAGCGGCGCCGCCAATTGTTCTAGAAAGAAAAAAACGCCATGAGAATACCGATGCTGTTGTACAGCAGTTTATGAATCAATATAGTTAGAATGCCATGAAATATTTTGCCTTAATAACGACACTGCTTTTAATTAATTTTACTCAGAAAACAGACAAGCTTATTGGCCGTTACAATTACTTGATTGAGGAGGACAATACTTATATCCAAAAAGATAAAATTACTTTTAAGGACAGCATTTTTGCCTTTGATAACAAATATCTGCCAAAAGGAAAAGTTTCTTATGGCAACAAAATAGTATTGGATAATTTCATCAATACCGATTTAGTTATAAGTATTGCTAAAGATCAAATCGAAAAAGATACTATTCCTTTTTTCATGCATGATAAAAAAAGCTCTTCTACAAATTATCTTGATGAAGTGATTGGGAAAGGAAAATTGATTAGGATTAAGTAATTCAGCGCATTCTTGTCATCCTGAGAAACGAAGGATCATACTCGAAAGTCGACAAAGATTTGCGAGTATGCAGGCGGAATTTCTCGTGTGATCCTTCGTTCCTCAGGATGACAAACCGTATGATTAATTTGAAGCTAAAAAAAAATATAATTTCCAATCTTTGTAGAGTTACTTGCGAAGATTTCTCCTTCGTCGAAATGACAAACCGTGTGGTTACTTTGAGGTAGAACCTTTGAACCTCTGTAACTTTGTGCCTTTGAACCTTCTTATAAAAATAAAACTTCTCGCATAGCCCCGATAGAAGTGGAAATCCTTTTGTGGTGGGGTTCATCACAAAAGATTGCAACGGATAGCGGGACTAAACGTCTTTTAAAAATGAAAACGTCTGCTTCAGAAAAAAACTTAGAAACTTAACATCTTAGAACCTCAGAATCTTTTCTTAATCTACATTAAGTGCTTTTCCTTTACATCGGCTGTATCTTTGTACTATCAAAATCAATAAAAGACAAAATCATGGAAAATATAGTATTGCACAAAGCAGAATCAAGAGGAAATGCAAATCACGGATGGTTAAATGCTTATCATAGTTTTAGTTTTGCAAGCTGGTACAACCCGGATAGAATTCAGTTTGGAGCACTTCGCGTTTTGAACGATGATACAATTGCTGCTGGAATGGGTTTTGGAACGCATCCTCACGATAATATGGAAATCATTACGATTCCGCTAGAAGGTGATTTGGCTCATAAAGACAGCATGGGAAATACGGAAGTCATTAAAAATGGTGACATTCAGGTAATGAGTGCTGGAACTGGAATTCAGCATAGCGAGTTTAATCCGAATGCAGATCAGCAGACTAAATTGTTGCAGATTTGGCTGTTTCCGAACAAAAGAAATGTTACGCCACGTTACCAACAGATTACTTTAAATGTTGCTGACAGACATAATAAATTAGCACAAGTTTTATCTCCAAATGCCGATGACGAAGGAGTTTGGATTCACCAAGATGCTTGGTTCAACATGGGAAATTTTGATGCAGGAACTGCAACTGAATATAAAATCAAAAAAGAAGGAAACGGAGTTTATGCTTTCGTTTTAAAAGGAAATGTAACCATCAACGGTCAGGAATTAAATACTCGTGATGCAGTTGGAATTTCAGGAACTGATACGTTGAATATTAAAGCAAATACAGACGCTGAATTTTTATTGATGGACATTCCGATGAATTATTAATTCAAACAAAAACAATTAATACCTGTATCTTGAAACGATAATAAATCTATAAATCAGACTATTATCGTTTCTTTTTTTGTTCAATTTTAAAAAAGAAAGACTAACTTTATAAATAAGAAAATTAGTCTGACTTTAAAATTAAACTAACTCTTAAAATTTTAAAACCATGAATCCAAACAACCTCACTAAAGAATATACAAACGGAGAAGTTACGATTGTATGGCAATCTGGAAAATGTATTCATTCGACAAATTGTGTCAAAAACAATCCGGATGTTTTTCGTCCAAAAGAAAAACCTTGGATTACTCCAGAACAATCTACAACTGAGAAAATAATTTCGACAGTTAATAAGTGTCCTTCCGGAGCGTTGACATTTTATATGAATAATAAAACCTAAGCCTTTTGCATAGTTTTTTGCCACAGATTACACAGATTAAAGTGATTTTTTTTTTTGCCACAAATTGCACAAATTTTCACAAATTTTGATTCAATTTATTTCGTGGTAATTAGAGCAATTCGTGGCAACATGTTTTTTTTTTACTCCCTGTAATCTACGACAAAAACACATCATCTTTTTTATTTCTTAATCTAGATTAAGTGCTTCAGGACAACTGTCACCGTAACTTTGTCCTATCAAAATGAAATTAATTATTTAAAATATTTAAAAAATAAAATTATGGCAACTACAAAATGGTCAATTGACCCAACTCACTCAGAAATTGGTTTTAAAGTTAAACACATGATGTTTACAAATGTTTCAGGAAAATTTGGAACTTATGAAGCTTCTGCAATCACAGAAGGAGATAGTTTTGATAATGCAGATTTTAGCTTTTCTGCTGATATTGCTTCAATCGACACTGCAAATGCGGATCGTGACGGACATTTAAGAAGCGGTGATTTCTTTGACGCTGAAAATCATCCAAAATTAACTTTCAAATCTTCTGCTTTCAAAAAAATTAATGATGGTGAATTCGAATTAACTGGAGATTTAGATATTAAAGGCGTTTCTAAAACAGTAAAATTCCCAGTTGAATTTAGCGGAATCATGACTGATCCTTGGGGAAATACAAAAGTAGGTTTAAGCATAGAAGGAAAAATTAATCGTAAAGATTGGGGTTTAAACTGGAACTCAGCTCTTGAAACAGGTGGTGTTTTGGTAGGCGAAGAAGTTCGTTTAAACATTGAATTACAATTTGTAAAACAAGCCTAATTAAGCATTCTCGGATTTAATTGGTTGGTTATTGAAACCCTGCGTAATGACGCAGGGTTTTGTTTTTTTTTAGCCACGGCCCGAGCGATAGCGAACGGACGAAATAATTCACGAATTTTATTTGCCACAGATTAAAATGATTATTTGGATTAAATCTGTGAAAATCCTTTAATCTGTGGCAAAAGAAAAAAAATAATTCGTGAATTCGTGGCTAAAAAAAATCATCGCACCGTGTTTCTAAATTCAGTCGGCGACATTCCTGTTTGTTTTTTGAAGAATCGGGAGAAATAGGAATAATCTTCGTAACCTACTTTAAAGGCAACTTCGTTTACAGCTAATTGCTTATCAATCAACATTCTTTTTATTTCCAGAATTACTCTGTCAGTGATTACGTCTGTAGCGGTTTTTTGAAGGATTTCATTGCAGATTCGGTTTAAATGTTTCAGCGTTATATTTAATTTTTCAGCATAAAACGAAGGCAGTTTCTCGGTTCTAAAATATTCTTCTAAAAGCGATTCGAACCTGTTAATTTTGATATTGTAGGAATGCGTTTGGTGCGAATAGGTTTCTCCATATTTTCTTGCTACTTCGATGTGAATGCAGTCTAGTAAATTCAATAATTTATCTAATTGATATTTATTGTCTTGGTTATTTTCCTGAATCAGTAAATCGAAATAAGGCTGGATTTTCGGGATTTCTTTTTCTTCAAAAACCATTTCTGGCCGGTTTTGAATAGAATGATAAAAATTGTAGTCGTTAATTTTTTTCTGTCCGAAATACAGATTGTACAATTCCTGTGAAAAGATAATTACAAAACCCTGAACGTCTTTAGATAAATTCCAATGATGCATTTGCCCAGGCTGTAGCACAAAAAGGCTTCCTCTTTTGATTTCGAATTGGTCAAAATCGACTTCATGCAATCCTGAACCTTTTGTAAAAAAAACCATTAAATACGAATCATGACGATGCGGTTCTTCGACAAAACTGTGACTTTTTAAATGTTCTGTAAAAGTATTGACATAAAAATCACGGTGAATATCGTTACAGCTAAAATTCTGAACACTATAAATCGGATATCGTTTCATAAAAAATGTCTTTATTGTGCTATAATAAGCGAAGATACTAAAAAGACTTTCATTCTACTCCAAATTACCTTTGTACAAATAAAAAACATCAAAGTCATGTCAAATGCACTAACTCATATTTTAAGCAACGAATGTCCTGTTTGTCATAAAGGAAAAGTCTTTACAGACAAAAATATTTTTCTGACTTTTGGTCTTCCAAAAATGAACGAATACTGCAGTCATTGCAACTATAAATTCCAAAAAGAGCCGGGTTATTTTTTTGGAGCTATGTACGTAAATTACGGATTAACAGTAGCTCAAGGAATTGCAACGTATTGTATTGCTCAGTTTTTCTTTGAGAAAAATTTCGATTTACGAATCATTCCAATTATTGCTGTTGTGATTACTTTGCTCACTTCTTTCAATCTACGATTTTCACGATTAGCATGGATTTACATGTTTAAGGATTATACGAAATAAAAAAGTATTATTTTTGCCTTTCAATTGAAGCTAATTTTCAATTCCAAAAAAAATAAAAAACAAATTAGACAAATGAAAGCATACGTATTTCCAGGTCAAGGTGCACAATTCACAGGAATGGGTAAAGACCTTTATGAAAATTCGGCTTTAGCCAAAGAATTATTCGAAAAAGCTAATGAAATATTAGGTTTCAGAATTACAGATATCATGTTTGAAGGCACTGCCGAGGAACTAAAAGAAACTAAAGTAACACAACCAGCTGTATTTTTACACTCTGTTATTTTAGCTAAAACTTTAGAAGATTTCAAACCGGAAATGGTTGCAGGACACTCTTTAGGAGAATTTTCTGCTTTGGTAGCAAACGGAACTTTGTCTTTTGAAGATGGCTTAAAATTGGTTTCTCAACGTGCTCTTGCAATGCAAAAAGCATGCGAAATCACTCCATCTACAATGGCTGCTGTTTTAGGTTTAGCTGATAATGTTGTTGAAGAAGTTTGTGCTTCTATCGATGGTGTTGTGGTTGCGGCAAATTATAACTGCCCAGGGCAACTAGTAATTTCTGGCGAAACTACTGCTGTTGAAAAAGCTTGCGAAGCAATGAAAGTGGCTGGAGCAAAACGTGCTTTAATATTACCTGTTGGTGGTGCTTTCCACTCTCCGATGATGGAACCAGCGAGAGAAGAATTGGCAGCTGCAATTGAAGCGACAACTTTCTCTACTCCTATTTGCCCAGTGTATCAAAACGTAACTGCAAATGCTGTTTCTGATGCAAATGAAATTAAAAAGAACTTAATCATTCAATTGACTGCTCCTGTAAGATGGACACAATCTGTACAGCAAATGATCGCTGACGGCGCTACTTTGTTTACTGAAGTTGGTCCTGGAAAAGTATTAACTGGTTTGATTAATAAAATTGATAAAGAAGCTGCTGTTGCTAACGCTTAATTTTTAGTATTCAGTCACAGTGATAGTTTTCAGTTGTTAACTGTATAAAAACAATAAATCCTCATATACTTTGAAAAGTTTATGAGGATTTTATTTTATAATTCCTTTGCTTCTTCGCTGTAATTATTTAGAATTCCAGTAATAAGATAATTTTGATTACTCTTTTCAAAAAATATATACCAAGTTGTTCTGGCGTTAGGTTTATAAAATATATAATTTAAACCTAAATATTGAAGTGATTTTGGAGTTTTTTTATGTGGGGATTTTCTAATCTTTTCAGGAACTGCATCGTAAATACCATCAACATATTCTTCAGCTGATTCTATAAAACCAAAATATTCCTTTCTATATAAAACTAAAACCAGATTATCAAGATAACTAATTACTAATGGAGTAAAAATAACTTCTATTTTCCCCACCATTCTCTAATTCTCCTTTTTGCTTCCTCTTTTGCTTCCTCTGGCGTTAATCCTTTTGCAAATTCTGCATCAAAATCAAAAGTTTCACGATCTATTCCTTTAAATTTTGGTTTTTGAACTTCGTATTCTACTCTTGGTTCTTCGACCTTATTATTCTTTTTATTTTCTTTATCCGAATTCATTATTCCTACATTTTAACCTTACAAATTTACAAAATAAATTGAATCAAAATTTATACAGCTTTCTTTTCCTTCTTTTTGTAATTCACAATAAAAACTCCAAGGATAATAAGAGCTGTAGCAATAATAAAATCAATTGTAATTACTTCATCCAAAAGCAACCAGCCCAAGAAAACCGCAATTATCGTATTGATATAGGACAAAATAGAAACTTGAACCGCTGTAACATGTTTTAAAGCATAATTATAACAGAAGAAAGCAATCACAGATCCAAAGATTGACAAATACAAAGCCGCAAAAATACTTCTTGAACTCCACGAACTAAAGTCAGGATTTGGCGAAAAAATCGAAGCCAAAACTAACTGGATACAAGATGAGATTGTAAATTGATAAAACAAATTAAGGGTTATATTTTTCGATTTATTAGCATGCGTTTTGGTATAAATTGTCCCTGCTGCCCAAGCCAAAATTGCAAATCCCATAAACATCATTCCCGTTCTGTAATTGACATCTAAAAACGATACAAGTCCATCTTTAAAAATAAAAACTACACCAGAAAACCCAATAATCACTCCTGTAAATCCCTTTAAACTCATTTTTTGCAATCCAAACATAATACTACCCAAGAAAATAAGAATTGGAGTCAGCGCATTTATGACCGATGCTAGTCCGCTTGGGATATTCTGCTCTGCAATTGTTGTAAAACCATTTGCAATTACAAGCATTAAAACCGAAGCAATAAGCTGTTGTTTGAAATTCTGCCAACCAATCCATTCTAATTCTTTTTTGAATAATAAAATCGTCATCATAATCAATCCCGCCAATCCCTGACGAATTGAAGTTACAAACCAAGGCGGGATCGTTTCAACTGCCACCTTAATTCCTAAAAATGTTGTGCCCCAAACGATTCCAACAGCAGCAAGGGCTATAATTAATTTATAATCTAAATTCTGTTTCATAAAATGTCAGTTAATAAAAAATCCCAAACTATATTGCTATAATCTGGGATCTTAAAAATTTATAATTTTATTTAAAAAACTACTTATTCCTCACTTTTTGTTCCCATTTCCAAGCACTTGCCATTGCTTCGTCTAAACTTAGTTCAGCTTTCCATCCTAAGACATTATTTGCCTTATCTGTATTTGCATAAGCTTCAGTAATATCACCTTCACGACGAGGCATCATCTTGTAAGGCAGTTTTTTACCGCTGACTTTTTCAAAACTATGAATGACCTCTAGAACAGAACTTCCTTTTCCTGTTCCTAAATTAAAGGTTTCTACTTTTGCCAAGTTCTTTTTGTTTAACAAACGCTGTAAAGCAATTACGTGTGCTTTTGCTAAATCTACGACGTGAATGTAATCACGAACAGCAGTTCCGTCTGGTGTTGGATAGTCATTCCCAAAAACCGATAATTCCTGACGCAATCCTACTCCAGTTTGTGTAATAAACGGAACCAAATTTTGAGGAACTCCTAATGGCAATTCTCCAATTTCAACAGATTCGTGTGCTCCTACTGGATTAAAGTAACGCAATAAAATAGCGCTAATATTGGTAACTTTAGCTGTATCTGTAATGATTTCTTCACCAATTTGCTTTGTGTTTCCATAAGGAGACATCGCTGCTTGAACTGGAGCATCTTCTGTAATTGGCATTTTTTCGGCTTGACCGTAAACCGTACAAGAAGAACTAAAAATAAAACTTGCTTCAGGTTTTTGTTGTAATTCTTGTAAAAGGTAAACTAAACTGCTAATGTTGTTTTCGTAATACAACAAAGGCTGTTCAACACTTTCACCAACAGCTTTTGAAGCAGCAAAATGAATGACACCAGTAACATCATTATGTTTTTTAAAA
Source organism: Flavobacterium movens (assembly GCF_039581425.1). Lineage (NCBI taxonomy): Bacteria > Pseudomonadati > Bacteroidota > Flavobacteriia > Flavobacteriales > Flavobacteriaceae > Flavobacterium > Flavobacterium movens. The sequence goes on from NZ_JBCPXY010000004.1 coordinate 326,076, forward strand.
AAATCCCGAACGGCACTTTTCTCTCTTAAATCAATTTTCTCGAATAAAGGCGTTTTTCCTGTAATAGCGGTAATTCCTTTTAAAACATCTTCTGAAGAATTAGAAAGATTATCAATGATCACAACTTCGAAGCCTTCATTTTGTAATTCGACTACAGTGTGAGAACCGATAAATCCTAATCCTCCTGTTACTAATACTTTCATTTTTTTGTGGTTGTTTTATGTAGTTAATTTATAAGCTTGTCTAGCAATTAAAACCCATTTGCCTTTTTGTTTCTGCCACACGAGCATTATTCCTATTTTAATGTCTCGATCTAATCCATCGTCTTTGGTATGAGCCGATAAAACATGTCGAACTATGGCAACATCATTCTGAATAGTTATAGTTTGATTCTGAAAATCGATCGAAACAAAATCAGATTTTCCACTTACGATTCCTTCTATAAATTCAGCTTGGTTTTGAAAATTACCATTTGAGTGGACATAATTTAATTTGTCAGAAGTTAGCGCTTTCAATTTCGCTCCATCAGCATCAATCATTGCCTGACGCAAAATTTCGACTTGACTGCTAACCGCATTCTCTTCTTTAGAATTCGTTTTTTGAGCCAAAACCGAAAACTGAAGAAGAATCATTAAAATTAAAAGACTACCTTTTCTCATCTTTATTTATTCAAAAATTCTAAAACAGAATCGGTAATAAATTTAATTTGTTCGTCGTCAAGTTCTGTGTGCATTGGCAAAGCAATTACTTCCTTAACTAATTGATTTGTAACTGGAAATTGTTCTTCTTTATAACGAGGATCTAAATATGCTTTTTGAGAATGCAATGGAATTGGATAATAAATTGCACATGGAATTCCTTTATCTAATAAATGTTGCATTAAAGCATTCCTGTCTGTGTCTAAAATTCTTAAAACGTATTGATGAAAAACGTGATCATTCTCGTTTGCATCAAAATCTGGAGTGATAATTTTTGCATTTCCAGCAAAAGCTGCATTGTATTTTGTTGCCGCCAAACGACGCGCTGCATTATATTCATCTAACAACGGTAATTTAGCATTTAAAACCCCTGCTTGAATACTATCCAAACGAGAATTCACTCCTACAACATCGTGATGGTAACGCTCATACATTCCGTGGTTTACAATTCCGCGGATAATATGCGCCAGTTTATCATCATTGGTAAAAATTGCTCCTCCATCTCCATAACAACCTAAATTTTTAGAAGGAAAGAATGAAGTTGCCGCAACGTGCCCAATTGTACCTACTTTCACTTTTGATCCAGATTTAGAAATATAATCTGCACCAATTGCTTGTGCATTATCTTCGATTACATACAAATTATGTTCTTTAGCAATTTCCATAATTGCATCCATATTAGCTGCACGCCCAAATAAATGAACCGGAACAATTGCTTTTGTTTTTGGTGTAATTGCTTTTTTAACCGCTTCGATATCGATGTTCATATTATGCAAATCAACATCAACCAAAACTGGAGTCAATTGCAACAATGCAATAACTTCAACAGTTGCTGCAAAAGTAAAATCGGCAGTAATAACTTCGTCTCCTGGCTTCAGATCTAATCCCATCATGGCAATCTGCAACGCATCTGTACCGTTAGCACAAGGAATAACGTGTTTTGCACCCAAATAATCTTCAAGATTCTTTTGAAACTGATGAACTAAAGGTCCGTTGATATAAGTATTTGTATCTAAAACTTCTTGGATTGAAGCATCTACAGTAGATTTTATTTTCTCGTATTGACTTTTTAAGTCAACCATTTGTATTTTTTTCATTTTCGAATAATATTTAAAAATTAAAGACTCTATTTTTAACAGAAATCTCTAAAAGGAGGAACAAAAATAGTTATTAATAGCTTCAAACCAATGAAAATAGTCGAAAGAAATGTAATTTAGCTGCAAAAAAAATTACATGCTTTTTTTATACAATCTAACCATTTACATCGCAGGATTTTTCTTAAAAATCATAGCGCTATTTAGTCCAAAAATTAAGCTTTTTGTTGAAGGGCGAAAAAATGTATTTTCAATTTTAGAAGAAAAAATTAAAGCAAGCGACAAAACAATCTGGTTTCATTCTGCTTCATTGGGCGAGTATGAACAAGGTCTTCCGGTAATCGAAAAAATCAAAGAAAAATACCCTTCTCATAAAATTATTGTAACCTTTTTTTCACCATCTGGATACGAAGTGCGTAAAAATAACACAGTTGCCGATGTGACCATTTATTTACCGCTTGATACTAAAAGCAATGCAAAGAGATTTTTAAAACTAGTTCATCCTGAATTTGCATTTTTTATTAAATACGAATTCTGGCTAAACTATTTAAAGGAATTAGAAAAAAACGAAACTCCGACTTATTTAATTTCAGGAATTTTCAGAGACAATCAAATGTTTTTTAAATGGTATGGCGGTTTTTACCGAAAAGCATTGAATGCATTCACCTATTTTTTTGTTCAGAATGAAAGCTCCAAACAAAAAATAGAATCACTTGGTTTTAAAAATGTAATTGTTTCTGGCGACACCCGTTTTGATCGTGTAAATGCTATTTTAGAAAGAGACAATCGCTTAGATTTTGTAGAGAATTTCAAAAATAACCAACCCACAATTGTCGTTGGAAGCTCATGGCCAAAAGACGAAGTATTAATTGCTGAGTACATCAATCAAGCTCCTGAAAATGTAAAATTCATTATTGCTCCACATAATATTAAGCCAGATCAAATTTCAGATCTATTATCGAAAATCACAAAACCAACCATTTTATTCTCAGAAAAAGAAAATAAAGATTTATCTAATTATAATGTTCTTATAATAGATACAATTGGCATTTTGACTAAGATTTACAGCTATGGAACGATCGCATACGTAGGAGGCGGATTTGGAAACCCAGGAATACATAATATATTAGAACCTGCTACTTTTGGAATTCCAATTGTAATTGGGCCAAACTATTCGAATTTTGCAGAAGCTGTCGCTTTAGTTGAAATTGGCGGCTGCTTAACAATATCGACAAACGCAGAACTTAAAGCAGTTTTTGATCAATTATTGAATGATAAAAACTTTCTAGAAGAAAAAAGCAAGATCTGCAAAGTGTTTATTCAAGATAATAAAGGAGCCACCGAAACGATTATAAAACGCATCTCGTAACCTTTTGATTTGTCAAAGGTTGTTAAATTTGAAAAAATAAGTAAAAAGATCTTGCTTAAATATTCTTAAAAAACAAAACAAACCCTAAATCTGAGAAACTAAATAGCTGATTTTCATAAAGATTATTCAACAAAAAATAATTTAGACGAGAAATTAGATAATTTAAGAAAAATTTATAATTTTGGCATATTCTTTGATAAATAAGATAAACGTGAGTAAGGAAAATATTTTAAAAAAAAAGTGAAAAAATATTTTACATATTAAAAAATTTATATCTTTGCCACGAATTAATAATTAACCTTTTATAATAAAGTAAGATGAAAAAAGTATTTTTAAGTTTAGCTGTTGTTGCTGTATTAACTGTTGTATCTTGTAAAAAAGCTGACGCTGCTGCTGAAGCTCCTGCTGTAGATTCTACTGCTGTTGCTGTTGATTCAGCTGCTGCTGTTGTTGATTCTGCTGCTGCAACTGTTGATTCTGCTGCTGCTAAAGTTGATTCTGCTGCTGCTAAAGTAGAAGAAGTAAAAAAATAATTAGAACCTAAGTTCTAACGATTTTAAAACCATCTTTTAGATGGTTTTTTTTGTGATTAATTTTTCCATTAATCTACAAGCAATAAAAAAAGCGTTCATAAATCATGAACGCTTTTTTTTATTATTTATTCAGCCACCTCTTCCATTTCTTCTTCAACCTCATCATCTCCAAAAATCGACTCACTCGAAGAGAAATCTAAAATTTCTGACCTAGAAGAATACGTTACAATTTCTTTTATCCCTTTCTGCAAAAGCAATTCCGTACTGTATTTTCGACTTGTAGCAAAATGAACTTCACCCAACATCAATTTAAAAAAATACTTCCCTCCAGAACCTTTAAACTTCAAGAATTTCGCAAGATCTATATTCGCTTTAAACTTCTCAATATCCTCTTCACACTCAAATCTCAACTCATAACTCAAACTCGTAAAAATAACCTTCCCTTTTCGAGAAGTAAACGTAAACTTATATTCATCATTAAATCGCTTGCTAATTACAAAAGCACCCATTTATAAATTTTAGATATTAGATTGTTGATTTTTTTCTGAGATTCTGAGATTCTAAGATTCTAATAAATTTACTACGTAAATTTATTTTCTGCAAGTCTGCAAATAAAAAAAGCCTCTTCAAAAGAAGAGGCTTTAGTACTCAGAGCGGGACTTGAACCCGCACGAACATTGCTGTTCACTGGATTTTAAGTCCAGCGTGTCTACCAATTTCACCATCCGAGCATTGTATGGTTTTAGAGCGAAAAACGGGGCTCGAACCCGCGACCTCGACCTTGGCAAGGTCGCGCTCTACCAACTGAGCTATTTTCGCATTTCAAATTTTATTAAGAACTGCAACACTTGTTTTGTTTCGTATTGCGAGTGCAAATTTAGGACATTTATTCAATTACACAAGCGTTTTTTCAAAAAAAAATCCACTTATTTTATAACTTTCTGATAACCTAAAGTTTAAATTTGAAAAATTTTTAAATTTTATTTTTTAACCAGCATTCTTTTAATCTCATTCAGTTTCATTAACGCTTCTACTGGTGTAATTGCATTAATATCGAGATTTAAAATTTCTTCTTTTATCTCTTCCAACAAAGGATCATCTAGATTAAAGAAACTCATCTGCATTTCTTCATTTGCCGATTTTATTCCGTTTAAAGCATCACTAGAATGATTCTTCTCCAATTTCTTTAAAAGCTTTTGAGCTTTCGAAATAACCAATTGAGGCATTCCAGCCATTTTTGCCACGTGAATTCCAAAACTATGCGCGCTTCCACCTTTTACCAGCTTTCTAACAAATAAAACAGTATCCTTAAGCTCTTTTACGGCCACATTGAAATTCTGAATCCTCGGCATCGATTCTGTCATTTCATTCAGCTCATGATAATGTGTTGCAAAAAGCGTTTTTGCTCTTCCTGGATGTTCGTGCAAGAATTCGGCAATTGCCCAAGCAATCGAGATTCCGTCATAAGTACTTGTTCCTCTTCCAATCTCATCTAACAATACCAAACTTCTATCTGATAAGTTATTCAAAATAGAAGCTGTTTCGTTCATTTCTACCATAAAAGTAGATTCTCCCATCGAAATATTATCTGAAGCTCCTACTCTAGTAAAAATCTTATCTACGATTCCCATTCTAACACTATCAGCAGGAACAAAACTTCCCATTTGAGCTAAAAGCACAATCAAAGCCGTTTGTCTTAAAATCGCCGACTTACCCGACATATTAGGTCCGGTAATCATAATAATCTGCTGTGTTTCTCTGTCTAAGAAAACATCATTGGCAATATACGGCGTTCCAACTGGCAATTGTTTTTCAATTACAGGATGCCTCCCGTTTTTGATATCCAATTCGAATGTATCATCTATTTCGGGCTGCACATATTGATTTTCGACAGCCATCTGCGTAAACGAACATAAACAATCCAATTGCGCAACCAAATACGCGTTCATTTGAACTGGTTTGATATAAGTAGAAATCCAAGCTACCAATTGCTCAAAAAGTTCGCTTTCGATTTTATAGATTTTTTCTTCAGCCCCTAAGATCTTAGTTTCGTATTCTTTTAATTCTTCGGTAATATAACGCTCCGCATTTACCAAAGTCTGTTTACGAATCCATTCTTCTGGAACTTTATCTTTATGCGTGTTTCTAACTTCGATATAATAGCCGAAAACATTATTAAAAGAAATTTTCAATGATGAAATTCCAGTTCTTTCAGATTCTCTTTTTTCAATTCCTTCTAAAAACTCTTTTCCTGAAGTCGAAATTGCACGAAGTTCATCTAGTTCTTCATTTATTCCGCTCGCAATAGCATTTCCTTTCGAAATGGCAACTGGAGCATCTTGATTTAGTGTAGTTTTAATTTTTTCACGAAGCAAATCGCAAGCATGCAAACTATCCCCAATAACCTTCACAGCTTCCTGCGGACTTTCTAGCGCAAGAGTTTTAATTGGAATAATCGCATCCAAAGATTCCTTTAAATATACGATTTCACGAGGAGAAACTTTTCCCGCAGCAATTTTAGAAATTAAACGTTCTAAATCTGAAATCTGTTTGATTTGATATTGAATATTATGAAGGATTTCAGGATTTGACTTTAAATAAGCTACAACTTCATGCCTACCTTTTACCTTATTAGCATCTTTCAATGGTAAAGCCAGCCAACGTTTCAGTAAACGTCCTCCCATTGGAGAAAGTGTTTTATCAATAACATCCAAAAGCGTAACTGCGTTTGGATTATAACTGTGATATAATTCTAAGTTTCTAATCGTAAAGCGATCCATCCAAACGTAAGCATCTTCAGCAATACGCTGAATTGCTGTAATATGCTGCACACGATTATGCTGTGTTTCTGACAGATAATACAAAATGGCACCAGAAGCAATAATTCCTTCTTTCAATTCTTCAACTCCAAATCCTTTTAAGGAATTCGTCTGAAAATGCTTTGTTAAGGTTTCTAAAGCATAATCTTCTTTATAAATCCAATCTTCTAGATAGAAACTATGAAAATCTTCTCCAAAAGCAGTTTTAAAATCATTCTTATTATTTTTTGGAACCAAAACCTCACTTGGATTAAAGTTCTGCAATAATTTATCAATATATTCTGCATTCCCTTGAGCTGTTAAAAACTCTCCTGTCGAAACATCTAAAAATGAAATTCCGATATTTTTATTAGCAAAATAAACAGATGCTAAGAAGTTATTCGATTTTGACTGTAAAACCTCATCATTCAGAGAAACTCCCGGAGTTACAAGTTCTGTCACTCCTCTTTTTACAATGGTCTTTGTCATTTTTGGATCTTCCAACTGATCGCAAATTGCAACACGAAGTCCAGCTTTTACCAATTTTGGCAAATAAGTATTTACAGAATGATGCGGAAACCCAGCCAATGCTGTTTCAGTATCAGAACCTGCTCCTCTTTTAGTTAAGGTTATCCCTAAAATTTTAGAAGCTCTAATGGCGTCTTCTCCAAAGGTTTCATAAAAATCTCCTACTCTGAAAAGCAGACATGCATCAGGATATTTAGCCTTGATTTCGTTGTACTGTTTCATTAAAGGTGTTTCTTTCACCACTTTCTCTTTAGCTGCCAAATTATTATATTTTAAATGAAAAAATTAAGACAGCGAATTTATGATTTTTTGGTGGCAAATCGAAAGCTTCAAAAATTAAAATATTTTTAAGACATTTTTAGGTTGCGGTTTAAGTTTTTTATATAGCTTTGTTTATCATTTAAAAAAAGACCCTTAAAGATGAAAAAAATAATTTTATTCGCTATGTTAGCTGTTGCTGGTATCACAGTTACTAATGCACAAACAACTAAAAAAGCTAAAGCTGCTAAAGTTGCAAAAGTTGAAGGAGCAGGAATGCTTTTCGAAACTGAAACTATCGATTACGGAACTATCGCTCACAATGCAGATGGAAAACGTGAGTTCGTTTTTGTTAACAATGGTACAAAACCATTAATCATTACAAACACTCAAGGATCTTGCGGATGTACAGTTCCAACTACTCCAAAAGAACCAATCGCTCCAGGAGCTAAAGGTGTTATTGGTGTAAAATATGCTACTGACAGAGTTGGTGCTTTTACAAAAACTGTAACTGTAACTTCTAACGCTGAAGGACAGCCAACAAAAATCCTTACTATTAAAGGTACTGTTTTACCAGATCCAGTAAAAAGCTAATCTGAGAAACATTTAAAATAATCAAAAAGCTTCCTTATCTTTGGAAGCTTTTTTTATGACTAGAATTTAAAAACAATGAGAAAACTCGAAAATAGCGAACTGGAACGCAAATCAATTGAAGATTTTAAAAAATCTGAAAAAACACCTTTAATATTAGTTTTAGACGATATTAGAAGTCTGCATAATATTGGTTCTGTTTTTAGAACAGCTGATGCGTTTTTGATTGAAAAAATAATTCTTTGCGGTATTACTGCAACTCCTCCAAATAAAGAAATTCATAAAACAGCTCTCGGCGCAACTGAAACTGTTGCTTGGGAACATCATGAAAATATTTTAGAAGTTATCGAAAATCTAAAAAAAGAAAATGTTTTGACTATGGCTATTGAGCAAGTTGAAAGTGCGATTTTTCTTCAAGATTTTAAAATTGAAAAGAAGCAGAAATATGCTTTGGTTTTTGGTAATGAAGTATTTGGTGTATCGCAAGAAGCTGTTGCAATCTGTGACGGATGTATTGAAATTCCACAGCTTGGAACAAAACACTCTCTAAATATTTCTGTAAGTGCCGGAATTGTGGTTTGGGACTTGTTTCAAAAAATAAACTGGCCAGAATAAAAATTTATTTTTTTATTCTTAATTAATTGATATTTTTAGCGAATGAAGAATATCAAATTAGCAACCTTTTTGTTTTTATTTTCTGTTTTAAGTTTTAATTTTTCTAATGCGAGTGAAAATACAAAAACTTTTAACAAAAAAAATGCGTACTTCTCAAAACCTAGCGTAAAATCAAAAATAAAAAAACAAGAGAAAAGTAGTTTTGTAATCGATCCTCCTAAGCTTATTGCGCAGGGAGACCAATTTTATTGCCCGCAGACATCAATTAACATTGTAACCGACTTTAGAATTGATCATGATAGTGCCGAAAACGGAACCCAAGTGCTTTACATCCAGATTTCGTCTGGTTATTCAAATGGTTTTGATCGATTAGAACTAACAAATCAGAACTTTCATCCCAATATTGTAACCAGTTGGGACGCTACTTCTGGAAAACTAAGGTTGTCTGGAACAACTGCTTCCGAAATTCCTTATGACGATTTTGTCTCAGCAGTGAAAGATGTTGTATTTACTAATTCTTCTGCAACAGCTAATGGAACAAGAACATTTTCCATTACAATTGGACAAGCTAATTATTTACCCTCTACTGGTCATTATTATCTCTTTATTCCCAATATAGGAGTGACTTGGACAAAAGCGCGAGATTTAGCTGCTTCAAGCACCTACTATGGTCTTCAAGGCTATTTAGCTACTATCTTATCTGCTGATGAAGCCAAATTAATTGGCGAACAAGCATCTGGAACTGGATGGATTGGAGGAAGTGATGCCGAAACAGAGGGGATTTGGAAATGGGTTACGGGCCCAGAAACCGGAACTATTTTTTGGAACGGAAATGCAAATGGCTCAACACCAAATTATGCTTTTTGGAATACAGGAGAACCAAATCAGCAAGGCGATGAAGACTATGCGCACATCACACAACCCGGTGTAGGAATAAGAGGCTCTTGGAATGACTTATCAAATTCTGGATCACTTACACCTGGAGATGCTTATCAGCCAAAAGGATATATTGTCGAATATGGAGGAATGCCAGGTGAGGCTCCATTAGAAATTGCTGCTAGTACCAAAATCACAATTCCTATAGCAACTCCAGCTATTGACCCAACCCCAGTTTGTGATTTTGGAAGTTTTACCTTTAATGCAACTGCAAATGCTGGAGCAACAATTAGATGGTTTGATGCTCTTGTTGGAGGGAATTTATTGGCAACTGGACCAACTTACACTACCCCAACAATAACTTCAACTACAACTTATTTTGTTGATGCTGGTTGTGAATCCAATCGCAAATCAGTAAAAGCAAATGTATATGCAACTCCTGCAGATCCAATTGCAGAACAAGATACCTATACGAACTGTGGACCAGGAACTGTAACGATTAAAGCAACTTCAAATATTGGAATTATAAACTGGTTTACTTCGCCAACTAACGGAACAAGTGTTTTTCAAGGAACAACTTTTACAACTCCAACAATTTCATCCAATACAACTTATTATGCCGAAGCATCAAATAATGGATGCATAAATACAACTAGAACTCCAGTAAACATTGTAATATATACACCTCCAGTTGTTACAAATGAGACTTTGACTTTATGCCAGTTTCAATCTATAACGTTAGATGCAGGAATTTCTGGAATTAGTTATTCATGGTCAAATGCGAATGAAACTACTCAACAAATTACCGTTAGCAAAGGAGGCAAATACATCGTACTTGTAACAAGTCCAGAAGGCTGTTCGAATACAAAAACAATTACGGTTGAAGAACATATGGTCCCTCAAATTGCCCGTGTGGATGTTGAAGGAACAAGAGCCATCATTTACCCTTTAAAAGAAGAAGATTATTTTGAGTATTCTGTTGATGGTATTAATTATCAAGATTCAACTATTTTTTACGATGTACCTGGCGGATTACAAACTGCTTATGCACGAGAAAAAAGTGGATGCGGCGAAACTGAAAAACAATTTGTAGTACTTGTTTTCCCTCCGTTCTTTACGCCAAATAATGACACCTACAATGATATCTGGGAAGTAACTGGAATGGAAAATTATCCGCAAGCTGTAGCTACTATTTTTGATCGCTACGGAAAACTAGTAGCGCAATTAAGCCGTTTCAAAATGAGCTGGGATGGCACCTTAAATCAAGTTCCGCTTCCTGCATCTGATTATTGGTATGCTTTAAAAGTCGATGATTCAATGCCGGTTTTAAGAGGTCACTTTACACTAAAAAGATAGCATGAATATAGAAACCATTCGAGAAATCTGTCAAAAACTAACTGGCACAACTGAAGATATAAAATGGGAACACGACCTTGTATTCTCGGTAGGCTCAAAAATGTATTGTGTTATTGGACTTGACCAAAATCCCACATCGGCTTCGTTTAAAGTTTCAGATGAAGAATTTGAAGAAATAAGCAATAAACCCGGATTTAAACCAGCGCCCTATGTGGCTAAATACAAATGGGTTTTAATTGATGATATTACTCGAATGAAAAAATCAGAATGGGAAACATACATTCAGCAGTCTTATCGTCTTGTTCAGGAAAAACTATCAGCAAAACTTAAAAAACAGCTCGGAATAATCTAAAGTTTAAGAAGCCGTTTTCTTTTTTATTTCATTTAATATATAAAGGTAGTCTTCGTGTTTTTTCACAAAATCACGATCTGAAACATCAATGATTAAAACATTCAAATCAGTTTGGGATTTTATATATTCCAAGTAACCGTTATTGATTTTTTCTAAATACGCAGCTTCAATATTCTGTTCATAAACCCGTCCGCGTTTTTTGATGTTTTGCAAAAGACGATCGGTGTTTTGATACAAATAAATATACAAATCTGGTTTTGGCATTTCTTTGTAAATAATATCGAATAAGTTTCTATACAAACGATATTCATCCTCAGCAAGCGTTATCTTTGCAAAAATTAGTGACTTAAAAATATGATAATCTGCAACTATAAAATCTTTAAACAAATCAAACTGCGCCAAATCATCTGCCAACTGTTGATAACGATCGGCTAGAAAAGACATTTCTAAAGGAAATGCATATCGGTTCTGATCTTTATAAAACTTTGGCAAAAACGGATTATCAGCAAATCTTTCTAAAACTGTTTTTCCGTTAAAATCTTCTGCAATTTTGTGCACCAAAGTCGTTTTTCCTGCTCCAATATTTCCCTCAAAAGCAACATAATTGAATTGATTGATTGGAATTTCACTAATTGGGCTTTTCAAATCCTGAACAACCGTGCATACGCTTTCATCTGGCGTAACCGCGATCAGTTCGGAAATTGTTTTCTGTAAAATCGGGTGTTTCCAATTTAGCATTAAGTCCTGCATTGGCAGCAAAACGAAATTTCTATTCTGCATTAACGGATGCGGAACCTGAAGTTTTTCCGTATTAATTATTTCATTATCAAAAGCGATTAAATCAACATCTATAATTCTTGATTGGTAACCTTCTTGGTTCAACCGAATTCTTCCAAGTTCTTTTTCAACTTTTAAAACTTGATTGAGTATTTTTTGGGCCGATGAATTGGTGTGAAGCAATAGCGCACAATTATAAAAAGCATCACTCTCAAAACCCCATGCAGGAGTCTCATAAAGTTTTGAAACCTGAATAACAGTCCCTACATTTTCGTGTATTAAATCAATACATTTTTGAATGTTTTCTAGTCTGCTGCCTTGGTTGCTGCCTATCGATAAAACGACTTGATGCTGTAATTTCATAATTAATGCAAATTAACTAAAACTATTTTAGAATTAACCAATATATTTGTGAAACGACGTCTCAAATCTTATTCATAATTTAGAAGTCTAATTTGTAACATTTTACTCTTTTTCGCTACTTATTAAAAAAATATACATATGAAGTTTTTAGGAAATGTAATTGCCACAGTTATTGGCATTTTTGTATTTATTATGCTCTTCTTTTTTGGAGTGATCTTTATTGGAGCCATTTTTGGTGGAGACGACTCCGTTTCTGTCAAGTCAGATTCTGTTATTGAATTCAATCTAAAAGAAATTAAAAACGATTACGCAGGAAAATATAAAGATCCTTGGGTAACTGTCTTTTCGGACAAAAAAGGCATTGGCTTGACCGATGTTATCAATGCAATTGAAGCTGCAAAAACAGACGACAATATTAAAGGTATTTCGATTTTAAACGATGAATCTTCCCTTGGTCTTGCACAATACAAAGACTTAAGAAATGCATTAGAAAGTTTTAAAAAATCAGGGAAGTTTGTTTGGGCTTATGCTAATACTTATTCGCAAAAAGAATATTATTTAAATTCTATTGCCAACACTATTTATATAAATCCAGCGGGAGATCTTGATTTTAAAGGTCTTTCTTCTGAAATTATGTTTTTTAAAGATTTTCAGGATAAATCAGGAATTCACATGGAAGTCATTCGTCACGGAAAATATAAAAGTGCCGTTGAGCCTTTCTTAGAAAACAAAATGAGCGATGCCAATAGAGAACAAATCACTGCACTTTTAAATTCTATTTGGTCTACCGTTTCTGCTGATATTTCAAAAAGCAGAAATATTCCGTTGCCTAAATTAAACGAAATTGCAAACGGACTTTTGGCAAGAACTCCAGAAATGGCGAAACAACAGCATTTGGTTGATATTATTGCTTATGAAGATGTTTATCATGATGCTATTAGAAAAGCCCTGAAAGTAGACAAAGACGAGGATTACAATAAAATTTCGATCTCAGATTATACTCAAAATCACTTAACAACAGCATTAGCAAATACAGCATCAGATCAGATTGCTATTATTTATGCTCAAGGCGAAATCGGAAGCGGCGAAGGAGATGTAAATACTATTGGCGAAGGCTCAATGAGACGCTCTTTGCAAGAAGCGAGAAAAAATGACGATGTTAAAGCAATTGTTCTTAGAATTGACAGTCCTGGTGGAAGCGCTCTAACTTCTGATTTAATTTGGAGAGAAATCGAAATTACAAAAAAAGTTAAGCCTGTTATAGTTTCGATGGGTAATTATGCTGCTTCTGGCGGTTATTATATTGCTTGCAACGCTAATAAAATATTTGCTGAAAACAATACAATTACAGGATCTATTGGAGTTTTCGGAATGCTGCCAAATTTCAGCCCTTTGGCTAATAAATTAGGAATTAATTCTGAGCAGGTTAAAACACATGAGAATTCTGCAAATTACAGTCCGTTTTTACCAGTTGATGAGAAATTTAAGGCTTTTACCTTAGAAGGCGTTGAAAAAATCTATAACACTTTTGTAAAACATGTTGCTGAAGGCCGTAAAATGACTTTTGCTCAAGTAGATTCTATTGCTCAAGGAAGGGTTTGGTCTGGAACTGAAGCTTTAAAAATTGGCTTAGTGGATAAAATTGGAGGACTAAATGATGCAATTGCTGAAGCTGCCAAAATCGCTAAATTAAAAAAATACAGCACTCAGAATTATCCTGAATACGAGAAAACGTTAAACGATCTATTGGGCAATCTTCCTTTTGCAAAATCGAAAGAAGCTTTCATTAAAGAAGAAATAGGAGAAGAAAACTATCTTCTTATTGAACAGGTAAAGAAATTTCAAAAACAAAAAGGAGTACAAGCAATTTTGCCTTACGGAATCAATATTTATTAATTGAGTTAAAAGATGAATAAAGTAATTCTTTTTCTAACGGTTTTGTTTTGGAGTTTCTTAAATGCTCAAACCCAAAAAGAAATCACGTTTAAGGAAATACCAGCTATATTAAAAATAAATAACGATCAGATTTTTGGTACACTGACGACGCCAGATTTGACCAAAAAATTTCCAGTTGCTTTAATCATTGCCGGTTCTGGCCCAACTGACCGAAACGGAAATAATCCAATGATGAAAAACAATTCTTTAAAAATGCTGGCAGAAGCTTTGGCAAAAAACGGAATTGCGTCATTACGATACGACAAAAGAGCAATCGGAGAAAGTAAAGCTGCCGGTGGATCTGAAAGTAGTCTTGTTTTTGAAAACTACATTCAAGATGCAAAAAGCTGGATTAATTATTTAAAACAGGATAAACGTTTTTCTAAAATAATTATAATCGGTCACAGCGAAGGTTCTTTAATCGGCATGGTTGCCAGTGGAAAAGCAGACAAATTTATTTCGATCGCAGGCGCAGGCGAACCGGCAGATCAGATTTTAAAAACTCAAATTGGTGCCAAGTCAATGAAACCACTTAATGACTTGACCTTCCCTATTATTGATAGTTTAAAAAACGGATTTGAGGTAAAAAAAGTCGATCCGATGCTGAATTCTCTTTTTAGACCCAGCATTCAACCTTATCTGATTTCTTGGTTCAAATACAATCCTCAGACGGAAATACAAAAACTTACAATTCCTGTTTTAATAGTACAGGGAAATAATGACATTCAGATTGCTGTAAAAGATGCCGAAAATTTAAAGCAAGCCAACAAAAATGCAGATTTACAGATTATTGATAAGATGAATCATATTATGAAGATTATTGACGGCAACCAGGAAGATAATTTGGCCAGTTACAATAATGAAACACTTCCTATTTCTGAAATCCTGGTTGAAAAAATAGTTTCATTTATTCAGAAATAATAAAATAAACACCCTAAAAAATCCGTTTTGAAAATAGTTCTCAACGGATTTTTTTTATTTAACAATTTTAATAAATTTCTTACAAAATTAAGAAAACTTTATCTTCAAACTCTAGTAAAAAAAGCTATTTTTGCAGGAGTCGATTTTAAGATGTAAACCCTCAAATCTATTTATATGCTAAAAAAAGTTTTAAAAATAAGTGCCATAGTTCTTGTGGTATTTGTTGCTGCATTATTTGCCATTCCATTTTTGTTTAAAGACCAGATCAAGTCAAAAATCGTCGAAGCTATCAACGAAAGTGTTGATGCCAAAGTAAGTTTTACTGATGCCGATTTAAGTTTATTTAAAAATTTTCCAAACGCTACAGTTGGAATCGAGAAATTAGTTATCATTAACAAAGCTCCTTTTGAAGGCGACACTTTGGTTTCTCTTGGAGAATTGAATTTAAAAATGAGCATTAAAGAACTTTTCAAAGGAAAAGAAGAGCCTTTAAGCATTCAGGGAATTAGTTCTACCAACGGATTAGTAAACATTATTTTTAATAAAGATGGTGTTGGAAACTTCGATATTGCTCTAAAAGACAAAAAAGAAGAGAAGAAAGACGAAGCAAGCAAACCACTTGCATTAAAAATTCAAAACTATAAAATCGAAAATTTTACTTTTAGATACATCGATCAAGGTTCTAAAATTAAAATGGTAATTGACAGTTTAAATCACGAAGGAACTGGAGATTTTACCAATTCTAAACTAGATTTAACTACAAAATCTACTGCAAAAGTTTCATTGGACATGGATAAAATAAATTACATGAAAAATGTAAAACTAACTTTAGACGCTGTTCTTGGAATTGATTTAGAAAAAAGCAAATATACTTTTAAAGAAAACAAAGCTTTAATCAATCAGTTGCCTTTAGAATTTGATGGATTCATTCAAATGGCAGAGAAAGCGCAGATTTACGATTTAAAGTTTAAAACTCCTACTTCTTCTTTTACCAATTTCTTAGGTTTAATTCCTTCGGCTTATGCCGCAGGTTTAGATGGTGTAAAAACTACTGGAGATTTTACTGTAAACGGTTTTGCAAAAGGAGAACTTACAGATACAACCGTTCCGAAATTTAATGTTGAAATTGCGTCCAATAATGCTTCTTTCCAATATCCGAATCTACCAAAATCGGTTCAAAATATTGTAATTGATACAAAAATCATTAACGAAACTGGAATTTTAAATGATACTTATGTCAACCTAGATAAGTTATCTTTTAGAATCGATCAGGATGTTTTTAACGCTAAAGCGAATATTAAAAACATAACGGTAAATCCTATTATCGATGCGGCTTTAAAAGGAACGATCAACTTGGCTAATCTTTCAAAAGCATATCCAATTAAAATGGATAAACCTTTGGCTGGTATTTTAAAAGCTGATGTTACTACCAATTTTGACATGGCTTCTGTAGAAAAAAGCCAATATCAAAACATCAAAAATGCTGGTACGATGAGCTTGTCAGGATTTAAATATACTGACGAAAACAACAAATCGATGAACATTAGCACAGCGATGGTTGAATTTAATCCGAGCAAAATTAACTTAAAACAATTTGATGCTACGACTGGTAAAAGTGATATCAGCATTAACGGTGTTTTAGAGAATTTCTATGGTTTTATGTTTAAGAAACAAGAACTAAAAGGAAACTTCAATATGAGTTCAAACCAATTGGCTGTTGATGATTTTATGACTGCTGGCGAATCTGCAAAAGAAGAAACAAAAACTCCTGCAAAACCAGCCGATGCAATGAAGATTCCTGCTTTCTTGAATTGTACATTAAATGCAAAAGCAACAACGGTTTTATATGATAATTTAAAACTAAAAGATGTTTCTGGAAGACTGCTTATTAAAGACGAAAAAGCAACTCTTGAAAACTTTAAAACAAATATTTTCGGAGGATCAATTGGTCTTAACGGAGCAGTTTCTACAAAAGAAAAAGTGCCAACTTTTGATATGAATTTAGGTTTTAATCAAGTTGATATTGCACAGACATTTACGCAGTTGGATATGATGAAAAAAATTGCGCCTATTGCTGGAATCATTAACGGGAAACTGAATTCAACAATCAAACTGAATGGTAATTTGGATGCAAAAGAATTTACTCCAGATCTTAAATCAATTTCAGGAGATTTAATTGGTCAATTACTGTCTACTACAGTAAACTCGAGTAACTCTACTTTACTTACTGCATTAAGTTCTAATGTAAAGTTTCTTGATTTAAATAAAGTGAATCTGAATGACATTAAAGCTGCTTTAACTTTTGACAATGGAAAAGTAAATGTTAAACCTTTTGACATTAAATACCAAGATATTAAAGTAACGGTTGGAGGAACTCATGGTTTCGATCAAACTATGAATTATACTCTAAAATTTGATGTTCCTGCTAAATATTTGGGAACCGAAGCTAACAACTTAATTGCAAAAATGTCTCCTGCAGATGCTGCAAAACTAGATAATATTCCAATCAATGCTTCTTTGACAGGTAATTTCTCAAATCCTAAAATCAGTACCGATATGAAAACTGCTGTGAGCAATTTGACAACACAATTGGTAAATCAGCAGAAAGAAAAACTGACTCAAAAAGGAACCTCAGCACTTACCGATTTGATCAACAAAAACACTAAAGCTAAAGATACAACTCAGGCTGCTAAAACTGAAAAAGAGCAGAAAACTCAAGAAGTAACTAAAAAAGCTAGTGATTTATTGAACGGATTGTTTAAGAAAAAGAATCCATAAAAAGGTACTGAGATGCTAAGCCTCTAAGGTTCTAAGTTTTTTTCTTTAGAAAAACTTAGAACCTCAGCACCTAAGAAGCTTAGCTCCTTAAAAAACAAAAAATCCTGTTCGAATGAACAGGATTTTTTGTTTTTATATTGCTTTTGAATAGCTACTTAATCGACCGTTATTCAAAATAGAATTTATTGTTTTTATATATTCCTTTTTCGTGTACAGATTAACATCTAGACCAATGCTGCAATTATCATAAGGCTCGTATTTTTTCAAATTTGAAACAGAAAACAGCCCGATGGTTGGTGTATGTACAGCGCTTGATAAATGCATAATTCCGCTGTCGGCACCAATAAACAAATCAGCATTTGTAATAACAGCCCCTATTTCTCTTATGTCTTTACTATAAAATGTTGGTGCTTTAAAACCAATTTGAGATACATTTTCTACAGGCAGAATTTCAATAATATTATAATCTTTATATTCTCCGGTAAGCATTGAATAAAACTTTTCCCACCACTCTTCTGAAAGACATTTTGCTCCTGTTGCGTAGGTAAAAATGCAAATCGTTTTTTTGTTATTATCAGTAAGTTCGTTCAATATTTTTTTGCCTTCAGTGATTTCAGAAATTGTTAATTTAAGATCCAAAGGAGCAATTATTTTATTGCTGTTTGTTGGTAATCTCAGTTTTGACAAATAATTTCTAAAATTATAAACTGGGTATTTTGCAATGTGTTCAAAATCGCTTTTCTGCTCTGTTAATTCCTCTTCAGAATCTCCGAAAAACTTGTATTTGGCATTTGAAAACTGAACCGCTAATCGGCCCGAAGAAGAATTTTGATCAACATTGATTGCTAAATCGTAATGTGCTTTTTTTAATGAAATCCAAACCTTTGAGTATTCCACTAAACTTTTAAATGGCTTTTTAGGCAAGTGAATTATTTTATCAACAACATCGTAATTTTCAAAAATAATAGGAGCCACTGTACCTTTCACAAACAAATCAATTTTACAATTTGGAAACATTTCTGACACTTCTTGTACAAGTGGGGTAATCAATAAAAGATTTCCTAATCTTCCGTTTGGCCTACAGATTAAAACTTTTTTGATTTCGCTCTTATCGACCAAAATAAAATCGTCCTGCATATTTGCTTTTCCAACATTCTTCGTTAGGTTCCGCATTATGCTGCGCCTGTGTACGTTTATTTTGTTTAAAACACTCATTTATGGAATAATTTACGGATTATAAATCTCAATTTAATTTTAGAAAACTAGCATTAAGAGCAGGTCTCAAATCTAATTTCTTTTATCTTCTAAAAATAAATTCTTCCAATAAGCATTTGTTACAAAATTGTAACGAAATGTATCAATATTCACATTTTTTTGCTTTTGGAAGCGATATAAATTTACAATAAATTATTACGTAATCAACAAATTTATAGACAGTTAGCTAAAAAACATCGACAACTTCCCGATAAACCTAGACGTTTATTGTGACGACATAACCTTCGGAACCACGTACATTAAAAACTGTTCCGTTTTCAAATAATAGATACTGACCTTTAATTCCTGTCAATTTTCCAGTGAACGAAGGAGATTTATCCAAGTTCAAACTATTTACTTTTGCAGGATAACTTAACACTGGATATTGAAGTTCGTAAACATCATTTTTTTGAGCGTAAAAATAGTCTTTGACTTCTGCAGGAATTAAACTTTCGATTTTGGCTTTCTCTGCAATCAGATCAAAAGTCTCAACAGAGTTCTGAAGCATTTTTCTCCAATTGGTTTTGTCTGTATAATGATCTTTTAATGCTACCTCTGTAATTCCTGCCAAATAACGGTTTGGAACCTCAACAATGGCAATCGCTTGAGAAGCGCCTTGATCGATCCATCTGGTTGGAACTTGAGTTTTACGAGTAACACCTACTTTTATCTCGCATGCCGAAGCCAAATATACAATATGCGGTTGTAACTGAACTTTAGATTCATATTCTAAATCCCTGTCTGCAATTCCCAAATGTGCCGTACTCAATTCTGGCCTCATAATCCAATCTCCAACAGCTGGACTTGAATAAAAACATTCATAACAAAAACCTTGTCGGTATATTTTTTTCTTTTTACCGCAATTCAAACATTGGCAACCCACAAAATTGATTTCAATTTCTTTATCTAATAATTGATTCATGTTTAAGAAACTATCCTCGAAAACCAAATAATATTGAATTGGACTCCCAAGTTCGGTTTGCATTTTTGTCAGTACGCCTTGATATTGCATTTGAATTTTTTATTTATAATTGCTGATTTAAACTTCTCAAAAGATTTAAAGTTTTTTGTGTTAAATTCGACTTTTTTGGTAGAATCTTTACCGTAAATTGAATTGTTTATTACAAAAAAATATTATTTTTGATATGAAGACAAAGTTACTATTTGTCTATCGATATTCAAATTTTAAGTTTTTTGTTTTGCACAGATTGTAAGATTTAAAATCTAAAATTAGTTAACTAAAAAACAGATTCATGCCTTTATCTATTATCAATTCGTTTGCATCTTGGGTCCTCAAACAAAGGATTCACCAAATCGAGCTTTTTTTAAAATACCCAAATGAAGTTCAGGAAGAATTATTGCATAACTTATTGACGGCATCTGAAAATACGGTTATTGGAAAAAAATATGAATTTTCTACCATTAGTTCCTATCAAACCTTTGCTGAAAGAGTTCCGATTGCAACTTACGAGGAATTACAGCCACTTATTGAACGTACCCGTTTGGGAGAACAAAATGTTTTTTGGGAAAGCCCTATTAAATGGTTTGCCAAATCGAGCGGTACTACAAATGCAAAAAGTAAATTTATTCCTGTAAGTAATGAGGCTTTGGAGGATTGCCATTACAAAGGCAGTAAAGATCTTTTGTGTCTTTATCTAAATAATAATGAAGATTCTGAATTGTTTCTAGGAAAAAGCCTTCGTTTAGGAGGAAGTTCTCAGATTTACGAAAACAATAATACTTTCTTTGGAGATTTATCGGCTATTTTAATTGAAAACATGCCTATTTGGGCTGAATTCAGCAGTACGCCAAGCAGCAAAACTTCTCTAATGAGCGAATGGGAAACGAAAATTGCCGCTATTATCAATGAAACTAAAAACGAAAACGTAACCAGTTTTGCAGGAGTTCCTTCTTGGATGCTGGTTTTAATGAATAAAGTCCTTGAAAATACAGGAAAACAGAGTCTACTGGAACTTTGGCCAAATCTGGAAGTTTACTTTCACGGAGGCGTAAGTTTTTCTCCTTATAGAGAACAGTATAAAAAACTTTTGCCAAGCAAGGATTTTAGATATTACGAAATATACAATGCTTCTGAAGGCTTTTTTGCAATTCAGGATTTGAATAATTCAAGCGACTTATTATTAATGCTGGATTACGGAATTTTCTACGAATTTATTCCGATGGACACTTTTGGATCTCCAAACCAAAAAGTAGTTCGCTTGGCCGATGTTGAATTGAATAAAAATTACGCTATTGTTATCACTACAAATTCTGGTTTGTGGCGTTATTTAATTGGCGACACGGTTCGTTTTACTTCTTTAAATCCATACAGAATTAGAGTAACGGGAAGAACCAAACATCATATCAATGTTTTTGGCGAAGAATTAATGGTAGAAAATACCGATCAGGCTATTGCAAAAGCTTGTCAAGTAACACAAACTGAAGTTATCGATTATACGGTTGCTCCTATTTTTATGCATGATAAAGAAAAAGGTGCTCACGAATGGATGATTGAATTTAAGAAGCATCCCGCTGATGTTGGCCTTTTCCAAAAAGTGCTGGATGAAACTCTTCAAACTCTAAATTCAGATTACGAAGCTAAACGCTACAATAATATGACTTTAAATCCTTTGGTGATTAATGTTGCTCGAGAGAATTTATTTTATGATTGGCTGAAAGAAAGAGACAAATTAGGAGGCCAGCATAAGATTCCGAGGCTTTCGAATCAGAGAGATTATTTGGAGCAATTGAAAGAAATGTGCTAATAACAACTTATAAAAATGAAAGACACAAAATTTAGCGAAATGAGCAACGAAGAACTGATTAAAAATCAGAAGACATTAAAAACAGTGAATACTATTTTTTGCGTTGTTCTTTTTATGTTATTCATTCTTAACACATTCATTGTTTTTATGAAAGGATTTAGCGCTATGAATATTATTCCTGTTGCGTTATTGCCTATTCTTTTTCTAAATCTCAAAAATCTGAAAGAGATGAAGAAGGAGTTGGAATCTAGAAATCAGTAATTACAAAAATTCTTAGAAACATTATTCTTGAATTGCAACTAACTTTAGTTAGTGGTTAAATGAGTCTCTAAATATTTATTGGCTTTAGCCGAATTATCGTACCCGTTAATTTAGCTAAAGCCAATTTTAATCTTCATCCTTTATTCCTCCAGCTAAAGCTAGAGGCAATTCAAATGCAAATCTTACTTACAACTTCAAAACTAATGATTCCACTAAACCCGCATGAGGGATAGAAGTGGAAATCCTTTTGTGGTGGGGTTCACCACAAAAGATTGGAACGGATAGCCCGACCCGTAGGGACATGCCCATATAAAAAACCTCAACCTTTTATTTTAAAAGACTGAGGTTTGTTTTTTTTTATTTTGATTGTCGAATTTCTAGTGTGCTTTCTACCTATGATCGAAATGACAAACTAGACTTTACATCATATCAATATATCTATCGTGATATCCTAAAAGATACAAAACACCATCAAGACCTAAACTTGAAATTGAAGTTGAAGCACTTTCTTTAACTTTTGGTTTGGCATGGAAAGCAATCCCTAGACCAGCTAAGTTTAGCATTGGCAAATCGTTTGCTCCATCTCCCACCGCGATTGTCTGATTAATATGAATTCCTTCTTTTTCTGCAATTGCTTTTAATAATTCTGCTTTTTTCTGACCATCTACAATGTCACCTAAATATTTACCTGTCAGCTTACCATCTTTTATTTCTAATTGATTGGCGTGAACGTAGTCTATTCCTAATTCTTTTTGAAGATATTCTCCAAAATAAGTAAATCCTCCAGAAAGAATTGCGGTTTTATAGCCGTAGTATTTTAAGGCTTTCATCAAACGATGGGCTCCTTGTGTAATCGGCAAATTGATAGCAACATTTTGCAAAACTTCTTCACTTAAACCTTCTAGAAGAGCCATGCGCTTTTTGAAGCTTTCGTTGAAATCAATTTCACCGTTCATAGCCGATTCTGTAATAGCTCGCACTTGATCTCCAACTCCATTCAATTCAGCAAGCTCATCGATTACTTCGGTTTGAATTAAAGTCGAATCCATATCGAAGCAAACCAAACGGCGGTTTCTTCTATAAATATTATCTTCTTGGAAAGAGATATCAACGTTTAGCGTTCTGGAAATTTCCATAAAACTTGCCGTCATGATGATCTTGTTGACAATTTCGCCTGTAACAGATAATTGAATACAAGAACGCGGATATTCTTCCTTTTCTACAACAGAAGTTCTTCCTGTTAATCGGATAATAGAGTCAATATTTAAATTTTGATCTGACAATATTTGTGTAACTGCAGATAGTTGTGAAGCCGCCAGTGTCTCTCCCAAAATATTGATGATGTAACGCTGTTTTGATTGTGATTTTACCCAAGTTTCATAATCTTCGATAGAAATCGGAATAAATTTTACTTTAATTTCCAATTCATATGCTTTGAACAAAAGATCTTTTAAAACGGGTGCCGAAGAAGAACCTGCAGCAATTTCGAACAAAATTCCTAAAGAAAGCGTATCATGAATATCTGCCTGCCCGATATCTAAAATATTGGCGTCGTATGCTGCCAATACAGCTGTTAATCCTGCTGTAACTCCAATTTTATCGTGTCCAGAAACTTTTAATAAAATTATTTCTTTGTCTTCTGCTGCCATTTTTCTTTCTTGATTTTGAAGCGACAAAAATCGGCAATCTCTCGTTGATAAAAAAGAATAATCCTTGTTTTTTTAAAACGAAAAAGCACATTTTCATGTGCTTTTCAGAGTAATTTAACAATTATGCTCTACTATTAAAATAACGTAACTTTTACATTATTTCATTGGTTCATTTTTATCAAAACTCACCATCCAATTGATGCCGAATTTATCTTTAAACATTCCAAAGTAAGATCCCCAGAAAGTGTCATTCAATGGCATTTCTACTTTTCCTCCAGCTGAAAGTCCGTTAAAGATTTTATCTGCATCTTCTCTGCTTTCTGCATTAACAGAAACAGAAAAGTTATCTCCAAAACCGACATCTCCGTATCGTGGGTGGGTGTCGCTTCCCATTAAAATACTACTTCCGATTGGAAGAGATACATGCATGATTCGATTTAAAGCTTCTTCAGAAAGCACTTCGCCTTCTTCCGCTGGAGCATCTTTAAATTTTCCGATATACGGAAAATCTCCGCCAAAAACTGATTTGTAAAACAGAAATGCTGCTTCGCAAGTTCCGTTAAACATTAAATATGGATTTACTGCTGTTGCCATGATATTATTTTTTTAATTGTTAATTATAAATTATTAATTATCTGTTTTTCTTCTCATTTACTTTTCAGACAATTCTTTAATCAATTCCACCGCTTTAGGGAACGCATCTTTGAAATAATCAATATGTTTTTCAATTACATCTACTTCAACATGAAGATTTACAACATCTCCTTTTTGAGTTAATTTGTAAGTTTCCATTGCACCGCTCCATTTTTCAGTTTCCGCATTTGGTGGCACTTCTTTACGATCTTTGATTTCGCCAAGATGCTTAAAAGCCATATATTCATTCGGAATTTTAGTTTCAATCAAACTATTCATTCCATCTGCTCCGCCAGGTCCTAAAAAATAAATTTTGTCCCCTTCATTCCAAGTCGATTCGGCATAACTTCCTTCGGCAAAAACGCTTGTCCATTTTCTGTAGGTTTCATCGTCCCATAAGACTTTCCAAATCTTCTCTTTGGGAGCCCTTATCTCAATATTAAACACTAATTTTTCCATCTTAATCTGGTAATTTACTAAAATCCATAAATAAAACATTCCAACGATGACCGTCCAAATCGGTAAAACCGCAACCGTACATCCAGCCCTGACTTTCGGCAGGAGGAGCAAAAACGTTTCCGCCAGCTTCTTTGACTTTTTCAGCTAATTCATCAACTTCTTCTCTGCTTTCTGCGTCGATAGAAATCAAGACTTCAGAGCTTGAATTCGTATCTGTAACGCTGTTTTTAGAAAAACTTGAAAAAAGCATTTCTTCAAAAAGCATTATCACAAAATGTCCTTCACCTACAACCATGCACGTCGAACTTGGCGTATCATGCTGTTCATTAAACGAAAAACCTATTTTCCAGAAAAAGTCTTTCGCTTTTGCCACATCCTTTACAGGAAGATTCAACCATATTTGTTTTGTCATTTTTTGTTTTTTTTTGTTGGGTTAGATATTTATTTCTTTTTTAAACCATATAAGTGATGTAAGCTAATTTTAAGTTTGTAATCTTTGAACCTTTGTTACTTTGAGCCTATGAACCTAAAATTAATTAGCTTCAACGTAACTTTTAAAATTATCCAAAATCGCCTGCCAGCCAGCACGCTGCATTTCTTCTGGATTTTGTGTTTCTGGGTCAAAACTTTCAACAATTTCAACACCATCTGCCGTTTCTGTAAAAGTGATTTCAACCTTTCTTCCGTCTCCCAAAACATAAGATAACGCTTCGTTTGGCTTTACTAAAGTAAATTCACCTCCAAAATCAAAACTCATGCTTCCGTCTTTCGCAGCCATAGTCGATTTAAATTTTCCTCCTTCTCTCAAATCTGCTTCTGCATAAGGCGTGTGCCAATCAGGAGAGGCAAAGCTCCATTTTGTAATATGTTCTGGAGTATTCCAAAAATTCCAAACTTTATCAAGAGATGCATTAACGGTGTTCTTTATTGTTATCATTTTTTATTTTTTGTTTGATTTGTTCTTACTTAATTACTACATGTTCTCTGGAATCTGACTTTCATCCATAAAGAAAACTTCCCAGTGATGACCATCTACATCTAGAAAAGTTCTTTGATACATCCAACCATAATCATTTGTCTGATTATAATCTGTTCCACCCGATTTAATCGCTTTGTCCATCATTTCATCAACCTGCTCTCTAGTGTCTACAGAAATAGCAATAAGAGCTTCACTAGTTGTTGTTGAATCACAAATTTGTTTTTTGGTAAAGGTTTGATAAAACTCTTCTACCAAAATCATCACAAATATATTTTCATCAATAACCAAACAAGCTCCTTTTTCATTTGAGAATTTTGGATTGGTCGAAAAACCAAGTCCATTGTAAAAAGACACTGCCCTGTTTAAATCTTTTACAGCAAGATTTAAGAAGATTTTTGTTTTCATCTTTATAAAATTACGAATTAATTAAAACAAATTTAATTTTTTAAGATTACTTAAAAATACCAATAAAAGTCATTTTTAGGGGCATTTGAGACAATTTGCTTATTTTTGCATCTTACTGAAATTCCAAAAAACCAAAATATCATGAGCACGAAACTAGGATTAATCATACCTCACGATTATAAATTACTAAGCATCGCAGCCATATTAGAGGTATTCGAAACTGCTAATAAACTTACTCCTGAAACTGAAAAACCATTTGAAATCATGATTTTTCAATCGCAAGAACAAAACGATCAGGGAAATTTGTTTGGATATAAAAGCAACGCTATTGAAACTTCAGAAGTTATTCTAGACTTAATTTTAATTCCCGCTTTTACAACAGATAATATGAGCGAGATGATTAAAAAGAATAAAAGCTTTATTCCGTGGCTTCAAAAACAGCATAAGGCTGGAGCTGAATTAGCCAGTTTTTGCACAGGAGCTTTTTTGTTTGCCGCTTCTGGTTTATTGAACGAAAAGTTAGCCACAACACATGTTGACGCTTGCAGCGCCTTTACCAAAGCTTTTCCGATGGTAAAATTAAAACCTGAGGAAACTTTGACTGCTGACGGAAGTTTATATACCAGTGGAGGATCGACTTCAACCTTCCATCTATTGATTCTTTTGGTTCAGAAATTCTGCGGTAACGAAATGGCGGTCAAAATTGCTAAAATATTCTCAATCGATTTGAACCGATACAAACAAAGTTATTTCAGCACCTTCAGACCCAATCATTTACACAATGATTCTTTAGTTGCTCTATTGCAGCAAAAAATAGAAAATCAGTATCATTCTATTGAAAAACTGGAAGAGATCACAAAAGATATTCCAACAAGTGCCCGAAACATGACACGTCGTTTCAAACAAGTGACAGGAATTCCTCCTATAGAATATTTACAGAATATTAGAGTCGAAAGTTCGAAGAAATACCTAGAGCAAACGCAGCTTTCTATTTCAGAAATTATAGAAAAAACTGGCTACAACGACCCAAAAGCATTTAGAAAAGTGTTTTATAAAATGGTCGGCATGAAACCAATTGAATATCGAGAAAAATTTAGAGTGCAGTAATTTTTAGAAACAGATCAATTCATTTTCATCAGAACATTTTGTCCTTCTCTACACTGTATTCCCGATAAACAAAAACTACGGCTAAAAAGCCTTGTTTTTCTAAATCGGGAGATGCCGTTTCGATCAGGGCTAAAATAGAACTTTTGTTTTTCAGCATTACTTTAAGACTTAACAATCCAAAGGAGTACTTTTTTATTGGCTTTCAAAAGTTCATCGATTTCTCTCATGCTCTCGTTTGAAACTGCAGGACAACCCCAACCCTCTGGCGTTCCTTTTGGATAAACTTCATCATCTGACACCTCTTCCCAAGAATGCAAAACAATGGCACGTTTTCGTGCATTAAAATTGCTTTTTTCTTTTCCTTGCAAAACATAATTTACCTTTATTCCCCACTGACTTACGCCACGATCCAAAACAACATATTTTCCAACCGAAAAACAATGCGAATCAAATTCGTTACTTGTCTTTGCGTTATCTTTAGAATAAGTCCCTCCCCATTGATTATCTCCACAACCATGACTCACCATATATGATTTTGAAACTTCTTTCTTTTCAAAATCGTAAACAAAAAATCGTTTATAACCAGAATGTAATCCGAGGTCAATCAAAATAAATTTATCTTGATTTAAATTATTGACTTTACAATAGTATGCTGCTTCTTTATAATAATTGTTGTAATCAACTTCAACACGAGGTTTTTCTAATAAAGCCACTTCACTTTTATGCTTATTTTCAGAAACAACTATTCTATTGCTTTCTTTATTGCAAGAAAAAATAAAAGCCAAACAAATTATAAAAAGCATTTTCTTCATATCAAATATTTAATCAAAAGCACAAACGAAAATAAGGTTAAAAAAGTGTATAAAAAAACCTGCTCAAAAAAATGAGCAGGTTATATAATTGAACTTTATCAAAGTTTTAAATTTTGATAAAGCTATTTTTAAAGTTAAGAAGCAATCTCCATACGTTTCAATAAATTTTTACTTAACGTATGTTCTGCATATTCTTTGTCGATTGTCAAACTGATATCGTCAGATGTTGGCAGTTCGTACATGGCATCTGTTAAGATAGCTTCACATAAAGAACGTAATCCACGCGCACCCAATTTGTACTCTAACGCTTTATCCACAATAAAATCTAAAGCTTCATCGGTAATTGTAAACTCAACATCATCCATTAAGAATAATTTCTGATATTGTTTGATCAACGCATTTTTAGGCTGTGTCAAAATTGCACGAAGCGTTGCTTTATCCAAAGGATCCATGTGCGTTAAAACTGGTAAACGCCCAATAATCTCAGGAATCAAACCAAAGTCTTTAATGTCTTTTGGAATGATATATTGCAATAAATTATCTTTATCTATATTATCAACATTTTTAGAAGTTGAGTAACCAACTGCCTGACGGTTTAGACGTTTTGAAATAATACGCTCTACTCCATCAAAAGCACCTCCAGCAATAAATAAGATATTTTGAGTATTTACCTCAACAAATTTCTGATCCGGGTGTTTACGTCCACCTTTTGGCGGTACGTTTACCACTGTTCCTTCCAATAACTTCAATAATGCCTGCTGAACACCTTCTCCAGAAACGTCACGAGTAATTGATGGATTATCGCTCTTACGGGCAATTTTATCAATTTCATCAATAAATACGATTCCTCTTTCTGCTTTTGCTACATCATAATCTGCAGCCTGAAGCAAACGAGTTAAAATACTTTCAACGTCTTCTCCAACATATCCAGCTTCTGTTAATACTGTCGCGTCAACAATAGCCAACGGAACGTCTAACATTTTAGCAATAGTTTTTGCTACTAATGTTTTTCCTGTTCCTGTCTGACCAACCATGATGATGTTACTTTTTTCGATCTCTACTTCATCGTCTAATTGCTGTTGCATTAAACGCTTGTAGTGGTTGTAAACCGCAACCGACATTACTTTTTTTGTCTGGTCTTGACCAATAACATATTGATCTAGGAAAGCTCTAATTTCTTTTGGTTTCTTTAAAATTAAGTCACCAACTAGTTTCGCGCTTCCGTTAGATTTTAATTCTTCTAAAACAATTCCATGTGCCTGTTCAATACACTTATCACAAATATGTGCATTGATACCAGCTATTAATAAATTAGTTTCTGGCTTCTTTCTTCCACAAAACGAACATTCTAATACTACTTTTGCCATTCTTTATTTAAGTTACTAAGCTGCAAAGATACTAAGTTTCTAAGCTTTTCAATTAAAACTTTAAAACTTAACTCCTTACAGCTTAATATTTTTATTTTTTTATTTAAAATTTAAATCGCAAAGAACACTTAGAACCTTAGTGTCTTAGCAACTTAGAAGCTTAAAAGATTATCCTCTTCTTAATACTTCATCAATCATTCCGTACTCTTTTGCTTCGTCTGCTTTCATCCAGTAATCACGCTCACTGTCTTTGTGCACTTTGTCAAAAGTTTGTCCTGAATGTTGAGAAATGATGTTATATAATTCATCTTTTAATTTCAACATCTCGCGTAAGTTGATTTCCATATCTGTTGCAACTCCTTGTGCTCCTCCAGATGGCTGGTGAATCATTACTCTTGAGTGAGGCAATGCAGAGCGTTTTCCTGCAGCTCCTGCGCATAATAAAACTGCTCCCATAGAAGCCGCCATTCCTGTACAGATTGTTGCTACATCTGGTTTAATGTATTGCATAGTATCATAAATTCCTAAACCTGCATAAACACTTCCTCCTGGCGAGTTTAAGTAAATTTGAATATCTTTTGAAGCATCAGCGCTTTCTAAAAATAACAACTGAGCCTGAACGATATTAGCAATCTGATCGTCAATACCTGTTCCTAAAAAGATAATTCTGTCCATCATTAATCTTGAGAAAACGTCTAATTGAGAAATATTCAATTGGCGCTCTTCGATAATATATGGAGTCATGTTTGTTGGTGTCATCGCTGCTACGATTTTATCGTAATACATTGCGTTTACTCCTTGGTGCTTTGTAGCAAATTTTTTGAATTCTTTACCGTAGTTCATATTTTTAGTTTAAAGTTGAAAAGTCTAAAGTCAGCATGTGACTTAAACGAATTAAACAAAGTTCATACCTTTTTATAAGAGATGCCAATTTGTCTGAAACGTTTCTTTTGTTTCAAGTTTAAGGTTTCAAGTTAACTGAAGAAAACATGAAACCTGAAACCTTAAACTTGAAACAAAAAAAAGAACGTCAACAGAATCAAAAATTCCATTGACGTTCAAATATAATTATTTTTATCTTTCAGTTTCTGTAATAAAATCTTAATTTTTAAAAAGTATGTCTCTTAACTTTTGACTTTACAACTTTTAACTTTCAGACTAAAATTTATTCTCCGTAAGAAGCTGCAATAAATTCTTCGTAAGTAACCTCTTTTGTAGTTGGGTTAGCTTTTTCTTTGAAGATATCTAACATTTTAGCTGCTACAACTTGCTCAGAAAGTCTTTTTACTTCGTCTTGGTTAGATAAAACTCTAGCCACGATTCCTTGAACTTCTTCGTCAGTTGGGTTTGTTTGACCAAATTGAGCCATTTGCTGTCTGATTGCGTTTGATGTAAACTCTTTCAAGTCATCAAATGTAATTTGGATATTGCTTTGAGCTAAAGCTTTTCCTTCGATTAATTGGAAACGTAAACCTTTTTCAGATCTTGCGTATTCAACTTCAGCTTCTTCTGCAGTTAATTTTTTCTCTCCAACAGTTTGCAACCATTTTTTCAAGAATTCAGCTGGCAAATCGAATTTTGTGTTTTCGATCAAGAAATCCTGAACATCTAATAATAATTTTTGGTCCGCTTGCTGAGCGAATTGAGATTCAGCGTCTTCTTTAATTTTAGCTTTTAAATCTTCTAAAGAAGCTACTTTTCCTTCACCAAAAAGTTTATCGAATAATTCTTGGTTTAATTCAGCTGGCTCAGAACCATTGATAGCGCTGATAGTAAAGTCTACTTCAACATCTAAACCGTGAACACCTTCGTGACCTACTTTTAAGTAATCCATTAATTGGTGATCGTCTTCAAATAAACCTTTTGTGCTTACTGTAACAACATCTCCAACTTTTTTACCTGTGAATTGTTTTTGAGCTTTTTTGCTGAATGCATCTACAGAAATTGTAGTTGTATTGTTGATTCCGTTTGCTTCGTTTGAGAAAGTTCCAGTTAAATCAGATTTAGCATCAGAAACTTCTTGAGGAACTGCTTTTCCAAATTGTTTTTGGATACGCTCAACTTGTCCATCGATTAATTTATCGTCAGCAGTAACAATATATTTTACGATATTATTTTTAGCTTCAAGATCAATTTCAAAATTTGGCACTAAACCAATTTCGTATTCGAAAGTTAATTCTTCAGCATCCCAGTTAAAATCTTCGTTTACTTTAGCAAGAGGAGTTCCTAAAAGATTTAATCTTTCAGATTGAATATAACGCTCTAAAGCCAAATCAACTACTTTTTTGATCTCTTCTTGCTTAATAGCTTTTCCGTATTGTTTTTCAACAAGATCTTTAGGCACTGCCCCTTTTCTAAATCCTTTTACTTGCGCTAAAGGCATTTTTTCGTTAATTCTTTTTGCTACTTGACCTTTATAATCCATATGAACAACGTTCATAACGATTGTCTCGTTTACAGCGTCTATTGCTACTCTTTTAATATCCATCTTCTTCTTTAATTTACATAATAAAATTGGGTTGCAAAATTATAAAATTTTTGCAACCCAACCAAGTTTTTAATCTATTGTATTTGAAGCAGTTTTAATCTGCTACATTTGTTTTATTTATCATCTCCAAGTATTTTATAAGTAATAGATTGAAGTATAGACAAAATAATACTAAATAGTAATGCTGTCCAAAATGAATTTACTGCAAAACCGCCCACAATATTAGTGCACAGTAAAATAATTATCGCGTTGATTACCAGTAAAAACAAACCTAAAGTAACAAAAGTAACCGGCAAGGTTAAAATCACTAAAATTGGTTTTATAAAAACGTTCAGCAATCCTAAAACTACTGCAACAATTACAGCCGTACCAAAACTAGCAACATGAACCCCAGTCAAAATATTAGATAATAATAAAACCAAGGCAGCAGTAACAAGGAGTCTAAGTAATAATTTCATAGTTATTCTGGTTTAAAATTTATTTAAAAGTACTAATTTTTTAATCAAAAATAACTACTCTTTTAAAAAGGTAGCAGTCAATTCAAAAAACATTTTCGGATTTTCTGCATGAAGCCAGTGCCCTGCATTTGGAATGGTTTCTAATTTTAGATTTGGAAAATGCTTGCGAATTCCATCAAGATCAGCATCTTGAATATAGCCAGAATTTCCGCCTCTAATAAATAATGTCGGATTATTAAAAACTAAATGATCTTCCAAAGGTTTTCCAATAGCATCGAGATTATTATTAAATGCTTCAAGATTAAATCTAAAGGCCAATTGTCCTGGCTCTTTCCAATATAGATTTTTCAATAGGAATTGTCTTGTTCCAAAATCCGGAACATATTGAGACACTATTTCCTCTACATCATTTCGGCTTGGTTTTACCGAAAAATCGACAGCATTTAATCCTGCCAAAATCTCCTGATGATGTTGTTTGTAGAATCTTGGACCAATATCTGCCACAATTAATTTATCTACAATCTCTGGATGTGTGGTTGCAAAAAGCATTGCTACTTTCCCCCCCATTGAATGTCCGAGAATATCAATTCGTGTTAGATTATTTGCCTGACAATATTCATAAACATCTTGAACCATGGCTTCATAACTCCATTCATTTGAATGAAAACTGCGTCCATGATTTCTTAAATCTAAAATATGAACCTGAAATCCTGCTTCTACATATTGCCCTGCCAAAGTTTTCCAATTGTCAGACATTCCAAGAAATCCGTGCATGATGACAAGCGGTTTTCCTTCGCCTTCTATTTTTGAGTATAACATTTACTTTTTAGTTTTACTTTGAAAAATTATTTCAATTTATTCAGATACATGTTTACCGTATTATCTAACCCAAGGTAAAGTGCCTCTGAAATCAAGGCATGACCAATAGAAACTTCCAGTAAACCAGGAATATTTTGCTTGAAAAATTTAATATTATCTAAACTTAAATCATGTCCGGCATTGATTCCTAGACCTAATTCGTTTGCCAATTCTGCAGCTTTAGTGTACGGATCAATTCCTTTTTCGTTTCCTAAACTATATTGGTGCGCAAAAGATTCCGTATACAATTCGATTCTATCTGTTCCTGTTTTTTTTGCTCCTTCAATCATTTCTAAAATTGGATCAACAAAAATTGATGTTCTGATTCCGTTTTTTTGGAACTCTTGGATAACCTCAGTTAAATATTCTTGATTTTTAATCGTATCCCAACCTGCAGAAGAAGTTATTGCTCCAATTGCATCTGGAACTAAGGTTACCTGATCTGGTTTGCATTCTAAAACCAAATCAATAAAATTATGCTGCGGATTTCCTTCAATATTATATTCTGTGGTAACAACTGCTTTCAAATCGCGCGCATCCTGATAACGAATATGACGCTCGTCTGGACGTGGATGAATAGTAATTCCCTGCCCTCCAAATCGCTGAATATCTGCAGCTACTTTTAATAAATCTGGAACATTTCCGCCACGGGCATTTCGAAGCGTTGCTATTTTATTGATATTTACACTTAATTTTGTCATATAAATAGATATTAATTCTAGTAACATTATATTTGTTACGACAAAAATACAAAGTAAAACAGAGCGGTTTTCGGTATTTTTTGATTATTTTGCATCAAATATCTTCAATTGATTTATGACAGAAATTACAAACTATATCACAAACGATTTCAGAGCGATTGACAGTCAGGAAACGATAGCCTCGATTCAGGACTTTTTTATCGATGTAAATTTTTCTCATTTTCCGATTTTGGAAGACGGTGTTTTTATTGGAAACATCTCTTCTGACGATGTTGAAACATTTGACACTGAAAAAAAAGCAGTTGATTATAAATATACTTTAGAACGTTTTTTCGCCAGAAAATCGATGATCTGGCTAGATGTTCTAGAAGTTTTCGCAAAAAACCACACCAATCTTCTCCCAATTCTTGATGAGAATAATAATTACGTAGGTTATTATGAAATGGAAGACATCATGAAATTTTTTCAAGAAACTCCATTTTTAAAAGAACCTGGTGCTATTATTATTGTGCAAAAAGGTCTTTTGGATTATTCTATGAGCGAGGTGACCCAAATTGTAGAAAGTAATAATGGAAAAGTTTTAGGATGTTTTGTCTCTGAAGCTGATACAGAAAATGTTCAAATTACTGTAAAAATTGGTTTAGGAGCAATCAATGAAATCATTCAGACTTATAGAAGATATGGATATGAAATTATTTCAGAACATCAGGAAGACAACTATATTAACAGTCTAAAAGAGCGATCAGATTATTTAGACAAATATCTCAACATATAAATTATGAATGTGCCAATGGGAGAATTAGTTAATTAGATAATTTTCGCATTTCCAAATTATCTAATTTACACATTGACAAATTATCTAATTTACAACGAATGAAAATAGCCATTTACGGACAATATTATCAGAACAGTACCGAACCTATTATAAAAGACATATTCAATTTCTTCAATGCCAACAACGTCGAAATGGTAATTGAAGAAAACTTCTTGAACATGCTTTATGAAAAACAGCTTGTAAAAAAAGAATACAAAACTTTTTCACCGAGTACTGCTTTAGACAATAGTTTCGAAATGCTGATAAGTATTGGAGGTGACGGTACGATTCTTAGAGCCGCTGCATTTGTTCGAAATTCCGGCGTTCCTTTATTAGGAATTAATGCTGGAAGATTAGGTTTCTTGGCTAAAGTTCAGAAAGAAAACATTGACATTTTACTTCAATATGTTATTAGCCAAAATTATACAACTTCTGAAAGAACCTTATTAGGCTTAACTTGCGAACCTTATAACAAAGCTTTTGAAGAACTTAATTTTGCAATGAACGAAGTTACTGTGAGTAGAAAAGATACCACTTCGATGATTACTGTCGAAACATATTTAAATAATGAATATCTAAATTCTTATTGGGCTGATGGTTTAATCATTTCAACACCAACAGGTTCTACAGGATATTCTTTAAGTTGCGGTGGACCAATTTTAACACCAGATGTCAAAAGTTTAGTTATTACACCAATTGCACCACATAATTTAACCGCCAGACCTCTAGTTATTCCAGACGACACAGAAATTACATTGCGCGTATCAGGAAGAGAAGACCAGTATTTGGTTTCTTTAGACTCAAGAATTTCTTCTGTGAAAAACGAGTCTATTTTAAAAATTAAAAAAACAGATTACAAAATTAAAATGGTCGAAATACCAGGCGAAACTTTCTTAAAGACGTTAAGAAACAAACTGCTATGGGGAGAAGATAAAAGAAATTAAACTCTTTTCTGATTCTTCACTATACGATAATACCACATTTTCTCGTTCTGCATGTAGTGAATCATCATTAAATGGCTCAAAATCATAACGTAAATTGAAAAAAAAGCACATTTAACTAAAGGAACTTTGATTCGTATTGATAATTATTATATTTGCACGCAATTTTGAATTAAATGAAGAAAATTTTTAATTTATTGTTATGTTTTTTCCCCCTTATTACACTAAATGCTCAAATCAATGAGATTGGTGTCTTTTTTGGCGGAAGTAACTTTGTAGGCGATGTTGGAAAAACAACTTACATCTCCCCAGAAAAACCAGCTTTTGGTGTTCTTTACAAGTGGAATAGAAGCCCAAGACATGCTTGGAGATTTTCTTACATGCAATCAAACATTAGCGGAAATGATTTTAAATCAGATGAAACAGGAAGAAATCAGAGAGGCTATCGCTTTGACAATGATATTAAAGAATTTTCTGCTGGACTAGAATTCAATTTTTTCGATTTTAATCTGCATGATTACCATACTAAGATAACTCCTTATGTCTTTACCGGTTTAAATTACTTTATTTTTGACAACTTGTACAGATATACTTCAAACCCAAACGTAATATACGCTCAAAAAAACCGTAGTTCTGCAGCAATACCAATTATATTAGGTATAAAATCTAATATCTCGCCTCGTTTTGTTTTAGGAGCCGAAGTCGGAGCACGTTATACCTTTACAGACAACATTGACGGAAGTAATCCTAATACAAGCAATACACAAATCCTAAAATTTGGAAATTTAAATAATAATGACTGGTATGTTTTCTCAGGTCTTACTTTAACGTATACCTTTGGACAAAAACCTTGCTATTGCCCAGAATAAAATGAATTTAATAGAATCAATAGATCACAAAAACTTACCTAAACACCTTGCCATTATCATGGACGGCAACGGACGCTGGGCAAAACAACAAGGCTTCCTGCGTGCATTTGGCCATGAAAATGGAACAAAATCTGTAAAAGAAATAATCAAAACCTCGGCTAAACTTGGAATTGAGTATTTAACTTTATACGCTTTTTCTACAGAAAACTGGAATCGTCCTAAACTGGAGGTGCAGGCATTAATGAAAATATTGATTAATTCATTAAAAAAAGAACTTGTAACCCTTGAAGAAAACAATATCAGACTTAATGCAATTGGAAATCTTGATAAATTACCAAAAACAGCCCAAAAAGAACTTTTGGATGTTATGGAAAAAACCAAAAACAATACTCGTTTAACTCTTACCCTCGCTTTAAGTTATGGCTCCAGAGAGGAACTGGTAAATGCTGTAAAGTCAATTAGTGATAAAGTTAAAAATAATATAATTTCAATAGACACTATTGACGATTCAATTATAAATGAGCATCTTTACACGCAAAATTTACCAGACGTAGATTTATTAATACGAACAAGTGGAGAACATAGAATAAGTAATTTTTTGCTGTGGCAGATTGCCTATGCAGAATTGTATTTTACTAATGTCTTGTGGCCAGACTTTAAAGACCAAGATTTATATGAGGCTATTATTAGTTATCAAAAAAGAGAACGTAGATTTGGAAAAACCAGTGAACAAATTAAATAATTTTTTAGTGTTGCAAAAAAAAATACAAATAGTCCTTACCCTTTTACTTTTGGGTAGTTTTTCACAAATTAAAGCACAAGAAAGAGTTCCTTTTGATCAAGGGAAAAAATATATTCTAGCTAAAGTTTCTGTTGTTGGTAAAATAAGCTTCAATGAACAAACGGTTGTAACCTTTTCAGGACTTCAGAAAGGACAAGAGATAACTGTACCTGGAGAAGAAATCAGTAGCGCAATTAAAAAATTAGGAAAACTGGGGCTTTTTGATGAAATCGCTTTCTATGTTAATAAAGTAGAAAATGACAGTATCTATTTAGACCTAGATATCGTCGAACTTCCTAAATTAAACGAGGTTAAAATTGTTGGTGTTAAGAAAAGCAAAGTTGAAGCCTTAATTAAGGATAACAACTTGACAAAGAATAAAATTGTCAACGAAAACTTAATTACTACGACTAAGAATTACATCGAAAATAAATACAAAAAAGAAGGTTTTTATAACACTAAAGTTACAATCACCAATACTCCTGATACTATAAACGGGCATCAAGTTAATATGCTTGTCAGGATAGACAAGGGAGACAAAGTAAAAATCAGTAGCATTGACTTCACTGGAAACAAACAACTCACAGACACTCAGTTGCGAGGTGCAATGAAAGACACAAAACAGAAAAACTTCATTCGCGTATTTAAAGCATCGAAATTTATTCCAGAAAAATATAAAACTGACTTAGAAAAAGTAATCGCAGCCTATAAAGAAAAAGGGTATCGCGATGCTCGTATTATTTATGATTCTGTACAATATAATAAGAAGAAAAATACACTTGCTATTAAAATTGATGTAGAAGAAGGAAACAAATATTACTTCGGAAACATTAAATTCTTAGGTAATACAGTTTACTCAGATCAGCTTTTAAGCCGTTATTTGGGAATCAAAAAAGGAGAAACTTATAACGGAGTTTTACTTGAAAAAAGAATTGCCGATAAGTCTAAACCAGACGCAGAAGATATTACCAACTTATACCAAAACAACGGTTATTTGTTCTCAAACATTAATGCTGTAGAGGTAAAAACAGTTAATGACACTATCGATTTTGAGATTAGAGTTACAGAAGGTCCTATCGCTTATTTCAACAAAATTACGGTTGTTGGAAACGATAAAACAAACGACCATGTTATTTACCGAGAGTTAAGAACAAAACCAGGCGAAAAATATAGCAAAGAACAATTAGTTAGAACGATTCGTGAGATTGGACAATTAGGTTTCTTTGATCCTGAGGCAATCGATCCTAAATTTAAAAATGTTGATGCTGGAGCAGGAACAGTTGATATTGAATACAATGTAGTAGAAAAAGGATCTAGCCAGGTTGAGCTTCAAGGAGGTTACGGAGGTGGTGGTTTCATTGGAACATTGGGACTTTCGTTTAACAACTTCTCAGCGCGTAAAATATTTGATAAAGAAGCTTATAAGCCTTTACCAATGGGAGACGGACAAAAAGTCTCGCTTCGTTTGCAAGGAAGTACATATTTCCAAACCTATAGTTTATCTTTCTCAGAGCCATGGTTTGGAGGAAAGAAACCCGTACAGTTTAGTTCATCTATTTCATACAGTAAGCAATTTCTTAACAATTACATCACGAGAACTGTTGATAAAAGCAAAAGTTTTAATATTTTTACAATCCAAGTTGGTTTAGCAAAAAGACTAACCGTGCCAGATGACTACTTCGTATTATCACAGTCTGTAAGTTATCAGCACTACGACTTGAACAATTATAATACAGGTTTGTTTACTTTTGGTGATGGGGCATCAAGAAACCTAGCTTATACAATCGGTCTTTCAAGAAGCAATAAAGGGGTAAACCCAATATTCCCGACGTATGGTTCTGAATTTAGTATTTCGGCAAAAGTTACACCTCCATATTCATTATTTAATGGAATTGATTATGGTGATTTACATAACCAAAAAGATTATAAAACACAATACACAGGAACATCTGGAAGTGGTGTAGATGGAAAACCACTTAACAATGGTGACTATGTAAAAACAGAGACCGTAAATGGGCAAACTGGTTATGTAAGTGTTGGATCTGATTATTCAAGCGCTGATACAGATGTAGCAAAAGTCGATCAGAAAAAATACAACTGGTTAGAATACTATAAAATTAAATTTAAAGGAGATTGGTATACTAAAGTTTATGGAAAATTAGTATTAAGAACACTTACCGAATTTGGTTTCTTAGGGGCTTATAACCAAGAAAGAGGTGTAATTCCGTTTGAGCGTTTTTACTTAGGAGGTGATGGTATGGCACAATACTCAATGGATGGTAGAGAGACAATTCAGTTGAGAGGTTATCCAAACAACTCTTTGACTCCTGTAAATGCAAATGGTGATGCAATTGGAGCAACAATTTACAACAAATTCTCTATGGAATTACGTTACCCAATTACATTAAAAGCATCGGCTTCTATTTTTGCCTTAACGTTCTTAGAAGCAGGTTCATCTTATCCAACGTTCAAAGATTACAACCCATTTGATTTAAATCGTTCTGCTGGAGCTGGTTTACGTGTATTCATGCCTGCATTTGGATTATTGGGTATTGACTTTGGTTACGGATTTGATGCTCTTCCAGGGCAAACAAAAGCTAATGGATGGGAAACACACTTTATTATTGGACAACAATTTTAGTGAAATAACGTTTGGTTAAAAATCATCAAATAAAGTTATGTTATGAGAAAACAATTTTTATTTATATTTTTAGCCTTGATTGTAGCAAATACAAGTCAGGCGCAAGGTAAGACTACTCGAATTGGCTACATCGACATGGAATATATTTTAGAAAATGTTTCCGACTATAAAGAAGCTAAATCACAATTAGAGCAAAAAGCTCAAAAGTGGAAACAAGAAGTTGAGGCCAAAAAATTAAATATAAATAATTTGAAAGAAAGCTTAAAAACAGAAAAAGCTTTACTTACAAAAGAATTAATAGAAGAAAGAGAAACAGAAATTAAGTTTCTTGAACAAGAAATGATGGATTATCAGCAGAAACAATTTGGTTCTGATGGAAATCTAATGAGACAGAAAGCAGCTTTGGCAAAACCTATACAAGACCAGGTTTTTACAGCTGTGCAAGATATCGCAGAAGCAAAAAATTATGAT
This sequence comes from Flavobacterium movens, assembly GCF_039581425.1. Classification (NCBI taxonomy): domain Bacteria; kingdom Pseudomonadati; phylum Bacteroidota; class Flavobacteriia; order Flavobacteriales; family Flavobacteriaceae; genus Flavobacterium; species Flavobacterium movens. Next base: position 366,631 of record NZ_JBCPXY010000004.1, read on the forward strand.
TTTGTTTTTGATAAATCATCAGATCTTACCATGCTTTTCAGCAATAAAAGATTTGATATCAGCGATCAGGTTTTAAGAATTTTAAACCGTACTGAAAAACGTGAGCAGTTAAGTAAAAAACAACTGAAAGAACAGGAAGCTAAAGAAAACATTGAGAACGCAATTGATGAAAATCCAGCAATGGCCGATCGACAAAAAGCACTAGATGAAAAAAGAGCTGCTAGAGAAAAACTGATCCAAGACCGAAAGCTAGAGCAAGATGCTAAGAGGAAAGAATATGAAGACAGAAGAAAAGCTCTACAAGAAGAAAGAGATGCTAAAAAAAATGGCACGGTTTCTGGAACAGCCTCACCAGCAACAGTAGCTCCTGCTGCTGCAACGGATGCTGCTAAAACTAGCTCGACTGCTAAAACTACAGCGCCAACATCAACTGGAGAAACTCCAGCTACTGAGCAGCCGGCAATGACGAAAGCAGAGGAAAGACAATTACTTTACGAACAGCGTAAAAAAGAATTGGAAGAAAGAAGAAAGAAGATTTTAGAAGAAAGAGAAGCGGCTAAAAAAGCAAAAGAAGCCGAAACACAAAAAACAAATACGACCAATAATTAATTAATATTTTAAAAATGATGAAACAAATCAAAACTTTACTAATTGCTGCAATTCTTATTTTAGGAGCAAGTAACACAATGAACGCGCAAGCGAAGGTAGCTCATGTTGATGTAAGCGAGATCATGTCTAAAATGCCTGCTATGCTAGATGCTCAAAATCAACTGCAAAAATTAAGTGGTACATATGATGCTGAATACAAAAAAATGGTTGACGAATATCAAGTAAAAATTAAAAAGTACGAAGCTGAAGCTGCAACTGTAACAGATGCTGTAAACGGTGAGCGTTCTAAAGAAGTTCAAGATATGCAAAAGAGAATTGTTGATTACAGAGACAATGCTCAAAAAGAATTGCAACAAAAAGAAACAGATATCGTAAAACCATTAATGGAAAAAGTTAGAGCTTCTATCCAAAAAGTTGGAAAAGCTAAAGGTTTCCAATACGTTTTAGACGGTTCTACTTTATTATTAGCTGATGGTCCAAACATCACTGCTGATGTTAAAAAAGATTTAGGATTCTAAGAAATTAAATCTCATAATTTAAACTGCTCAATTTATATAATTTGAGCAGTTTTTTTTTACAAAAAATTAAAGCTAATCTTTGGTATTATTTCAAGATTTCACTTAACTTAGAATATCGAATTTTTATTAAAAAATAGTAAATTTGCTTTATGACAAACAATAATCCTATAGGCGTTTTTGATTCTGGTATTGGCGGAACTTCCATTTGGAGCGCCATTCATGACCTTCTTCCAAATGAAAAAACCATTTATCTGGCTGACAGTAAAAATGCGCCATATGGTCAAAGAAGTAAAGATGAAATTGTTGCATTAAGCAAAAAAAATGTAGAGTTTTTACTAGAGAATAACTGCAAACTAATTGTTGTTGCCTGTAATACAGCTACAACAAATGCTATAGTAGAACTACGTGCAGATTATGATATTCCGTTTGTTGGAATTGAACCTGCCATTAAGCCTGCCGCAAACAATTCTCAAACTCAGGTTATTGGAATTCTAGCTACAAAGGGAACGCTAAACAGTGAGTTGTTTAATAAAACTGCCGAGATGTTTCATAACACAAAAATCATAGAGCAGGTTGGACACGGACTTGTACAGCTGATTGAAGATGGCAATTTGCACTCACCAGAAATGACACAATTGTTAGAGTCATACCTTCAGCCAATGATTGAAGCTAATATTGACTACTTGGTATTAGGATGCAGCCACTACCCTTATCTAATTCCTCAGATAAAAAAAATTCTCCCAGATCATATTAAAATAATAGACTCAGGAGAAGCTGTTGCGCGCCAAACTAAAAATCTACTTAAAGACAAAGTTGGCTTTTCTGAAAGTACAGATATTGACCCAGTATTTTATGTCAATTCTGACCCAAAAGTTTTAGAGTCAATTTTAGAGTATAAATATCCGGTAATCAAAAAAGACTTTTAAAGCATTATTCAAACTTTCGCTTGACGAACCAAATTCCGTCCAACGATAGATTAAGTGATATTTTGTGGTAGTTTTCTTTTATTAGATCATTTGCAATTCTGCCTTTCTGTCCGTAAGAATAAGAAATATTAAGTGATGAAAATGTATTTTCTATTGGAAGATTTAGTCCAAAAGAAATAGATGCGCTATTGACACGCTGTTTGTCAATTTCCAGATAGCCATTATCAAAGTTTATACCTGCAGCATAACCTACCCTATCCCAATATTTCCTAACATTCTTTTTAGTGCTATAGGTAACTCCTAATGCAAAACGATCTTGATTTACAAATTCACCATAAAGATCGGATTGGTTTGTATTACTCCAGAAGCTTTTTTCATAATCTAAAGTTACACTCAAATTATTTTTAAATCGTTTACTTGCTCCAAAACCAATTTCTAGCGGCATATAATAATCGTCTGTATCTGAAGCTTTATTGGTTTCAATAGAAGATTCTACTTCATCTGCAATACTTGTTACAGATTGTACTTTGGAAGCATTTATTCTTGTTGGAACTTTAAACGTTGTTCCAATTGTAAATGTAGAATCTATTTTAAACTGGGCTCCTAATGTTGCACGAACGCCTCTATAATCTGTTTGCTTATGAACAGTGGTAATAGCATTTGAAATCAAGAAAGCACGATCATCAACGGTGTTTCCAAAAAGTACCGTTCCAGTTGCTCCTACTGTTAATTTTTTTCCAAATCGATATCCGTATGAAAAATCTAGATTGTTTAAACCTCCAGATCCTTGTGCCGTAACGTAATAATATTCCTGACTATCGGCAATTGGAAGTTTTAAATTTGAGATTTTAAATACCGAACTTGAATATGGGCGAAGCGCCAAACTAAAGCCAGAGTTTTTTGTGACTGGAAAAGCAAAAGCCAAATGAGAAAACTGAAAATTATTTCGCTTTTCTGTACGATTACTGCTCTGATATGTTGTCGCAATTGCTTTTCCTCCAATATCAAAAAGAAAATGATTTTGATACATAAATCCTAAAGAAGCTGGATTTAAATTATTGATAAAAGTATCTGAAGGTAAAGCAATTCCAGAGCCACCAATTGAAGGCAAATAGCCAAAATCTGAGTCATACAGACTTCCTAAACCATAAAGCGAATATGGAGAACTTGAAATACTTTGAGAAAACGAAGTCAGCGACATTAAAAGGAAGCAGCTCCATAAAACAATTTTATTTTTCATTTAATAAGAGATGTAATAAATTTTCAGCTGAATTTTATTGTTGAAATGTTTTTGATCACCCAGAACGATTCTGTTTACAGATTGTGCAATTCCAGGCAGTGTCAAAATAAGCGATGATCTTGAATCAGATTGTTTTAGCATTTCCTTTTGAAGAAAGGCTCCGACCGAAATTGAATATGCTACATTTTCGTTAAATTCATCACTGCTTTTACTCAGCCTTCCATAAACCGAAGCGCCAGCAGCATTGACAAGAGTTCCGCTTATTCTATTTAAATTATCTCCCACATAAACAGTTAGCGAATCAGCCAAAGGATATTTTTCTGAATAAGTATTATTAACTGGTTTAAGAACTAATTCTGCATCGACAATAGCGCCGTTTGCCGAAATATTCTTAAACTGTTTTATATTTGGAAAATCGACCCGACAAGCAACACCTGTTCCAGATTGTATAAATCCTTGGTTGTTGACTAGTGTACTTGGTAATGTACCGGTAGATACGGGGAGATTTTGCAGGATCGTTCCTGTTTTGTCGAGCGAAATAGAATTAAACTGTTTAGAAGTGTCTAAAATCGAAAAATCGATTATATATGGCGTTTCATTATCTGTCTGATACTTCGAGTAATACAACCGAACCTTACTTTCCGAAACACTAAATCCGATAACATTGGACGAACTTGAATTTTCGGGAACCAATACAAATCCTTTGAGATATTCTGTAAAACTATCAAAATCTGTAACTTCTCTTTTCTTTATTTTTTGAAAAAGAGCTTCTCCAAATTCTTTACTCATTTGAATATTGATAGAATCTTTTTCCTTTGGCCTTGGTTTAAATGATATTGAACCCAAATTTTCCGAGCTGTAAGTCAGCGTCGAATTATTATAGAAATTATTATCCTCTTTATTTGGCTTAACTTTTTGAGTTAATCTGTGAATATTAAACGTCTGAACTTTTGTCGTATCTCCATAAAAGTACCTATCATACTTAAGAATCATAGAAATAGAATCAAAAACATAATTTGTAGATTCGGTATCTGATCCAACACTGTTTAATGCATAAATATCTGTAGAAACCTGAAAATAGCTATCCGATTTTACTTTTCCGAAAATGGGATCATCATAATTTCCTATCAGGATTCTACCTCGGCTAGAAGTTGCCAATGAATCAAAATTAATCGTTGACATATTGACTGTCATCGTATCAATCAAAATCACTTTATTACTCAAAGCCAAATAATCAGACCCAACAGTAAATTCTCCAGTATCTGTATCTGTACCACATGAAAATAAGGTTAGTACAAAAAGTAGCATCAATATAAACTTGCGCATAATTTAATTTTTGGGCAAATATAAATTGTGCTCCTTGGCAACACACTATAACATATACTACCGCGCTTTTTTAAGCTACAGACTGTACAAAACAATCTATAATCTAAGTTCTATTCTAAAATCTTAATTCGACCTTAAAAACAACGATTTTGTCTATCAAAACACGTCATATATATATCTTCTTTTTTTTAAGAGCGTCATCCGTCTAATTTTGAGCCAATAAAATAAATAATGAAAGTAAGGTTTTTAGTTTGTTCTCTTTTTTTGATTTCATTTTTAGGTTTAAAAGCTCAGGAGAATTTTAGCGCTGCTATAAATTTTAAAACCGAGCCGACAGAAAAGATAAATTTTAATGAAACAAACATTGCTATTTTTTATCAGAAAAAATTAGGCGCAAAAAGCAAAATAGCAAACACGCTAGAATATTCTAATTTGAAGGTGAATTACGAATTAAATCCCTATAATTTTTATTCAGATGAGGATAAGTTCAACCAAGTTCAAAACAAATTTGAGTATTCATCTGAAATAGAAGAAAAAACAAAATGGAGGTTTTCTATAATTCCAACAGCGAATTTTCAGAGCAAACTAGATTTTTCTGTTATTACTGTTTTAGGAAATTTAGAAATAAGCCAGCGGCTAAGTTCAAAAGTAAATGTAATAATTGGAGCGGGACGTACCTCTATTTTCGGAGCTCCGAAAATTACACCGATTGCAGCTTTTGATTATAAAATGAATGAGAGAATCGATTTTAGAATCGGATTCCCAAATTCGAGAATTTCTTATTCTAATAATGATCGAAACAAATTTAGTCTGACGAATAATTTTAATGGAAACTTTTATCACCTAGACAAAACGGTTGATGCAGATAACAAAGCTGCAAAAGTAGTTTTATCGCAAATGACTTCGGCATTAGAATATGAAAGAAATGTTGCAGGCAATTGGTTTTTAAATTTTAAAGCAGGTTACGATTTCAACAAAAAATACAAATTACTAGACAGCGATGACCATAAAATATACGACTATAATACCGGAAATGGTTACGTTTTAGGAATAGGGATAAAATACAAACAATAAATATTAAATACACTATGATTAATCTAAAAAAAGGAATTTTATTCACAGCGCTTTTTTCGAGCCTCTTTTTTATAAGCTGCAGCAATGATAATGATGACGATGATTTGGTAGGAAACTGGATTAAAAAATCAGCCTTTGATGGCCCTGCAAGATCTAGTGCTACAAGTTTCGTTATCGGGGATTATGCTTATGTAGTCGGCGGTTATACTGGCGATGTTTATTTGAAAGATTTGTGGGTTTACAATTCAACTGGAGATTATTGGGAACAGAAAGCTGATTTTGGCGGTGTTGGAAGAAGTTCTGCTTCTAGTTTCGCATTAAACGACAAAGGATATGTAGGTCTTGGTTATGACGGAACAAACAAACTGAAAGATTTTTATCAATATGACCCGTCTGCAAATAGCTGGACACAAAAAACAGATTTTGCTGGAACAGCGCGTTATGCTGCCGTAGGTTTTCAGGTTGGCGGTAAAGCCTATTTTGGAACAGGTTATGACGGAAATTATTTGAAAGATTTTTATCAGTATGATGACCAAGCAAATACTTGGACTCTAGTAAATGGTTTCAGTGGAAATAAAAGACGTAACGCGACTGTTTTTACAATTGCAGACAAGGCTTACTTGGTGACTGGTGTAAACAATGGCGTATATCAGGAAGATTTCTGGGAATTTGATCCAACAACAGATGTTTGGACAAGAAAACGTGATATTGACAAAGACACAGACGACGATTACAGCTACAACGACGATTATGCTATTGTACGTTCTAATGCATCAAGCTTTTCTATGAATGGTTTAGGATATGTTGTAGGAGGCGAAAACGTAAAAACAGTTTGGGAATACAACCCAACAACCGACTTATGGACAGAAAGAACTCCAATGGAAGGAGCTACAAGAACCGATGCAGTTGGTTTTGCCATCAATAATCGCGGATTCTATATGTTAGGCCGAATTGGCTCTACTTACTTTGACGATGCATGGGAATTTAAACCATTAGACGAACAAAGTGACGATGATAACTAATATTAAAAAAGTCTTCTGGAGCACTATCCAGAAGATTTTAATCGTTTTTGCACTTATTTTACTTTTTACTGCTTGCACAAAAAAAGAAGCTTTAACAACAGCCTCTTTTAAAACAAATTCAGGATGGGGCTACACAGTAGCCTACAAAGAAAAAATTTTAATTAAACAGTCTATCATTCCCGTAATAAGCGATACTAAAAGCTTTAAAACAGAAAACGATGCTCTAAAAGTTGCTGATCTTGTAAAGCAGAAACTCAAAGAAAACTTATCTCCTACGGTAACCAAAAATGAATTAATTTTATTAAAAATAAAATTGTAAATGCAAATCGATACCATTAAAAATACAGGCTACAACAAAATACTATTTCATTTTATGATATGGATTTTCTTTATTTTGACTTCTCTAATTCAATTTTACGAAAGCCCATTTAAACTCGACAACGATTTTTATGCCCAATGGCTTTCTGGAATTTTATTGTTTTATCTTAACTATTTTTATTTGGTTCCAAATTATCTACTGCAAAAAAAATATTGGGTCTATGGCACATTTGCTATTGGTCTGATAGTCCTATTTATGGCAATAAGGCTAAACTATTTTATTCCTGAATTTAGACATTTAAGGCCCGAAAAAATGATGCATTCTGAAACCATTATTCGTGACCCCCATTTTTTCCCAAAAGGCGACAGAATGCATCACAGAATAGAAATGAGACAGCCGTTTTTTTTTAAAATTGCCCCTTCATTTTTCTATATCCTAATTATTACGGTTTCTGCAATTATTAGAACATTAACTGAATTTTATAACAATCAGCAAAACAAACTGATTGCCGAAACACACCGAACAAATACCGAATTGATCTATTTGCGCAAACAAACCAACCCGCATTTTTTATTTAATTCTTTAAACAGTATTTATTCGCTGGCACACAAAAAATCTGATTTGGTCCCTGATGCCATCGTAACCTTGTCTGAGCTTATGCGCTATATGCTCTACGAGACAGACAATAAAACGGTGGCTTTAGAAAAAGAGGTCAATTATATCCAGAATTATATTGAATTGCAAAAACTGCGATTAAACAATATTGAAGACATTATAATCAATGTTCACGGTGATACTAAAAACAAGTTTATTGAACCTTTGCTGTTGATTTCTTTTGTTGAAAATGCCTTTAAATATGGAACTGATTATAAAGGCGCCGCTCACGTAAAGATCAAGATTCTTATTACAGATCATAATCTTGACTTTTGGATCGAAAATACGATTGAAAACTATGTAAAAGACCCTGAAAACTCAGGAATTGGATTGGTAAACATTCAAAGCCGCCTTGACCTTCTTTATCCAAACGCACACGAACTGACCATTACTCAGGATAATGAATATTACCGAGTTCATTTAAATTTAAAGTTAGACGAAATTAAAACCGCAATACATTAAAAAAACCGATTATGGACAGAAAAAAATTCATCCGAAATGGTATTTTGGGCATTGCATCATTGGCAACTGCTTCAAAATTTTTAGAATCTTGTTCTAAAAGCGATAATGACGAAACTGATACAAGCAATTCTGGAGACGGAAGCTGTACTGTTTCTCCATCTGAAACAAAAGGTCCGTTCCCGATTAAAACGCCAAGTCAGCTGGTTTTAGAAAACATCAAGTCTGACCGTATTGGAATTGCGCTATTGATTAATTTAAAAATTGAAAATAAAAAGAATAATTGCGAACCTCTTTCGGGAGTTTTAGTAGACATCTGGCATTGTGACAAAGACGGAAATTATTCTGAATATGGAGGCACGCAAATGCAGCAGACCGATTATACCTCTGTTCATTTCCTGAGAGGTAGACAGACTTCAAACGCAAACGGAGAAGTTTCTTTTATCTCCATTTATCCAGGCTGGTACCAAGGAAGAGCCCCGCATGTGCATGTTGAAGTTTTATCGAGTGCAGGAACTTCTTTACTTGTAACTCAGATCGCATTCCCAGAAACTATTTCGAGTCAGGTTTACTCCAGCACCAATTATGTGGCACACGGACAAGCAGATACTGCAAATGCAAAAGACAATGTATTTGCCGACAGCTTATCTGAGGAACTTGCTACGCTTACAGGAAACTTAACGGATGGTTATACGCTTACAAAAACAATAACCGTTAACGCATAATGTTGATTTGTAAAAACCAGTATTTTATGAAAATTTTAAAACTTAATTTACTGGTTTCAAACTACTTTTGACTGCAAAATAAATTTTCAAAAACTAATTTAGAAAAGATGAAATGTGTAATTATTGATGACGAACCTTTGGCTGTAGAACTTTTACAGGATTTTGTCAAAAAAGTAGACACTCTTGAATTAATAAACACTTTCAATAATGCTATTGATGCCGTTTCGTTTATCAATCAGAATAATGTCGATTTGATTTTTCTTGATATTCAAATGCCTCATTTTTCAGGAATTGATTTTTTAAATACCATAGAAAAAAAGCCCCTAGTAATTTTTACAACGGCTTATTCTGATTATGCTGTAGAAGGATTTAATCTTGGTGCAGTAGATTATTTAGTGAAACCAATTCCGTTTCATCGATTTCTAAAAGCAGTTGTTAGAGCACAGCAGGTTTTACAGCCTGTTACAACTCAAACACTTGCTGAAAACAACAATGCTCCAGAAATCGACCAAGATTTTATGTTTGTTCGAGCTGAATATGAAAATGTGAAATTAAATTTTGCTGATATTCTTTTTATTGAAGGCCTTAAAGATTATGTCAAAATTTACACTACAGACAATAAATTTACGCTGACGTTAATCAGTTTAATCAAACTTGAAAATTTACTTTCGAGCAAAGGTTTTGCTAGAATTCACAGATCGTATATTATCAATATCAAACACGTTAAATCAATTCAGAAAAACAAGGTATTAATAAGCGATAAAAGAGTTCCAATCAGCGAAAGCTATAAAAATACTTTCTTCGAAAAAATCAACCTTTAGTTTATGAAATTCCAATAATAAAAAATTCCAAATTCCAAGACTTAACCTTTGGAATTTGGACCCGAGCGATAGCGAACGGGCGAAGCAATTTTCTGTTTTGGAATTTTTATATTTTTATTTTTCTTCTTTGAACCAACTAGAGTACATCACGTAATTATTTGAAATACGCCCAATTTCGCCAGCAAAATCAGATTGATCAATATCTTTCACCTTTTTTGCCGGAACACCAGCATAAATGCTTCCTGAAGTCACAACCGTATTTTGAGTTACCACAGCACCCGCAGCAATTATGGCATTGCTTTCTACTACGCAATTATCCATTACAATTGCTCCCATTCCGATTAAAACGTTATCATGAATTGTGCATCCGTGCACAATTGCATTATGACCTATTGAAACGTTATTTCCTATAATCGTAGGGTGTTTTTGGTACGTACAATGAATTACTGCACCATCCTGAATGTTTACTTTATTTCCGATTTTAATAAAATGAACATCTCCCCTCACAACAGCATTAAACCAAACACTGCAAGATTCTCCAAAAGTAACATCTCCAACAATAGTAGCATTTTCGGCCACATAACAATCCTCTGGAATAAGAGGCGATTTTCCATTTACAGATTTAATCAGCATAAAAATAAATTTTAATTAATTGCAGGACAATTACAATCGTAACGTTCTTTTTTACAGAACAGGTTAATTCCTAATGTAATTTGATGGTAACCACCTGTATCAAACTTTACATCGCCTACTACTTGAGTATAAGTATAAGCAAACATAAAGTTCTTGAAATTAACTCCTACAATAGGAGTAAAATACTGTAGTTTTTGAGAAGAAACACTAGTTCCCGATAAATAATCTGTGCCCTCAAAACCTCTTCGATAAGACAAAGCTGCCCAAAGGCTTCCAAAATCCATGTTTTTATAAGCTTTCATGTTCAGATCGATTGTTTTTTCTTTGGTCTGATCAAAAAACTGAAAAAGGATAGAAGGCTCCCATGTCCAATTATCATTCTTGCCAAACACATAACCCGCGCTAAATAAAAACTTTCTTAAATTGTTATTTTCATAATCTGAATAAAGATCTCTCCTAGTTTGTATTAGACCCTGAACAGTAGCATGAGCATAAAAATCCATAAAATTATATGAAGCTCCAACATCCATTGTAAAATAAGTATCGTTAAGCACTGAATTAGTAATTAAAGGATCAAATGTAGGACCAAATTTAGTCTCATCCAACTGATTCTGCATCACGCCTCCGCTTATACCAAAAGACAACTGATTTAAATCTATCTCATCTCTCGAAAACATAATATGATGCGCATAGGTTGCTTTTAACCCTTTTTGAGAATGATATCCATTTTTATCGTTAAAAAGAATAACACCAGCTCCCGAGCGTTCGCCTATTCTTCCGTTAAAACTTAGTGTTTGCAAAGATGGCGCATCGTCTTGGCCAAACCATTGTTTTCGGGCAGTTAATCTAATTTTGGCACAGTTTGCCGCACCAGCCATCGAAGGGTGAATAAGATAATAATTATCAGACAAATAATCTGAATAAACAGGAATTCCCTCTTGGGAATAGGAATGAAAAGCAGTAATGAGAAAAATTAATAAAACCTTGATTTTTAATTTCATAAAGACAATATTGTTTCTATATAATTTTCACTCTTGCAATTTAACACGATTTATTTGAAAAGAGTCTTAATTATTTTATTAAAAAATCAAATATAGCTATTAGTAGAAAATAACTTTAGTAAATTTGCGAAAAATATATTACCATGACTAAAATCACTATAAAAGAAACCCAAAATCCAACTATTTTAAAGTTTGAATTTGAGGATTTCATTACTCAAAACCAGAACTTTGAGTTTAAAAATATTGACGAAGCACAAGCTTCTCCTCTAGCTCAGCAATTATTCTATTTACCGTTTGTTAAAACAGTTTATATTTCAGGAAACTTTATTGCTATCGAAAGATACAGCATTGTAGATTGGGATGAAGTAAAAGATGCTGTTGCTGAACAAATCAGTGCTTTTGTTGATAAAGGTGGCGTTATCATTAAAATTGATGAAACAAAGCCAAAAAAACAGCCTATAACAGTTTATGGAGAAACTACTCCAAATCCTTCTGCATTAAAATTTGTTGTGAGCAGAATGCTTACTCGTAATGCCGTAGAATACAAAAATATTGACCAGACAGCTTCTTCTCCATTAGCTCAGGAATTATTCAAATTCCCTTATGTGAAAGAAATTTTTATTGATGAAAACTATATTTCGGTTACAAAATATGAGATCAATAACTGGGATGAAATCACTTTAGAATTAAGAACTTTCATTAAACAATTTATTGAAAACGGAGGAACTGTTTTAGATGAAAGCTTAATTGAAACTAAAGCCAAAACTGAAGCTACAAAAGATGAGGCTTTTGACAAACTAGATGTTACATCACAGCAAATTATTAACATCTTAGAAGAATACGTAAAACCAGCAGTAGCTGCCGATGGTGGAAACATTGCTTTTGAATCTTACAATGAAGATGATAAAACGGTAAAAGTATTATTGCAAGGTGCTTGCAGCGGATGCCCTTCTTCTACATTTACTTTAAAGAGCGGTATTGAAAATATGTTGAAAAGCATGCTAAACGATGACGCTATAAAAGTAGAAGCTTCTAATGCTTAATCTGGCAAAACTATTATATAAAGCGTCTCATTGAGGCGCTTTTTTTTATTATTAATTACTAGCTTTCAATTATTTACCATTAAAAAAACGAGTAATTCTATAAAATTAATTAATATTGTATCCTTAACCAATTAATTAAAAACCATGGGATTATCTTCATTTTTTAAAAATTTGTTCGGCTCAACCAAAGAGTCTGTAACTGAATTGGCAAATAATGCCGAAGAGACTTTTGAACAAGCAAAGGAAGCTGCAGCACCTTATATCGAGAAAGCAGAAGCTTTTGCAGAAGAAACAATTGAAAAAGTAAAAGAAGTTTCGGAACCAATTATTGACAACGCAGCCGATTATGCTGAAAAAGCAAAAGATACGGTAAGCGAATATGCTGATAAAGCAGCTAAAGTAGTAAATGATGTAGTAGGTTCTGTTAAAGAAAAAACAGCTTCATTAGCAACCAGCGACACGCCAGAAACCATTTCTGAAACTGTTGTTGACGAAAGCGAGAAAACAGTAGCAGAAGTAGAAGAAATAGCTGATGACGCTGCTGAGAAAGCATAAACACACTTTTCGAATAATGTAAATATTTTTATATTTGCACTACTAATATACCTTCTCTTAATGAGAAGGTTTTTTTATTTTTAAATCATGAATCTTAGTCCAGAACAAGTCAGCAAATACATAAGCCGTTTTATTGACATTTTAGTTGATTATTCACCAAAACTGATTTCTGCTTTTTTAATCCTATTTGTTGGTTTATACGCCATCAGATTGATTAACCGAATCATTAGAAAAGTAATGATTCAGCGAAATTTAGATCCTACATTGACAAAATTCTTATCCGATATTTTATTGTGGGCGCTGCGAATATTATTATTCGTAACCTTTATTTCTAAATTAGGAATTGAAACTTCATCATTCGTTGCCATTTTAGGAGCAATGGGTCTTGCTGTTGGTTTATCATTGCAAGGATCACTTTCTAATTTTGCCGGCGGAATGCTTATTATTGTTTTTAAGCCATTTAAAGTTGGAGATACGATAGAAGCACAAGGCGTTGTTGCAACAGTTCTCGAAATCCAGATTTTTGTAACCAAAATGCTTACGGCAAATAACCAGACTGTATTTGTTCCTAATGGTTCTTTGTCTAATGGAAATATCATTAATTACTCTATGCAAGGAGAAAGAAGAGCCGATCTAACTTTTGCCATTTCTTACGACTCAGACATTAAAAAAGCAAAAGAAATTCTTTTAGATGTTTTGAATAAAAACCCTAAAGTATTGAAGAGGCCCGCTCCAGAGGTTTTTGTGAAAAATCTATCTGCAAGTTCTATTGATTTTGCTGTTCGTCCTTGGGCTAAAAATGCCAATTACGGAGCTGTATTTTCTGAAACTTTAGAGAATTGCAAAATAGCATTGGATGAGGCTGGAATTGCAATTCAGCCATACACAATACAGAAATAAAAAGCATTATTCCTTTTTTGAAGGAGCTGTAATTATAAAATCTTTTAAATAATAAGGTTCAAAATAAGCGACATCTACAGTGTCGCTTTTTTGATACTTATCAAAACTGATTTTGCTCATTGCTTGTGCAGAAGGATATTTAATATTTTCCACAAACACAAAATTGTCTTTAGTCAAAACAGGTTTGCATTTATCAGCACAATCGCCAACAAAGTAAAGCTTGTCGGTATATTCCTGAAATGAATTTTCATCAATAATTTCAGCTTTTATAGTTCTTTCCAGCGTCAAATCTGAATTAAAAACAGCGCTGTACACTTCCATACGACGTGCATCTAACATAGGTACAATTTTTCCGTCAGCAATTCCTGCTTGCGATGCTAAAGTCTGCATCGTATCAACAGCAATCAGCGGAATATTTAAAGCATAACACAAGCCTTTTGCTGCCGAAACACCAATTCTTAAACCTGTATATGATCCAGGCCCTTGACTAACAGCAACAGCCGTTAATTCATGCACCGAAATTCCCGCTTTTGCGATTACTTCTTCAATAAAAACATGCAGTTTTTCGGCGTGTGAATATCCTTCATCAGCCAATTCACTGCAAACAATGGTCTTACCATCTTTTGCTATAGATACAGAACAATTTTTAGTAGCTGTTTCGATGTTGAGAATAAAAGACAATGTTTATAATTTTATAATGTTATTAAAATTTTCTAATAAAATAGTTTGAGATTCCACCAATTAAAAGTGTAGAAACAAAAAACAAAAAGTACGCTACAATAAGATTAACAGTGATAAACCCCAAATAAAGAGCAATTTTTTTACCTGATGAAAAATATACATATTCTTCATTATAGTATGAACTCTGATAGATTCTAAAGTGTATAACTATAAGAAAGAAAACTGCAACAATAAATCCTCCTCCTAATCCATAAAGCATTTCTTCAGAAAAACCACCATGCAATGCAATCATATAGCATCAATTTTTATTTTTTTGGAGCTTCAGCTTTTTTAAGTTTTACCTTATCTCCAGAATTAAGATCTTTAGAAACTGTTGTATATGGCCCCGTAATAACTACATCGCCCGATTTTAGACCAGACATCACTTCAATATTAGTATCGTCCTGAATTCCAGTTTTAATGACTCTAATTTTAGCTTTATCTCCAACTTTCACAAAAACACATTCGAATTTTTTATCACTTTTAGGAGACGCTTTTTTATCTTCATTTGGATCTTCAACCTTAAAATCTTTTACAGCAGTAGTATCCGATTTTACTACGACAGAACTAATTGGCACGGCCAAAACATTTGTTTTTGTTGTTGTAATTATATCAACTGTAGCCGTCATTCCCGGTCTAAAAGGAGAATATGTACTTGGTTTTCCTTCTAACAAATCTTGATAAGAATCTTTCAGAATACGAACTTTAACTTTAAAATTCGTTACCTGATCTGAAGTCAAAGTTGTACTTGCTGAGTTTGAAATACTCGTTACTACTCCCTTAAATTTCTTTTTTAAGTAGGCGTCAACTTCAACATTTGCTTCGTCACCAATTTTAATTTTTACAATGTCATTTTCGTTTACATCAACTTCAACTTCCATATTGTTTAAATTGGCTACGCGCAAAAGCTCAGTTCCAGCCATTTGTTGCGTTCCTAAAACTCTTTCTCCCAATTCTACATTTAATACAGAAATAGTTCCATCTGCTGGAGAATAAATCGTTGTACGGCCTAAGTTGTCTCGAGCTTCGGTAACAGACGCCGAAGCACTTTGAACATTATAATAGGCACTTTGTTTTGTTGCTTTGGCAACTTCATAAGTAGAAATGGCTTTATCCCAATCTGATTTTGAGATTACACCCTTATCATATAATATTTTATTACGCTCATAATTTGCTTTTGCTTCTTTAAAACTAGCGTCAGATTGAGTAAAACTTGCTTTTGTTCCGGCCAAATTTGCAACAGATCTATCTAATCCAGAGGTATATAAATCGGGATTTATCTTGACTAATAAATCACCTTTTTTTACTACCTGTCCTTCTTTTACATTTAATGAAATTATCTCGCCCGAAACCATCGACGCAATTTTAACCTCAATTTCGGGCTGAATTTTACCTGTTGCAGATACTGTTTCAACAATTGTTGAAGCCATCACTTTTGCAGTTTCTACTTCTTTTCCTTCGTCCTTATTTCCTATTACTCCAGCCTTAGAAAGACCAACCAAAGCTGCAATTAGAACTATTGCACCACCTAATAAGAAATAAACTGTTTTTTTTGACATAATAAATTATTTTGTAATAATTGGAACAATTGGAATTCCGAAATAAAACTCTAATATTTTAATTTTGAACATGTAATCGTATTTTGTTCTGATAACATCAGACTGCGCATTGGTCAATAATGTTTGAGCTTGTGTGAAATCAAATGAGTTCATTAAACCAACATCGTATTTTTCTTTTGCATAATTGTAAGCCTGCTGTCTTGCTTCTAAAGTTACAGTAGAAGATTCGTATGTATTCAGAGCTCCTCTTGCATCAGTAAACGCAGTATAAACGTTACGCTGCAAATCTAAACTTTTTTGCTCTAAATCTATTTTAGATTTTTCTAAACTTACTTTATTACGTTCTACATTATTTCTAACTGAGAATCCATTAAAAATAGGAACGGAAAGCTGAAATCCAAAAGATTGTCCTTTGTTATCACTAAACTGGTCCATTATTGGATCTGCTTTACCCAAAACTGGCGTATAATTATCCTGAAGAACTGGCTGATTGGTACCCTGAACATATCCAATCTGTGAAGTTGGGTTTGCTAGATTTGGTGTAGTACCTCTTATAACATCACTGTAACTTGCTCTAGTATTAAAGTTATAGAAAGCACTTAAAGTTGGCTGAAAGGCTCCTTTTGCGATAGCAACATTTTTCTCAGCAATTTCAAGATTGGTCTGCGCTAATTTTAACTCTGTTCTAGTTTCTTTAGCTTTATTGTAAATTTCAATTGGACTCTGAGCTAGAATATTGTTTTCATCCATTGCATTGGTATCATCAACAACATCAAAATCTGCAAATTCTTTTAATTGTAAAAGCTGTGCCAAACTCAATTTAGAGATCAATAAATTATTTTCAGAAACGGCGATATTTTGTTTGTCTGTTGCCACAGTTGCTTTCAAATCGAACAAATCCCCACGAGGAATAGTCCCCGCATTTACCATTTCTTCGGAACGCGCATATCTCTTCTCGTCGATTGTTAACTGTTCTTTTTTTACTTTCAAATCTTCTTTGTTAGATAAAATCTGCAAAAATGCGCTTGCCACATTCAGAGAAATATCTTCTTGCATTTTTAACAGCTGATATTGCGAAGAAATAATTGTTAACTTCGCTTTTCTCATCGTATTTTGATTCTGCAGACCTTTGTAAATATCTACACCAGCACTCAAACCAACAGAAGAATATTGTGTAGTTTGATTACGTAAAATACCCGTTGTTACATCCTGGTTCAAACCGATATTCCAAGAATGAGAAGCATTTCCGTTTACAGATGGAAGATAATTTCCTAATGCAGCTTTTTTATCAATATCTGCATTTTTTAAATCCAGTTCCGATTGCTTAATCGTGATATTGTTTTCGAGTGCGTATCTCACACACTCTTCTAAAGTCCATTTCTTAGTTTGTGCCTGTCCAGTTAATCCGAATCCGAATAACACTGCAAAAATCAGACTATTATATTTATTTATTTTCATATACTTTTAATGAAGGCGCAGTAAATCGAACTACGCAAATTTAACATTTTTAAAACCAAAAGATCCCTAACCTTTCAAATTAGCTTATTTTTTTTCTTTGTCTCCTTCGTTAATCAAACCCTGGTTCCAGATTTTAATTTTGTCTGTATCATTTACACCACTTTTAACTTGAACATAGATTCCGTCACTAACTCCAAGAACCAAATCTCTTCTTTGAAATTTTTGTGGAGCAGTTTCAACTTCTACATAAGGCTTTTGTGTTTTTTTGTCAAATTGAACCAAAGATTCTTTTATTGCTAGAACTTTCTCTGCTTTTTCTAAAATAATAGAAGCGTTTGCGCTTAAACCAGCTCTAATAAAAGTATCGTCTCTGTTAACCATTTGTGCTTTAATCTCAAATTGGATTGCTCCATTTTCTGTAACTCCTTTTGGAGCAATATAATTTAAAACTGCATCAAACTTTTTATTCTCAATGGCACCGATTGTAATCTCAATTGGCATTTTTTCTTTGATCTTTCCAACCTCAGATTCATCGATTTTTCCAATAAAGATCATTCTTCCAACATCGGCAACACTTGCAATTGTAGTTCCTTCATTGAAGTTATTACTTTCGATAACTTGGTTACCAACTTTTACGGGAACATCTAATACCATTCCGTTCACCGTAGAGCGAATTAAGGTATTGGCATAGCTGCCTAAAGAAGAAGTTGTCCCTGTTTTAACGATATCCAAACCTTGTTTTGCCGCTAAATAGTTTTGTTTTGCTTGATTATAAGCAAGTAAAGCTGCATCATAATCATTTGCAGAAATAACATCTTTTTCAAATAATGTTTTCTGTCTTTTGTAAATTTTTTCCTGATTATCTAATGTTATTTTAGCCGTCTGCACCTGATTCTGAGAATTGCTTACGTTCGAAACATTCGCTACAACTCTAATCTTAGCAATCATATCACCAGCTTTGATTTTTTCACCAGCTTTGATGTACACTTCTTCAATGATACCTGAAATATTTGGTTTGATTAGAACCTCTTCATCAGGCTGAATATTACCTGTCGCAATAGTATTTTTTACGATGGTTTTTATTTCTGCTTTTTCCGTTTTAAATACAATCGGCGATTCTTGGTTTTTAGCATACAAATAATAAAGTGCGCCAAAAAAAACAATTGCAATAAATATTAAAATGGTTACCGTTACTCCTTTTTTCATTTGTTTTTGGTTTAATCGATTTAGTTTGATTGATAATTTATTCTGTTCTTAATGCATCTACAGGTTTCACATTGATTGCGGTTTGTGCTGGGATAAATCCAGCAAGCAAACCAGATCCTACTAATATAATTAATGCTACAAATACAACTCCTAAATCTACAGTTGGATTGGCAAACATAGTATTTTGATCAGGAGGCATCGAATCTAGCACCATATTTAAAAGTGCTATAACTCCTGTAGCAACAGCAATTCCGAGCATACCTGAAATAATGGTTAAAAATATTGACTCAGATAATATCTGCCCTCTAATTGCTCCAGGAGTCGCTCCTAAAGCTCTTCTAATTCCGATTTCTTTTGTACGTTCTTTAACCACAATCAGCATAATATTCGAAATTCCGATTACACCCGAAATCAAAACTAATGTTCCTACGAAATACGCAATTACTTTTAAAATATTAAATAAGCTTTGCACTTTATTAAATTGCTCGTACAAATCAAAATTTCCAACCGCTCTCTCATCTGTCGGATTTATAGAATGCAATGCTTTTATAATCTCTAAAATTTTAGGTTTTAAATCGGTTATAGAAGTTTCGTCTTTTGCTGTAAGTGCCATCCATCCCACTTTATCCCCATAATTAAAGGCCTGCTGAAAAGTTGTAAAAGGAATGAAAATATTCTTCTGTTCTTGTTCTGCATTTCCTCCCTGTTGTTTTGATTTATAAACCCCAACAACCATAAAATTGATACTGTTAATTTTGATATAGGTTCCAACGGCTTCTTCTTCTTTACCATAAAGTTCGCTGATAACGCCTTTACCAATTACACAGACTTTTCTTCTTTGCTCAATATCCTGCTGGTTTACAAATCTTCCTTTAATGATATCCATTGGCTGTTGTTTAATAAGCTCTGGATAATCTCCGTAAATTGTAAATGCAGAAGTTTTTGTACCTCTTACTACGTTATTTGTTCCATTAAAATCACCTAACTGATTTCTTGGCGAAACATATAATAAATCTGGCAACGCAGCTTTTAAAGCAGTTACATCGCTATTTCTAAAATCATAACGTCTTGTTTTTGGCAAACCTTTATAAGCCTTAGAGGTGGTCTGACTCCACATAAACATGGTATTGGTCGCGATTCCATCAAAACCTTTTTTGATACCATTTTCCAAACCATTACCTGCAGCAAGTAAAATTACCAAGATAAAAATTCCCCAAAAAACACCAAAAGCTGTCAGGATAGTCCTGAAAGGATTGGCGGTTAAGGCCTGTAAAATCTCGTCCCAATTATCTTTTTTAAACATAATTATTCGTCTCTAAGTGCTACAATAGGTTTAATTTTGGCTGCTCTGTAGGCTGGAAAAAATCCTGCCATTGCCCCTGCAAAAACAAGTAATACCAAAGTAGTTAAAGCAACACTAAAATCTACTTCAGGATTTCTAAAATATTCGCTCTGAACCATCGGCCCTACAAATTCCAATAGTGCAAGACTAGCCAATAATCCAACAAAACCTGCAATCGTCGTAATAAAAATTGACTCATGAAGAATCATCGTTATAATAGAAAAAGGCGACGCTCCCAGCGCTTTTCTAATTCCGATTTCTTTTGTGCGTTCTTTTACAATGATCAGCATGATATTACTTACTCCAACTACACCAGCGATAATCGTACAGATACCAACCCACCAGAAAAAGAGTCTGATATATAAGTTTAAATCATAAAATTGTTTAGCATCTTTAACCGAATTATAAACTCCAACACCACCGTCATCCTCAGGAGCTACAACATTTTTACTCTTTAATAAATCTTTTAAATCTTGTGTAAATTTTTCAGACTGAGCCAATGCTTCATCATAATCGTTTGTCTTTTTAAGGGTAAAAAATAGGTTGCTAATTTTATCGCCACCGCCAAATGTTTTCTGAACCGTAGTCAAAGGTAAATAAGCACGAGTTTCTTCTCTCTCTCCTCCTGGATCTGTAAAAACTCCGACCACTTTGAAGTTGATGTTGTTAATTAGGATTTCTTCCCCAATTGCCTCTTTATCTTTAAGCAAATCAGTTTTCAATTTCATCCCGATTACAGCCACTTTTGCGTTACTTTCTAAATCCTTTGCATTGATATAACGGCCTTGAACAATGGTCAAATTTTCTATTCCTCCATAATCTGGATCTACACCTCTAAACTGATAACTTCCCGATTCTTTACCATAAGCAAAAGCCTGCCCCCAGTAATTATTTGTTGAAGCTCTCAAATCTAATTTATCTTCAAATTTTTGTACCGATTGATTATAATCGCTATTGCGAAATTGAATCTGTCTTCCTGGATTTAGCCCTTTGTATTCTTTGGTAGTTGTTCCAGACCAAACCTCGATAATTCCAGCTGCGTCACGTTCGAATTGTTTTTCAATTCCGTTCTGTAGACCTTTACCTGCACCAAGTAGGATTACCAAAATAAAAATTCCAGAAGCCACAGAAACCCCTGTTAAGAATGTTCTTAAGCGGTTTTTCGAAATGGCTTCAAATATTTCCTGCCAGCGTTCAATATTAAACATAAGACGAAGCTCTAACTTGTTCTACTTTTTTATCATCGATAATTAATCCATCTTTCAGGACAACATTTCTTTTGCACATTGCAGCAATATCAGGTTCGTGTGTAACAATCAAAATCGTTTTTCCTTCGTCGTTAATCCCTTGAATAAGTTCCATCACTTCATAAGAAGTTTTTGTATCCAAAGCTCCTGTCGGCTCATCGGCAAGCAAAACCTTCGGATTTGAAGCCAATGCTCTTGCAATAGCCACACGTTGTTTCTGACCTCCAGAAAGTTCATTTGGCAAGTGGTGAACGTGAGAACCTAAACCAACTTTTTCCAAATACTTCATTGCTATATCGTAACGTTCCTTTCTTTTAACACCTTGATAATACAAAGGCATCGCAACATTATCTAATGCTGTTTTGTAATTGATTAAGTTAAAAGACTGAAAAACAAAACCTAAAAACTTATTACGGTATTTTGAGGCAATTGTTTCGTTTAATTTTTTTATAGGCGTTTTATCTAAAATATAACTTCCAGAATCAGCTTCATCTAGAATTCCCAAAATGTTAAGAAGTGTAGATTTACCTGACCCAGATGATCCCATGATTGCAACTAATTCACCTTCTTCAATATTAAAATTAATACCTTTTAATACATGCAATTCTGAACTTCCCATCTTATAGGATTTATGTAAATCTTTTATTTCAATCATGGTATTGTTAATTTTTTTAGACAATAATAACATTTTTATTAAGTAATTTATGATAATAAAAAGTTAATAATTTTGTTACCTATTTTGTATAAGACTGCATAATTTAGTTATTGTTACACTTTTTTAATAAAATATGATTGTTTTCGTAATTTTACTTCGTAATAAAAATCATCTTAAATGAAGCTTAGTTCTATTATTTCAATGTTTACAGCACTTGCGGTGCTATCAAGCTGTTCATCGGCTCAAAAATTAGAAACATTAAAACCCGAACCAGACGATGCTAGTCCGCTGATTTATGACAGCAGTCCCTCCTTTATAAACCTCCCTATTACCATCAAATTAAGCGATATTGAAAATCAGACCAACTCTTTGCTTAACGGTTTAATTTATGAAGACAACAATATCGAAGATGATGATATTGAAATGAAAATCTGGAAACAAGCTCCAATTAAAATTCAAAATGATCCATCGAATCTTGATAAAAGAATTAGAACAATTTTACCCCTTAAAGCGACGATCAAATATCGAATTGGAACAAAAAAGCTTGGAGTTGAATTGTATGACGTAAGAGAATTTAACTTAAACGGAGTTATCACGCTTTCAAGCGAAACTGCCCTAACCAACTGGAAGCTTTCCACAAAAACAGAATTTAAATCACTAAACTGGAACGAAAGTCCAACCATGTCAATATTTGGCAAAAACATGCCAATTACATATTTGATAAATCCTGCTATTTCTATTTTCAAAAGCAAACTGGAAAAGGAAATTGATGGAGCAATTGAAAAATCAATGGATTTTAAGCCGAATGTTCTTCAAGCTGTCGAAAAAATCTGCACTCCTTTTCAAATGAGTGACACTTATGAAAGCTGGCTTCGAATTGTTCCCATTGAAATTTATTCTACAAATGCTAAACTTAAAAACGATTCATTTTTGCTTGACATGGGCATGAAATGTAATATGGAAACAATTGTTGGCAAACAGCCAGACTCAAAATACAATGCAAGCAAAATCGCGCTAAAACCAGTTGCTAAAATCCCAAATCAGATTTCTGCTAATATCGCAGCCATTTCAAGTTATGTTGATGCCTCAAAAATTATGACCAAGAATTTTGCCGGTCAGGAATTTGGTTCTGGCAGCAAAAAAGTAACGGTAAAAAATGTATCAATCTGGCATAAAGATGGAAAAATGATTATTGCATTAGATGTTTTAGGATATATAAATGGAACACTTTATTTAAATGGTTTTCCGTCATACAATGTGCAGACAAAAGAAATTTACTTTGAAAAACTAGATTACGTTTTAGACACCAAAAGCAAATTGATGCGAACAGCAAACTGGCTAGCGCAAGGATATATTCTTAAAAAGATGGAAGAAAGCTGCCGCTATTCAATTCAGCCCAATCTTGAAGAAGGCAAAAAAAGCATGGCAGGATACCTAAAGAATTACTCACCAATGCCAGGTGTATTTGTCAATGGAAAAATGGAAGATATTCAGTTTGACAAAATACAGTTAACCAATCAGGCGATTATAGCATTCATCAAAATAAACGGTACGGTAAATGTCTCCGTTAACGGACTTAAATAATAAAAAAAAGCAGTGTAGTTACACTGCTTTTTTCTTTTTAGAATACATTCGATATATCAAATATCCTATTATTAATACTAGTAAATACGGAATGACCATTAAATAAACAATTCCATCATTTACTGCTTCAGCTTTTTTAGTATTAGAATCTCCCGATAGTGCTGCACGGCACATAGCACATTGAGCGTTTGCAGAAACTCCAATTAAAAAAATACAAATTCCAAATAATAGAGATTGGAATTTGGATTTTAAAATTTGAACATTATTTTTTTTAGTGCACATAATACGGAGATATCATTAAATAAACTATCACTCCTGTTACTGCAACATATAACCAAAGCGGAAAAGTGATTTTAGCAATTTTTCTATGTCTATCAAAACGTTTTGCAAGCGCTCTAACATAGGTGATTAAAACAAGTGGAATAATTGCAATTGACAATAAAATATGCGTTATAAGAATAAAGAAATACACATAACGCAATGCTCCCTCTCCTCCATATTTTGTAGAATCTGAAGTCATATGATATGCTACATACATAACCAAAAACGCAACTGACAATGCAATAGCAAAAGTCATTAATCTTTCATGTAATTTTTGGTTTCCTTTTTTAATTGCCAAAACAGCCCAAACCAAAACAATTGCTGTAATACCATTTGTAGTTGCATAAATTGGCGGTAAAAACGATAAAGGCTCTACATTAAAACCAAAATCTTTCAATTTAACTCCAAACAAAATTGCCACAACTACTGGAATTACAATTGAAACTGCAATAATGAACTTGCTGTATTTTTTCTCTAAAGTATTATCTTCCATTTTTATTCTTCTAATAAAATTTTAATGTCTTCCTGAATATCACGAACTCCTTTTTTATCTAAACCGTCGTAATAAATATTCGGATTTCCATATTCATCTTTTCTGCAACGAATATTTCCATCTTTGTCTATTAAAGCAAACAAACCAGAATGCTCAAATCCACCACTTACTTTATCATTCTCACCAGCATAAAGATTAAACCCTTTATTAGACAAATCCATGATTACGTTTCTGTCTCCTGTTAAGAAATTCCAGTTTGAAGATTTTACACCTAACAATTTAGCGTGATCTTTTAAAACCTGTGGTGTGTCATGTTTAGGGTCGATTGTAATAGAAACAATTCCAAAGTTCGGATTTCCGAAAAAGGTATTTTCTATCTCTAGCATACTCATATTCATCTTTGGACAAATAGACGGACAGGTTGTAAAGAAGAATTCCAAAACATATACTTTTCCCTTATACGTTTCATTAGAAACTTTAATATTGTCCTGATTCGTCAACTCGAATTTTGGAGCTGGGCCAATTGTTAAAAGTTTAGCTTCCTTTGAAGATTTAACTCCAACATTATCCAAACGATTTCCTTTTACAACGTCACCGTTTTTAACTCGATCAACAATTTTAGGAATGGCGTAAATCCCAAAAATCAAAATGACAAAAGAGATTCCGATATATGATTTGTTCTTAAACATTATAAATGATTTTAAAGTTGCTTTGTAGCGTTATGATTTTTCTTTAAAGCTGCGCGGTATTCGTAAAGAATAATCTTGAAATCATCAAGCATCTCATTGCTTAATTCAGATGGATGAAAAGTATCATAACCCTCTTTATATTCCTCTTTATCTTTTCTACCTCTTAGATTACGTTCTTTATCGATAATATAAACATTAGAAGTTCCAAGGTTTTCATTCAGCTTTTCTTTTAAATGCAATCCGTCATAAAACTTCTGGATTTCTTCTTTTGAAGCAAAAACAAAATTCCAATTCTTAACATCTGTAAAAGGAGATAAAGCATCAACAATTTTTTGAGCTTCTTTTTCAGTTCCTGTTGGACACAACACTACAAACTGAAGATCTTCAAAACCGTTATAACGTTTATAGATCTTTTCATTTAGATTAAAATAATTACCTCTATTTTCTAAAATATTTGTACCCGCAAAGCCTAGTACAGTAATCTTCTTATCAAGGGAGATTTTTTTTCCGTTTAATGAATTCCAGTTTCCAAAGTCGGCCACTTTTGGTGTTATTACAGGAAGTGTTGTAAAACTATTTACACCAGAAGCGAAAAATAAATACGCTACAATTGGCAATACAAAAAGTACAAAGAGAACTATATTTTTTTTCATTGTATTAACGGGGAATTATTGAGGTACAAAAATAAAAAAAGCTCCGTAAATCGGAGCTTCTTTTCGAATTAATATCATGTTAAAAATTCCATTTAATAGTAGAATCTTTAAAAACCCCATAAATATAATGTCCTTCTGTTAACAGAATAAACAATAAATATAAAACTAGGAAGATAACAGGAGAAACTACAGACCATCTAAGGTTGCTTTTTTCACCTTCCATGTGCATAAATGCCCATACAATATAATATGCTTTGAAAATTGTTAAGATATAAAAAATCCAGTTTAATAGATTCAATCCAACAAAATGATTAAATTCCAATACTCCAGGTTTGTAGATACCTAAAATAACCTCTACTGTAGTTACTACTGAAAGTAATCCGAAAACAAACCAGATTCTTTTTGTATTTGATACGTGCTCGTGTGACATAATAATTAAATTCTAAAAATTAAACTAGGTAGAAAACTGTAAATACAAATACCCAAACTAAATCTACGAAGTGCCAGTATAAACCAACTTTCTCTACCATTTCGTAGCTTCTTCTTTTCTCGTAAGTACCTAACAATACATTAAAGAAAATAATGATGTTGATGATAACTCCAGAGAATACGTGGAATCCGTGGAAACCTGTAATGAAGAAGAAGAAATCAGCAAATAATTTATTACCGTACTCGTTTCTGATCAAGTTAGCACCTTCTACCACATATTTAGCACTAGCCAAATGTTTTTCAGATTCTTCTCTTGACAAAACTGTCTTTTGCTTTTTATCTGTAAGTTTTTCTGTTCTGATTAAGATTTCTGGATGTGCTTTAAATCCAGCTTGTACTTCAGCAACTGTATAAGTTGGAAGAGACTGAGCGTCTTCCATAAACCAAGTTGAGTGGCTTCTTGTTAAAGCTTCTCTTTGTTCTGGCAATTTAACAGCAAAATCAGCCAAAGCTACTCTTTTACCATCTTTATCCACGAATTGAAGTAAACTTCCTCCAACTGTTTCAACTGCACCATATTCTCCTTTAATGAAGTTTTTCCATTCCCAAGCTTGAGAACCAACGAAAATTAAACCTCCAATAATAGTTAAGAACATATAGATTGCAACTTTTGTCTTTTTCAATTGGTGTCCTGCATCAACAGCTAATACCATTGTTACAGAAGAAAAGATCAAAATAAAAGTCATTAATGCTACATAATACATTGGAGCCGCAACACCATGCATAAATGGGAAGTGAGTGAACACTTCATCAGCCAAAGGCCAAGTTTCAATAAATTTAAATCTAGAAAAACCATAAGCTCCTAGAAATCCAGAGAATGTTAAGGCATCTGATACGATAAAAAACCACATCATCATTTTACCATAACTTGCTCCTAAAGGCTCATTGTGACCGCCTCCCCAAGTTTTTTCGTCGTTGTTTGCAGTAGTAACTGTCGCTCCCATAAAAGATATTCGTTAAAAAGTTCCCAAATTTACGTTTTTTTCTTATTTAAAGAAATATAAAAATAAAAATAAATATACCCATAATAAATCCAAAAAGTGCCAATACATCGCACCTAGCTCTATCCCAAGAGTTTGAGTCGAATTGTATTTTTGTTTAAAATGATTATAAATTATAATTAAAAGTGAAATTAATCCGCCAGCTAAGTGCAACAGGTGTGTAACTGTTACCACATAAAGAAAAGTTGTAGTAATTGAACTACCTTCTCCAGTAAAGTAATACCCTTCAGCAACGATTTGTCCAAATCCTTTGAATTGTAATACCACAAATAAAATTCCTAAAGCCAAAGTTCCAAGAAGCAATCCTGTAACTGCACTTCTATTGTCTTTTTGAATGGCTTTTTTTGCCAGGTGAAAAGTAACACTACATGCAATGATTACAGCTGTACTCCAATAGAACGCCGAAGGAAGTTCAAAATTCTTCAACCAGTCTGCTCTTGATTTACTTACTACAAATGCACTTGTCAGACCAGCAAACATCATGGTCATACTAACCATTGCGAAAAGCAAAATCAGTTTTGCTGATTTTGATTTCCTTACTTGTTCTTCATTTGTTTTTAATGTCATTTCCATAACTATCTTAAAAATTTATCTATTATAAATACAATTTGCAACAGCGAAATATAAGAAACGCTTACTAGCATTAATGTTCTCGCTGCTTTCGCAGTTCTTAATCGATACAAACGAACTGCATAGAAAAGCATCCAAATCCCTAATAGAAAGACTAAAACCGCTGCAATTGGAGAAATAAACAATTGCCCTGTAAAACCTAACACAGGTAATAACGATGCTATTATAAGCCAAATTGTATACAATATTATTTGTAATGCAGTTCCTTTATCTTTTTTACCCGTCGGAAGCATAAAAATTCCCGCTTTCTCATAGTCTTCATACAAAAACCACCCAATAGACCAGAAATGAGGAAACTGCCAAAAAAATTGAATTAAAAATAAAGTTCCTGCTTCGATACCAAATTCGCCAGTTGCCGCTACCCAACCCAGCATAAACGGAATTGCTCCAGGAAATGCTCCAACAAAAACAGACAACGAAGTTACTGTTTTTAATGGTGTATAAACACTTGTATAAAGAAATATAGAAATTGCAGCAAACATTGCTGACTTTGCGTTTATAGTATAAAGAAGTGCGATTCCTAAAATTGTCAAAAGACTTGCTACCAGAAGAGCTACTTTTGGAGACATACGCCCTGATGGAACTGGACGATTTTTAGTACGATCCATCAAAGAATCGATATCTTTTTCGATTACTTGATTAAAAGCGTTTGAAGCTCCTACCATACAATAACCTCCAACTGCCAAAACAGCCAAAACACTCCATTTGAAAGGATGCTCAGAATCTACTCCTAATAAATATCCAGCGATAGAAGAGAATAATACACTAATAGCTAAACCAGCTTTAGTAATCTCTTTAAAATCTAGAAATATTGATTTGATTGATAATGTATTTTTTGCAGCGTTCAATACCGTTGTTTTTGTGTATTTTTTTTGAGTGGTGCAAATGTACAAATTAGATTGTAGAATTTAAGCCTATAAAAATAGATTTTTTTCAATAAAACCTTTGCAAATTAAGATCTCAGCATTCTTTAACACTATTATTTCGAAAAATCTTATTAAAAATACTAGTAATCAAAATACCAATTAAAAATATCTGAACGTAAACCAATGCTAAACCAAGTGGTACTTTGTTTAAAAGTTGTTGCCGTTTCTTGAGTCGGATCAAAATTTCTATAGATCAAACTTCCAAACAGTTTCAAATTGGTCATCGGATTAATCAAATAACCACCTTGAATATCTGCAATAAAAACATTCGTTTTATTTCCCTGTCCAATTTTTACGCCTGTATCATACGGACGTTTCTCATCATAACTTTTATAAATATTTCCTCCATAGTTATAAGAGTCTTCCGCAGTATCGAAATCCAAACCTCTTTTTCCAACTGTCAATTTTGCATCGGCAAACCAACGGCCTTTATGATATCTAGCAATTGCAACAAGTTCTTTAAAATTTCCTCCCCATTGGTGTCCAACACTCTGGTTATTGTGTCCATAATTTGTAATAACAGCACTATGCGAGTAAACATAAGGACGTACTCTATTAAATTCCACCTGCACTAGCAAATCTTTTACATTAAAGGCATTGAAATATTTTGCTCCAAGTTGAAATCCGAATTTGTTTTTCCAACTTTGATTTCCCGCTCCAACATCAGAAACAGAAAATTCATCGATCAAGAATTGCGAATACAGATTTACACTATTATTCCATTTGTATTTTCCAGTAATTCCTAAAAGCGCATTTCCGCTTTTAGATGAAGAACCAAATTCTACTGCACGGTAAAAAATAATCGGGTTAACAAAATTAGCATCAAAACCTCTGTTGTTTGAATTCGTCCAAACTACAGATTCAAAAAAACCTAAATTCACTCTATTAGAAACATTCCAACTCAAATAGTGATTTGCCATAAATTTAGTCGCATACGTTTTCTCAGCTGTTACTTCTGGACGAACGTCTTTCATCCACATATACGTATTAGTGTATTTGATTTTCCAAAATTTAGTATTCAATTTAAAATATGGGTACGGACTTGCTCCATCGCTCTCTAATAAAGAACGATAACCATCACCTATAAAATTGCGACCGTAACCTAATTGAAAATCAAATATCTTACCTGGTGCAAAAGTAATATTCGCTTCTGCTAAAGGAAAATCGTAAGCATCTGTCTTGAATCTTTTTGCAATTCCAACTCCTGGGATAATTGCTGGATTTCCTCCTGAAGGCTTAATCGATTCTGCATAATCGTTAAAATATCCTGCAAATCTTCCCTGGCTCTCAAAAAATGTAGTTGTAAAGTTGATTTGTTTCCCTAAGCCACCTCTAAAGTTAAGCGCTCTCGTGTTCACGTAAGTGTCAGACGCATCAAGATCTGAAGCTTTACCCATTTGTAAATCCACAATTGGATTTAAGGCAAACCAATAATCTTCTCCCTGAATCTGCACTAAATTTTCATTCCACCATTTTCTTCCCAGCCAAGTTGATGTTTTTTTCTGTAACGATTCATTTACCGCTCTCAAATTATAATATTTTGAAACCTCAGCATAAGTATAAGGCTTAGATGCCGTATGATTATTGCTTCCAACCTGATTCATTGCAGCATCAAACTGCGCATAATAACTGTGCGAAAAAGGAATATTTAAATGGCTATCGAATTCTGGATTATTGTATTTTTTATAGACAATACTATCCAACTCTGTCATTGGTTTTTCGGCTGGTTTTA
Organism: Flavobacterium movens; assembly: GCF_039581425.1. Taxonomy (NCBI): domain Bacteria; kingdom Pseudomonadati; phylum Bacteroidota; class Flavobacteriia; order Flavobacteriales; family Flavobacteriaceae; genus Flavobacterium; species Flavobacterium movens. The sequence continues at coordinate 397,161 of NZ_JBCPXY010000004.1, forward strand.
AAATTTCTGCTGCCGCTTGAGCTTCTGCGGCAAGCTGTGCTGCACTTTTTAGCGGTATATCAATAGAAATCGTATATTTAGAATACGTCGGCTTTCCGTTATAAGTCGAAGGTTTTATTTTTGGAAATGTACCAAAAACTCTCTTTGCCTCTTCAGACAATTCTTCCGTTTCTGAAGAAACATAAATCACTTTAAATTCTCCTTCTGCATTTACTTCAAAAAGCAATTTTACTGCTCCTTTATAATTGTTTTGTTTTAATTTTTGAGGAACTTGAAAATTGTTAAATACAAAATCCTGCACTTCTTTATAAAAACAGGTTTCTAATTTTTTAGCCTCCAAATTTTCGCAGTTAGGAAAAACCGGAAACATTTCTGCAGTGAAACCCGACTGAATTGAAGAATTACCATTTTGCTGAGCGGAAAGAATAAAAAAAGAAAAAATTAAAACAAGGGACAAAAAAAACTTATTCACTTAAAATCTGGGTATTTATTTAATATTGGTTTGGGGAAATTTCCCCATTAGCAATTGCTTTTGCAGCCGAAGTTCCAATTCGTTTTACTCCTAAACGAATCATTTCTGCCGCTTCTTCAAATGAACGGACTCCACCTGCTGCTTTTATTGAAAGTGGCGAAGCATTTTCAAGCATCATAATTATAGTTGGGACTGTCGCCCCATTTGGAGCACCATCGTCTGTTTTGTAAAAACCAGTAGAAGATTTTACAAAAACAGATTCAAAATCGTCTTCTTTAAAATTAGATACTACAACATGTTTTATTAAAGACGATAGCTGAATAATTTCTTTATCTGTTAAGGCAGCAACTTCAATAATCCACTTTACGGTTTTATCGTTTGCTAAACCTATCTGTGTTCCGATTAAGATTTCTTTTTTCACTAAATCGAGATCACCATTTTTAAATGCTTCGTAGTTGCATACAAAATCTAAATCGTCAGCTCCATTAGCAATAGCCTCATTAGCTTCTTTAATTTTGTCTTCAAGACTTGATTTCCCTTCTGGAAAATCAATTACGGTTCCGACTAATAGAACAGAATTGGCTTCGATAATCATTTTTTTTGCCAGAGCAACATATTCTGGGCGAATCATAATTAGTTTGAAACCTTCATGAATTGCTTCGGCAATTGCATTTTTGACCACAATAGTATTTTCTGCTTCCGAAAGACCAGCTTGCGATGCAGTTTTTAAATACGTGGAGTCCAAATATTGCTTTACATTCATTTTGATAGAAGTTGCACAAAACCAGCACAAAAGTACATTTTATATTGAAAAAACATAGCTTTTAAGTGCTTGATTTTCTTGTAATAAAAAACCCACCGAAGTGGGTTTCTAAAATTATATTTTATCGATTTGCCTTTTAAAAGCTATTGCTGAAAAAACTGCCACAACAGCTCCTAGCGCATTTGCTAATATATCTGTAACATCTGATGATCTTGTTACCGTAAGAGCACTTTGAAGAATTTCGATTGTGATTCCAAAAAAGACAGAAAATATGAAAGAAATCAAATATGCTTTATAGTCATCTGCATCTTTTCCTTTTAATTCTTTTTTGAAAAATAAAATCCACGAAATCGTAAATCCAAAATGGAAACAGAAGTGAACAATTTTATCAATACTCGGAAAATTAACCGCTGGTATATTACTTGAATCTGTCAAACAAAAATAAGTAATGATTCCTGAGCAGATAATTGCCCAAATTAATAAGAGTTGTTTAGGCACCGATTAAATCTTTATAAGCTTGATCAGATAATAGAGAGTCAATTTCTGATGCATCAGCAATTTTAATTTTAATCATCCATCCAGCTCCATAAGGATCTGAATTTACTGTTTCAGGAGCACTTTCTAATTCTTCATTAAAAGCAATGATTTCACCTGTTAATGGTAAAAATAAATCAGAAACTGTTTTTACAGCTTCAACTGTTCCAAAAACCTCATCTTTATCTAGTGTCTGGTCTAAAGTTTCTACTTCAACATACACGATATCTCCTAACTCCTTTTGTGCAAAATGAGTAATTCCTACTGTCGCAACATCTCCTTCAATGCTAACCCATTCGTGATCTTTTGTGTACTTTAAATTTGCTGGTATGCTCATAATAGTTGTGTTTGAAAATTGATTGTTTAAAATTTAAGCCACAAATGTAATAATCTTCTAATAAAATCTAGTTTAGAAACTCAAATTTAATTTCCGAAATTATAACGAAGTGTGAAACCTGATCTGATATTCGTTAAAGGGAAAGAAGTTGAAATAACTGCTTTCGAGAACGAATGGTCATAATAGAATATTGCCGTTAAGTTTTTACTGAAAGCATAATCTGCCGTCAATTTCAACGTCCATATATTCTGTCCTGCTGCCAGCTGATTATTATCGTAATCTAAATAGCGAACTAGAGTTTCGTTATTTCTATATGAGAAATCAGCTTTTATATTGATATCACTTTTAATAATTCCCGTCGGATTATCTGCCAATCTAGACGAAATAATTACATCTTTAAAACGATATCCTACTCCTACTACATACTCTACTCCTCTAACCTCTGTCAATAAATTATTATCGAAACTCATAGACAAAGCGCGATCTTTTTTAACCTCTGTCAATAAACGGAATGAATTTTTCAATTCAAAATCAATTCTCATCAACGGACTAAACTGCTCTACTAAGTTAACATTAGACATAATCGTTTTATTAAAGAAGTTAGTATTTACATCCTGTCCTGTTGGATTCTCTAAATAATCAAAGTTAGATCTAAACTGGCTAATTGTATATGATGCTCTATAATTATGCTGCAATGAAAAACGTCTAAAATGATCTTTGAAATATTTATATCTCATTAAACCATTATACTTCACATTCCAATTCGGAATAGGGAAACTTCTAAAAATACCTGTCGAACTCTTCGAAGCATCTGCTCCTGTATAAGCCGCCATAAACGAAGGCAACAAAACAGCTTGATTACTTTTTGAGAAACCAATTGGATATCCTTCATTAGCAACATATATTTTATAATTAGGATCTGTTTCAGCCGGAATTGGATTATTAGCATCTCCATATCTTGGAATTACTCCTCCACCATAGTGTTCCTCTGCCAAACGATTTGCAATAACCAAACGATTGCTTCTAAAATCATCAAATGCAGACGACACAGTTTCTGTACTTGTAGAAAAGGACGTTTTAATTAATACCGTTGAAATAGAAAACATTCCATAAGTATATGGTGATAATGGCTTATAATATAATCCTCCAATAGAATCTCTAACCGTATATTGTTCTGATGAATTCTCAGAATAAGCGCGATCCATTGCTAAATCAATTTTCAAATCAGGCAACAAATCTACGTTTGCTGTTACTTTCAACAGCTTGTTGCTTACCTGCGTGAAGTTCTGATTGAAATTCTGATAACTTGTCAGCCAACCATTTTTTGCAGCTTCAAAACGCACATCATCCTGACTACCAAATACGAATCCTAATGAAGGTTTAGAGGTTCCAAAGAAACCTACACCTGGAATATATCCTGGTAAAACTGTTCCGCTATTTTTTGTGTAGTTAATCTGAACGTTTTTAATACTCGTTAAAACCCCGATTAAACCATCATAAAAAGGATTACTGCTTGTAACTGGTTTAGCCGTGTTTACAATCTTCTCTCCTGGTTTTGGTGGCGCAGCTGGTTTTGTAGTTTTTGCTGGTTTTGAGCCTGGCGTTAAACCCAAATATTTATACAATGTATTCATATTTAATGTCGTCGAAAAAGTATTTGAATTCGCATTTTGAATCGTATTTCCTAAATTCCAAGACATTCCACTGTCATCAACATATTGAGACATTGCTGTTGAAGAACGCTGCCAGTTGTAATCAGCAGTATAAGAATAAGTGGCTTTTACAAAACTAAATATTGGAATTTTATTAATTGGAATATCATAATTCAGAACCAACTGCTGTAAGTGCTGATTTGGTATACCAATATCAAAATAATCATCCCAAATATTAAAATCTTCTTTTGGTGTATTATCGTCATTTAAGAAGTTTCTAACAATATTATTAGAAGCTGCTGTATAATTTAATTTTAATGATTTTGTCAAATTAAATCCAAAACCATATTGATAATTAAACGCAAAATTTCTTCTATAAAGCGGGTCAAGTCCAATACCCTCCACGTTTTCTACCTGTCTGTACTGCTGACGGTTACTTTGTCTCAAAATATTGGTATTAAACGAAATATTTGAAGGAAGATAATTAAAATTAAAATCACTTAGCATTTTCCAATAATCGCTTTTTTTCATGAATTGGGTCTGCTTAAATGGCACTACCTCTTTTGGCTGGAATGTATAAGCATAATTTACTGCAGTATTCGATTGTTCGTCGTTGTAATTTTCAACCTCATAATCGTGTCTTTCTACCTGATTGTACGATTGAGAAAAAGTAAAGTTTTCTACATCATAAACATGTGGTTTCTGTTCTGGCGCTCTATCTTTTCTTACCCCAATAAAGTTAATACTCTTACGTTTAGTGTAATCAACTGCACGTGTTCTAATATTTTCTTTTTCTACTGGATCTGTAGTCTCTGCGATCAATTGATCTAACTTAATATCCTGATTAAACGGATCGTATTCTGGCGTAATAACTTCCTCTCCGATTGCATAATTGAATGGAAGATTAATGCCCCATTTTGGAGGCAACAGTTTTCCTAAATTTATATTGGTTACAATGTTGTACTGCTGAATATCTTCACGATCTCTTTCGTTTGCTCCCTGCTCAAGAGAACCAAAACCAATTGTACTCTTTTTACCAGAAGCAGACAATGTCATCAAATCGGCCATATTGGTATCTACATTCAGTAATGCAGCCATACCTCCTTTGTTTTCTAAATCAGACATACGAAGTTCGTTAAACCAAACTTCTCCCATAATATCTTTATGGTTTGCTGCACTTTTTACTCCGACCATTAAATTTCGAACCAATCCAAAATTAGGATTTCCTTTAATCCCCAAAGTTAACTTAGCGTCTTGGTCACCACCCTGTACATCTGGATCTCGGTCTGGATAATAAATACCATTTATATCTCTCTTTGGCGAATTAATATCTATATTCATTCCCAAAATCTTCATTCTTGTCAATAGAGATAGAACCAAATCAATATTATTCTCTTCAAGCCAAACTTGATCTGGACTAATAGTACAAGATCCGCCCGTTCTCGTTACTTTTAATGGAATTTCAACTTGGTAAAAGTTCTGTGTAAAATCGTTACCAAAACGGATAAATCCGATCATCTCATCGTCTAAAAGCTGATTTTCATTTGGAAGCGATTCAGCATGAAGGAACATTTTCAATTTTTTGTACTGACGCATGTCAACGCTTACATTTTTGAAAACTGCTCTAGAATCTTGATATTCTAATCCTGTACCTGCAATTCGAACTGCTAAAGACTGTTCATTTTGATTGATAATCGTATTATTATTATACAATTGCTCTCTTTGAACTCCTGGTGGAATAACATAGTTAACTGGACATTTGGTACCGTTTTCTTGAATGTTTACTGCCGCAACATCAAACTGGGTTCCGTCATCATCAGGATTTGTATCATTTGCATCTAGTGTTCCTGTATACTTTCTCCACTCTCCACGAACTAAATCTAAAGCTCCAAAACGAACTGTCATTTGATCATTAAATCCAGTCATGAACATACGTATGAAACGAATCGATCTAAAGTCGGTAATATTCCCAATAGTATTTTGAGGTTTTGAAACAGGAATTTTAAATTGAATCCATCTTGCATTGGTTGAACCTCCATTTGGAAGTTCTACGTTTTGAACCTCTCTAATATCTGTGATATAATTTTCACCAACCTGCATGCCTGGCTTTACATCAATACTATACTCATAATAAGCATTGATTGTACTCATGGTATTATCACGATTGATATCTTCAACATCTGGAAGAGTTGTAGAACCACGGTTTGGATCATCAACGCTTACAGCAGAATTCCCTTCTGTTCCGTTGTATCTTTTATAACGCTGTAAAACGCCTCCTTCTTCATTTAAGAAGTATTTATAGTTATCGGCAGCGGGATCTGGTTCTCCTGCATAATTGGTGTAAATTGATCCTTCTTTTACATCTGGCAGACCATCTAAACCAACATCCTGATTTTTACGATTGTCTGGATTAGTATCAAATGCGTAAATCAATGATTGAGATGCTGGAACGTCTCCCCAAATAGGTTGCGGGTTCACCATAATCTGATCTGGCCCCAAACCATTCTCATACTGTTTTCTTCCGTCTTTTAGAACGTCTTCAGAAACCTCACCTAAATTGAAATAGATTTTTCCGTTATTAGTTGACTGAGCTTGTCCTGTACCAACATAAGGATCCAATACCCAAAACTGAATGTACTCGACATTTCCTTGCTCAAAGTTAGTAGAGTTAAGCGAACGCATAATTCCTCCAAAATTGCCAGCCGGATTGCTTGAAGCAAAATTTGGGTTATTATTATATGGTCCTCTGTCAGAAGGATAATACGTTAAATCGAGCGTATTAACTACCTGAATTTGTCCCTGTGCAATATCTGTATTTGGATAAAGTTCTTTACTGTAAATTCTTCTTGTTGAGTTTAAAGACAAATCATCATTTGAAACTCCTGAAGGTTTTGAAGTATAGAAAATCGGATCAATAGTATACCAAGACAGCTTAGCACGTTTATAACCATACTCTAAAGTATTTGAGCTGGCATTGAAAGTATTATCTGTCGCTGAAGTAATAAATGGTGTTGAAGCCAAACTCCAAGCATACGCAGACCTCATATCAATTGTAGTCTGAGTACCTTCAAAATCATCGATATAAATAGTTGCTTCACCTTCAAAATCACTTGCTTTTGGAGCATCGGGTTTCAAAAATGCTACTTCTCCGCGAATCGAAAGATTAGAAGGAACATCTGTATCTATATTTGGCAGTTTATTAGCCAATCTTGTTAAAAATGGAACTTCTGTTGCATAATTTCCGTTGAAACCAAAAATAGTATTATTTACAGATTCTTGCCCATAACTTGATTTTTGCGTAAAAGGACGTTCTGTCATTTTTAAAAACGTTCCTCCAACAACAAATTTTTCAGAAATTTTATGTTCAATATTGAATCCCATAAATCTTCTGGTTTGCTGTCCAAAGATTGAATTGTTTTCTAACGAAACTTCAATCGGGGTATTAGAAGCCTGAAGTGATGGATCTAATATCTGCACTCTTCCTAATTGATAATCTACACTATAATCAATACCTTCTACTAAAACTCTTCCGGCAGCTGTTACCACTACAGATCCCTGCGGCACGTTGAAAGCACCAATAGGAATACCGTTACTGCCCGAAGATTTGTATTTTCCTCTTAATAAGAATTTGTTTTTATCACTATCCTGCAAAGCCCCCGCCTGAGTATTCTTATACATGTTCCTAAAAACGTATTTCTTCTGGTTCGGGTTATATGTAGTTGGATCGTTATAATTCTCTGCTGAACCAGTAATTTGAAGTTTCTTAAATAAAAGTTCTCCAAAAGGTTCTTTTGTGGTGAAAATAATTCGTGCATTCTGCACATCTACGGTAACACCTGGAACATAATCAAAGAAACCATCTCCGCCTTTTTGTGGGTCATTATTGTAATTTAACTGATCTAAGTTAAAAACATTTAGCAATGGTGTCTTTGTAATGTAATAATTACTTGGATTAGGATTTACAGGATCATCGTCAGGAAAAAGAGTTCCTTGAACTGGTGTTATATAATTTATTGGTGAAGGATCTGTATAAAGAATATTCAGCCTAAAATCTTCTTGTTTGATTTGGTATGCCTGCGGAATTTGATACACGTTTTTCATCATCAAGTTCCAAACTGGATTCTGTACGTTTGTCAAACTGCTTTTCAGCATTTTCAATACCAAACTCTGCGTAACAATTGCCTGATTGGCATTGTTGTTTCCTGTAACCACAGTTGCATCTACACCATCACTTCCAAATTCCCCAACTTGGTACACTTTTCCTCCAACAGTATATTCAAACGCAACTGCCAAAATTTCGTCATTGGCCAAACGCTGTTGCAATGAGATATAACCTAACTGTGCATTAAAAGTATATTCTTGTGTTGTTAATTTTCTAGCATTTTCTAGAACAGAGTAATCTGTACCTTCATTTACGTTGGCATTATTAAATCCTGATTTTGCTGTTACAATTTCCCTAATATTAGAATTTAAATAACTTCCAGGTTTTCCAATTGCTGCAGGATCATATTTATTGTTCGTGTTATCTGTAGGGGAGTCAACAGGATTATTAAAGAAACCCGTTGGATCTGTAATTACAACCACTTGGTTGTCCGGAACCCCAGAAACCTGACCTTCTCCTAAATCCTGAAGCGCAATAATATTTCTTAAGTTATTATTTCCTGTCGTTATTCTATTCTGCTTATTGGTTACCCAAACTTCAATCCTTGTAACTTGAACACGGCTGTCTATTAATGGATAGTTTTTTAATGAAGTATCATACTTGTTTCTAAAGTATTGTGACAAGAAGAAATGTCGGTCATTATCGTAATCTAATGCGAATAAATCAAAGTTTTGTACAGTTCCTCCACCTTCTGCGACTATACTTTTGGTTTGAGACTTTTGTTCTGAGAAAACTCCTGTAACAGTTGTTTTACCAAATTGCAGTTGCGCTTTGACCCCAAATAAACTTTGAGCACCTCGAATAAGCGTACTATTAAGAGGCATGCTCACATTACCCACCTCAACTTTCTGAACAATATCATCTTCTGAAGGTGTATAAGCTAGTTTAAATAAGTTTTGAAAAGCAAATGTTGATTGAGTGTCGTAGTTGGCATTTACTTCAAGACGGGTTCCAATTTTCCCCATTAAACTCATACTGATTCTTTGGTCAAAATCAAAAGTTAGGGAAGATCTGTTTCTTGGCGAAAATGAAGGATTATCTTGTTTTGTGTAACGCATACCCAAGTCCATTTCTACTGAACCTGTGGGCTTTACATCTATGGTATTACTTCCAAAGATGCTTTCGAATAAACTCGAGTTGATATAATATCTTGGTAATAAATCTTTTTTTGCTGCTTCGGCTCCAGCTTTTTTACCGTCAATAGCATCCGATTTTTTTCTAAAATAATTTCGCCTCGATTCTTTTAGAACTAAATCTTCGTATTCTTTTGGAGTTAAAATTAAAGGGTAATTAATCGAAAAAACATCTACTGAAGTGGTGTAAATATAACGGTCTGTAATAGGATCGTATCTATATGCCGAAAGTACACTTGGCGGATCTTCGATATCTATCTTACCTACTGAAAATTGAGTTTTTGTTGTATCTTGAGCTACCGGTGTAACCTGTGCACGCAAAACATTACCGCAGAGTAATACCAGCAACAAAATACAAATTTTACGCATAGAATTCTTTTATATAAAATGAAATTTATAAACTTTTTAAAGCCTTTTTGATAATTGTTTCTGCGGTAGCTTCAGGATCTTCTTTCACAATCTTTTCTACCACTTTTTCAGAAGCTTTTCGCACAAAGCCAAGAACTTCTAGAGCAGATAACGCTTCATCTCGATTTCTATTGTTTTGAACAGCAAAAACTTCGTCTATATCGTATAATTTAACAACTTTTTCCTTTAAATCAAGTATAACTCTTTGTGCTGTTTTGTTCCCAATCCCTTTTATAGACTGGATTACGCCTACATCTCCAGATGCTATGGCGTTTATAATTTGCTTTGGTTCAATTGACGAAAGCATTGTTCTTGCAATTCCTGCTCCAATTCCTGAAACAGAAAGCAGCATTCTAAAAATTTCTCTTTCCGATTTTTCGGCAAAACCATATAAAGTATGCGCATCTTCTTTAATTTGAAGATGCGTATACAATTTTATATTTTCAGAATTTGGAATTAAAGAGAAGGTATGCAGCGATATATTTACCTGATAACCAACTCCGCCACAATCAATTACAACCTCTGTAGGATTCTTTTCTACTAATCTACCTTGCAAATGTGCTATCATAAATATAATTTATCAGTATCAAATATAACAAAAATGCCGTAAAACTACGACAAATTTGTTGAATCCCTCTTAGAAGATTTATTGTGTTATTTTATTCTTTTTACTTTCTTTTTCTTGTGCATCAATAACAGCGATAGCTGCCATATTTACCATTTCTTCTACACTTGCACCTAATTGGAAAATGTGAACTGGTTTGCCCATACCCATCATAATTGGTCCAATAGAATTCACTTTATACAATTCTTTTAATAATTTATAAGTGATATTTGCCGATTCTAAATTAGGGAATATCAAGGTATTTACTTTCTTTCCTGCTAATTTAGAGAAAGGGAATTTTTCTTGAAGCATTTCTGGATTTAAAGCAAAATCTGCTTGAATTTCTCCATCAACAATTAATTCTGGGTGATTTTTATGCAGATAAGCTACAGCTTCTCTAACCTTTGAAGCGCTTTCGCTAGTTGAAGAACCAAAGTTTGAGAATGAAACCATTGCAATAACAGGCTCAATTCCGAACATTTTTGCTGTTTTAGAAGTCATAATCGCAATATTAATCAAATCTTGAGCAGACGGATTAATGTTTATTGCAGTATCTGATAAAAACATTGGACCACGAGATGTAAGCATCATGTTTGCGGTTGCAATAAGCGAAGCATTTTGCGCTTTTGGAATTAACTGCATCATTGGTTTTACAACAGAAGGATAACTTCTAGAATGTCCTGTAACCACTGCATCAGCTTCTCCTTCATTAACCATCATTGCAGCAAAATAGTTTCTTTCGCGCATGAATTTTTCTGCATCTAGTTTAGAAACCCCTCTTCTTCCTCTTGCTTCCCAAAATGATTTAGCAAATCTGTTACGTCTTTCAGTTTCTTCATCTGTTTTAGGGTCAATGATTTCAAGATCAGCATCAAAACCAAGTTCTGCTTTTAATTCTAAAATCACTTCTTTGTTTCCTAATAAAACTGGGAATCCAATTCCGTCTTCATAAACAATTTGAGCTGCTTTTAGAACGTTTAATTGATCTGCTTCAGCAAAAACAATTTTCTTCGGATCTAATTTTGCACGGTTAGTAATCAAACGCACCATTTTGTTATCATTACCCATACGCTCACGAAGGTGATCTTCATAAGCTGCCCAGTCTGTAATAGGATTTTTTGCTACTCCAGATTCCATTGCTGCTTTTGCAACCGCTGGAGCTACAACAGTAATCAATCTAGGGTCGAAAGGTTTAGGAATGATATATTCTTGTCCAAATCCAAGTTTCATTGCACCGTAAGCTACGTTTACTTGCTCTGGAACTGGTTCTTTTGCCAAAATAGCTAAAGCTTTTACAGCCGCCATTTTCATTTCTTCGTTGATTTTTGTCGCTCTTACATCTAGTGCTCCTCTAAAAATATAAGGGAAACCTAATACGTTATTTACCTGATTAGGAAAATCTGAACGTCCCGTAGCCATAATAACATCTTTACGAGTTTCTACAGCCAAATTATAATCGATTTCTGGGTTTGGATTTGCCATTGCAAAAACGATCGGATTGTTAGACATTGTCAACAACATTTCTGGCGAAAGAATATCTCCAGAAGATAATCCGATGAAAACATCTGCACCTTTTACAGCTTCAGCCAAAGGAATCTGAGGTCCGTTAACTGCATATTTTAATTGTAAATCTGAAAGTGCAGGATTGTCTTTAGTTAAAAGCCCTTTACTGTTGTACATTAAAACGTTTTCAACTTTTACTCCAAGTAAAACGTATAAATCTGTACAAGCAATTGCTGCAGATCCTGCTCCAGAAACTACTACTTTTACGTCTTCTGCTTTTTTTCCTGCCAATTCAAGCGCATTGATTAAAGCTGCAGAAGAGATAATTGCTGTTCCGTGCTGGTCATCGTGCATTACTGGAATATCCAATTCTTCGATTAATCTTCTTTCGATTTCAAAAGATTCTGGAGCTTTGATATCTTCAAGATTAATACCTCCAAAAGTTGGAGCAATATTTTTTACAGTCTGAATAAATTCTTCAACATTTTCGGTATCAATTTCGATATCAAAAACATCAATGTCTGAGAAAATTTTAAACAATAAACCTTTTCCTTCCATTACAGGTTTTCCTGCTTCTGGACCAATATTTCCAAGTCCTAAAACAGCTGTACCGTTTGAAATTACGGCTACTAAATTTCCTTTTGCTGTATATTTATAAACGTCTTCTTTGTTTGCTGCGATTTCTAAACATGGTTCTGCAACTCCCGGCGAATAGGCCAATGATAAATCTCTCTGGGTTGCATATTTTTTTGTTGGAACTACCTGAATTTTTCCTGGAGTTGGTTCTGCGTGATACAGTAACGCTTCTCTTCTTTTACTCTCTTTGTTCATTGTTTTTAGCTTTTATTCTAGCTTACAAAGATATAAGTCTTGTTTTAAAATGGCGTCTTTTTAGCGTTTTCTTTTCCTAAAATTTATTCGAATAAATAGAAAAAGTCCAATAGAAATTGGACTCGTTTGAATTTTTATCGTTTTTAGGTATGCTTTATTGAGAAATATAAGAATTCAAATGGTTGATTGTGTCTTTCTGAATTTCTATAATTGCCTTCACTACATCGCTGATTGAAATTACTCCAACCACTGTTCCATCTTCTAAAACAGGCAGGTGTCTTATTCTTTTTTCGCTCATAAGTTCCATACAATCTTCAAGATTATCTGAAAGTTTTACTGTAAAAACATGACTTTCCATAATCTCATGAACAAAAGTTTCTTTAGAAGATTTATCTTTCAGTACAATTTTCCTAGCATAATCTCTCTCTGATAATATTCCTTTTAAAATATTATCATCCATAACTAAAATTGCCCCAATGTTTTTTTCTCCCATCACTTTTAACGCATCATAAACCGTTAAATTGGAGAAAATCGAATAAACATTTCTTCCTTTTGCTTTAAGTATTTGATCTACAGTCATAATGAAAAATTTTTGATTTTATAAAGTTATAATAAAAACCAACACAATTTGCAGCGAAATCGATTTTTTAAAATCATAACCAATTCATTTTAAACATAATACATGAAAATTAAGATTTTCAAATTTATAGTGTAAAGAATGAATTTGTTTAGAATTGTTTTTTGAAGAAATTTAGATTTTTTAACGTTTACCAACGAGAAACCCCCAGCGGGGTTTTTTCATTTTTTTAATCTCTAAAATGCTCCAGCAGAGCATAATATTTATAGCCGAAAAATTACGGCAAAAGAAAAAAGCTCCAGAGGAGCGACATATCACCCCGCTAGGGCTTTTGGATGGGATATAATATCTTTTCTATAAATATTTCGTCTCGCTGGGACTTCCGACCAATCACTCCTAGCGGAGTGGGTTTCGAATTATATACAATGGGTAAAAAACCACTCCGATAGGAGTGACTGATTGGTAGAAAAAAAATTATCACACCCCAAACCATTATCCCATAGGGATTATTTCTAAACAAAAACCCCTTTTCTAAAATTTAGAAAAGGGGTTTTATAATTCATAAAGAAGATGTTTTACATTGATACAATAATAAACTCGCTTCGTCTATTTTTCATGTGTTCTTTTTCTGTACATTTTACTCCGTCTGCACATTTATTGACTAATTGCGTTTCTCCATAACCTTTGGCGCTTAATCGATCTTCGCTAATTCCTTTTTGAACTAACCAGTTTTTGGTTGATTGTGCTCTTTTTTCTGAAAGAATCTGATTGCTTTCTGAAGAAGAACGGCTATCGGTATGCGAACGAATATCAAGTTTCATTGTTGGATATTCATTTAAAAGATTGACTACTTTCATCAATTGCGGTTCAGATGTTTTCTTGATTGTTGCTTTACCTAAATCAAAGAAATTCATTGGCAGATTTAATAGTTTTGCTATATCTACTCCCACTCTTATCGAACCCACTTTTACTGGACTGATTGTCGTTTTTTTAATGGCTACAGTTTTTGCAACAAGAGGTTTAAAAACTTTGTTTAATGCAATCATTTGAGTCGTTTCTCCTTTTTCTTTAAGGATTGTTACTGCAACTTCTTTGGCATTGTAATCGTTTTTAGCAGTTCTAATCGTGTATTTTTTTCCACATCTTAAATCAGGAAAAATGTAGTTTCCTTTTTCATCTGTAGTGATTGTTCCAACTGGATCAAATTTTTCATTAAACAAAGTCAAAGACGTGTTCGCCAAAATCTCATTTGTTTCTGCATCGGTAACTGTTCCCGATAAGTTTTGCTCGCAGATTAATCTTCTTGTTTCTGTAAATCTGTAAATATCATCCAAACCAAGTCCGCTTTCTCTGTTTGAAGAAAAGTAACCGCTTCTAGTTTTGCTGTCAATACTAAAAGCAAAATCGTCTTGCTTACTATTTACTGGTTCTCCAACATTTAAAACTTCATCAAAAATTCCGTTCGTTTTTATTCTCGAAGCAAAAATATCTAATCCGCCTAGACCTGGACGGCCATCAGTTGCAAAATACAATTCGTTATCTCCAGAAATGAACGGAAAAGTTTCTCTTCCTTCGGTATTAATTGCTGGACCTAAATTTTCTGGTGCTCCAAAAGTTCCGTCTTCATTAATTGCAACTTTAAAAATATCTGACAGACCTAACGTTCCTGGCATATCTGATGCAAAGTACAATGTTTTTTCGTCGACACTTAGAGCTGGATGCGCCGTACTATATTGGTCGCTATTGAACGGAAGTTCTTTTACATTTTGCCATGTGTTATCGATAAGCTCAGCTTTGTATAATTTAAGAAGTGTTACATTTTTGTCGTTACTTCTTCTTTTACCATCAGTAAAATTATTTCGGGTAAAATACATAGTGCGCCCGTCCTTAGTAAAAATCGGACTTGACTCATTAAAATTGTCTTTTTTTCTTTTTACTAAAAGCTCAGGTTTCCCAACACTTCCATCCGGCATTAAATCGGCTGCGTAAAGTCTAGAAAACGATCTGTTTGTCCATTGAAAATTGGCCTTAACAACTCCGCCTGTATCTCGGGCAGAAGTAAAAACAATTTTGTTGTTATACACAACGCTTCCGTAATCTGAATATCTTGAGTTAACTCCAGCGTCACCTATTTGAAATCGGCCTGAGTTTTCTTTTA
The DNA here is from genome assembly GCF_039581425.1 of Flavobacterium movens. Lineage (NCBI taxonomy): Bacteria > Pseudomonadati > Bacteroidota > Flavobacteriia > Flavobacteriales > Flavobacteriaceae > Flavobacterium > Flavobacterium movens. The sequence goes on from NZ_JBCPXY010000004.1 coordinate 412,295, forward strand.
TTTCTTCTAAATAATTTTTCTCATTCCTGATTAAATCTGCTCTTTTTTCTGCCGTTGCCTTGTGATTGAATTTCTGTAAAATCTCATCAGACTTGCGATAATCTCCTACTGATTTTAAAGATTGCGCATATCTATATAAATACTCAGCTTCTTGATTTTCGTTTATTACAAATAATTGCTCGTACCATTTTAATGCGCTTTTTAATTCTCCATTAAAATAATATGAATTTGCTAAACGTTGAATTATTCCTTGGTCGGTAGTCTGATCATTTACCAAAGTCTCATAAACTTTTATTGCATCTGCGTAAGCGTACTCTTCGTATTTTTTATCTGCATATTTTATGTTCATGGTTGTGAATGGGTTTTGCGCATTCACATTTGAAATAAAACTAGACAGTAAAAAGATCAAAATTAATTTTATAGCTTTCATAGGTTGTATTAAAAGAATCTTGGGGATATCATTTTATTATAATTATTAAAGAATTCGAATCTTAAGAAAATCTCATGAGATCCAGAATTGTATTTTCTTAATTGTGTAGTTTCATGATCATAACCATAACCGATGTACATTCCTTTTGTCACTTGAAATCCTGCCATTGCGCTTACAGATGCGCTCCAACGATAAGCAAGCCCCAAAACAAATTTGTCATTAAACATAAAATTTCCTGAGACATCAACTTGCAACGGTGCTCCTTCGACCATTTTAGCCATTAATGCTGGTTTGAATTTTATGTATTCTAAACGATCCAGATTAAATACATAACCCGCTATTAAATAATAATTGATTTTATCTTTGAAAATAGCCACATCGTCTGCATCATAACGATTTGTTTCTATAAAATTAGGAACAGATAATCCGATGTAAGCTCTGTCTGAATGATAGTAAATTCCTGCTCCAATATTTGGGGAGAATTTATTTTTAAGATTCTGAAACTGTGGATCATCCTGATCTTCATAACTCAACTTATTAATGTCGATATTAAAAAGATTGGCAGTACCTTTTATACCAAAAGATAAATTCCATGATTCTGAAGTCGGAATAGTATAAGACAAATCTGCCGATAATGTATTTTCTACAGTTGGTCCGATTTTATCATTTACCAAAGAAACTCCAAGTCCTAAATCACTATTTCTTAAAGGTGTGTTAACCGAGAACGTGCTTGTTTCGGGTGCTCCATCTAATCCAACCCATTGTGTACGATATAAACCAAAAACGCTTAATGCTCCTCTTGAACCTGCATACGCTGGATTGACTTCGATTGTGTTGTACATATATTGCGTGTACTGTGCATCTTGCTGCGCATTAGACACAATCGAAAAAAACATAAAAACTAAAATTAATTTTTTCATTTATTAAGCTTTAGAACGGCTTAGGGTTAACTAAGCCGTATTCCATTTTATTTATTAAGGTATAAGTAACCAGATTCTTGGTGAGACTTCTGAGCACTGTCTTTGTATTTTAAGACATAGAAATACGTTCCAACCGGAAGACCATCTGTTTGTTTGATTGTAGAACGTCCGTTAGAATATCCTTCAAAAACTCGATCGTTATTGTTGTACTGATCTATACTGAAAACCAGAACTCCCCAACGGTTATAAATTTCAACCGTATTGTCTGGATAACATTCAATTCCTCTAATGTAGAATCTTGCATTCTTACTGTCTCCATTTGGAGAGAAAGCGTTCATTACTTTAATCGAACATCCGTTTAAGTCTAAAACTGTTGGACTATCTCCACTATTGCTTGAATCATCTGACTGATCTTCGACAACAACGCCTCTTACACTGCTTCCTTTCACAGTTGCTTGATTACTCACACTACCTCGATTAATATCTTCTTGAGTGATTTTGTAAACCGCCGTGAAATTGGTATCATTAGATTCGTTTACGCCCAAATTAAGTGACTGTCCTGAAACCATTACTCCAGGAAGCGGATCGCTTAATGTGATTCCAACAAGTGGCACATTTCCTGTATTGGTTACTGTAAATTTGTACGTAATGGTTTCTCCTGCATTTGCAAAACCGCTCTTATTTTCGTCATTGAAAACTGCTGTTTTGATAACCGAAATAGCTGGAACTTCAACAAAAACATTTAACACTGCTGTAGAACAATTTGTATCATTAGCTTTTTCGCAAACCTGATAAGTCAAAGGATAATTACCTCCTGGTGTGTTTGGCTTAACACTTACCGTTCCGTCAGCATTCCACTCAAAATATGAACTATCTGTTAACGGCTTAATTATAACATCCGCAGGATTTATTGGCTGTCCGTTTATCAAATCATTATCTAAAACATTTACAAATTCTAATGAGCCATTAATTCCGTCAGCACTAACATCATTATCATTGTTTAAAGTAATTTTATTTTCTGTTGGCGGAGCTGGGTCTACAACATTATCAACTGTAATCTTAATTACTGCCTGACTGCAATTTGATGTATTTGCAGCTTCACAAATCTGATACGTTAGTTCGTAAACCCCATCTGGCGTATTTGTTGCAATGTTTACTGAACCGTCTGCATTCAACGTAATATTTGGATGTACAACCGGAACTGATAAAATAACATCTGAAGCCTTCAATTTTGCTCCATTTAATAAGTCATTTTCAAAAATATTAATGTTAGCATTTACTCCTTTCTTTACATTTACTGGTCCTGCCTCGTCATTATTTGCTTTTATACTAAATGTTGGACGTGCATTACAATCTGGCGTAGCCGGCGGATAAGCAACCGAAACTGTAACGGTTGGATTTAATGAAAATTCGATTTTTACTCCATTTCTAGTAGCTTCAAATCCGTCTGCTCCTTCTGCCCATATTCCGTTATTTAAAACCCAGCCTGGCCAATCTATTCCATTTTGGTTACTGTCAATCTCTGCTCCTGGCCATAAAATATTTCCACTTAATGGCAGATTGGTCTGAGTTGCAACAACATTATTGTTGCTATCAATCCATCTAACAGTTAATAAATTATGTGCTGTGAAATTTTCTGGTGCAACTGCATAATTAACATAAGGAACATTGTTTGAACAATAACTGTTTGTTGTTACATTCATTTTTGGTTCAGTTACGCTAACTTTTACAACATTTGAATCACAATTATTTGGATTTAATTTTTCACAGATTGTATATGTCAATTCATATTCTCCCGCAGGTGCATTAGGTGCTAGTACAACATTTCCGTCTGTATCTACAGTTAAATATCCTTTTGGATCTGCTTGAGTTACTTTCAGATCAACATCTGATGGCACTAATTTATTTCCATCTTTAGTATCATTATCAAAAAGGTTGATTACTGTTTGTGGGACATTTACTCCAACTGCAGATGGCACAAGATCTTCGTTTGCCACAAGATTTCCTCCTGTAACTTTTACCACTGTAATTACCGAATCACAATTTGTTGGATTCGTGTTTTCGCAGATTTTATATTCTACATTATAATCTGCTGCTGGCGTATTTGGCGCAACAGTAATCGTATGATCTGAATTTAACGTAAGTCCTGCTGGAAGCGTTCCAACGATTTCAAACTTAACTTCTCCTGCTCCTGTTCCAATTACGATTGGGTTTCCGTTTAATTTATCGTTTGCTGTTAATGAGATAGTCGTTCCTCCGATATTTCCATTTATTGAAGCTATCACATCTTCAACTGCATCGATTACTGGAGTTCCTACCGTTACCTTCACAGTATTTGAACTGCAGTTGTCCAGATTTAATTTCTCGCAGATTTCATAAGTCAGCTCGTAATCTCCCGCTGGCGGATTAGCTCCTAAAACAATATTTCCATCTACATCCACAGTCAGATATCCTTTTAGATCTGCAGCTGTAGTTTTTAGCGTAACATCTGAAGGATTTAATGGCTGCGAATTTTTTGTGTCATTCTCAAAAACGTTTTTGCCCAATGTCTGAGGAGCATTCGATCCTAAAACTGAAGGGATAAGATCTTCGTTTGCCACAAGATTTCCTGCTGTAACAGGTACGGTTATAGTAACTGAGTCGCAGTTTGTAGGATTCGTGTTTTCACAGATTTTATATTCTACCTTATAATCTCCTTTTGGCGTATTTGGCGCAACAGTAATCGTATGATCTGAATTTAACGTAAGTCCTGCCGGAAGCGTTCCAACGATTTCAAACTTAACTTCTCCAGCTCCTGTTCCAACTACGATTGGGCTTCCGTTTAATTTATCGTTTGCTGTTAATGAGATGGTCGTTCCTCCGATATTTCCATTTATTGAAGCTATCACATCTTCAACTGCATCGATTACTGGAGTTCCTACCGTTACCTTCACAGTATTTGAACTGCAGTTGTCCAGATTTAATTTCTCGCAGATTTCATAAGTCAGCTCGTAATCTCCCGCTGGAGGATTTCCGTCTAAAACAATGTTTCCGTCTACATCCACAGTCAGATATCCTTTTGGATCTGCCACTGTAGTTTTAAGCGTAACATCTGAAGGATTTAACGGCTGCGAATTTTTTGTGTCATTCTCAAAAACGTTTTTGCCCAATGTCTGAGGAACATTCGATCCTAAAACTGAAGGAATAACATCTTCGTTTGCCACAAGGTTTCCTGCAGTAACCGGTACGGTTATAGTTACCGAGTCGCAGTTTGCAGGAACTGCACCTACTTCACATATTGTATATCCTACCTTATAATTTCCTTTTGGAGTTTCTGGATCTACTGTAATAGTTCCATTTGTGTTTAATGTTAATCCAGATGGTAAAGTGCCAACAATATTTATGGTCACTTCTCCTGAATTACTTCCAATTACAACTTTATCACCGTTTAGTGTATCGTTTTCTATTAGAGATACTGTTGTTCCACCAATGTTTCCATTAATTGGAGTAATAGTATCTAGTACTGCGTCTATTGTATTTGCAACTTTAACTTCCGCAACTGCTGTCTTGCAGTTTGATGGATTCGCATCTTTCTCGCAGATTTCGTATGTAGTGCTGTAGGTTCCACTTGGCGTGTTTGCCGCTAGAGTCACATCTCCATTTGCATCAACGCTTAATGGCCCGTTGCTACCAACAGTTACAACTGTATTGCCAGACGTAACAAATGCTCCGTCCAAAGTATCGTTTGATTTTACATTTCCGACAATTGCTGACGTTGATCCTGAAGATTTTGTTCCGAAATCATCTTTAACGGCGATTAAATCATTTACAATTTCAACTTTAACTGTAGCTGTATTGCAATTTCCACTATTAGCAATTTCACAAATCGAATAATCAAATGTATAAATACCTGTTGGTGTATTCGGTTTTACTGAAACAGCACCATTTACAGTATTGAAAATTAACTCTGACGGTACAGTACCATTTACCGCAACATCAACATCTCCTATATTTACTTTATTACAATTTAAAACATCATTATCAAAAACATTAATAATAACGACTCCTCCAGTTACGCCATTTGACGAAGAAATACTATCATCTTTTGCAACAATGGCACCAATTACTTTAACAATTTGTGTGCAGGTCTGCGTATTTCCTGCCGCATCTTTTGCCGTCCAAGTTACTGTCGTGTTTCCGATTGGGAAACTTGGCGGAGCATCATTCGTCACCGTTACAGCTCCCGTGCAGTTGTCCGATACCGTTGGAGTCCCTAAAGCAACTCCAGTAGCAGCGCATGAATTCGCATCTGCAGAAACTGAAACTGTCGTTGGGCATGTGATTGAAGGTTTTTGGGTGTCATTAACCGTCACTATCTGAGTGCAGGTCTGCGTATTTCCTGCCGCATCTTTTGCCGTCCAAGTTACTGTCGTGTTTCCGATTGGGAAACTTGG